>CAYXNK010000256.1:0-2517 GCA_964466395.1 uncultured Oscillospiraceae bacterium | reverse complement strand
CGCTGGTCTCTTCATAAACCTGAATGCTGGCCTGGTCGCCGTGCATCTCAATAATTTCGCCGATGAGCCTGTTTTCCGCCACACGCACAACGTCAAACATGTTTGCGTCGCGCATCCCCTGCGCGATGACAAGGGGCCCCGCTACTTTTTTAATTGTTCCTGTGCTATGATTCATGATTTGCACCAGTCCTTCCACGCAACTTTATCTAATCGGCGTTTTCACGCAGCTAATCATTTCCAAAGATGATATCAGAGCCCACTGCCTTTGTGACGGATTTTTTCACACGGTCGATGCCGATGCCTGTATTTCCCGTGACCCCCGGAATCGGAATGATGGCCGGCAGAGCCTGGTCGTTGAACACAGAGAGTTCCTTCTCATGCTGGGAAAAAAGCTGCTCCGTCATGTAGATGATGGCGTGTCCATTTTCATAGAGCTGGCGCACCTGACGCGCCACAGAGACGTCGGGATTCACTGGGAAAATGCTGAGCCCCACCGAGGCAAAGCCATAAATACTGTCCCTGTCACCCATTACCGCAATCTTATACATAGGTGTCACGCAGCCTTTCCCTGAGCGCCTCATTGCTCAGATTGTTGACCTTGGCGCTCACAATCAGGCGCGCCATCTTAATCTCATTTTCCCGGCCTAAAATGAAGGCCGCGATAGGCTCCAGCGAGAAATAGTTATTCTTTTGGGGACGAATCAGCGCAATTAACTGGTTGTCGCACCAGCGCTCAAAGGCCGGGACAGATTGTTTCAGCTCGTTGATTGCGTCTGCATAGGCGCTGCCCTTTAAGCAGTCAAAAATCGCTTCCAGGTCTTTCGATGCGGCGTCCGCCAACTTTTCGATGTTTAGGGTGCCCGCCGGGGCAATCACCGTTTTGATAAAGGGCAGGTCCTTTTTCATCAGGCAGCAGCGCACCGCCGCCTTGATGTTGGCAGTGTCCACCGTCAGCTGGGCATAGCGCTTTAGGAGCTGACTTTCGCTTTTTTTCCCTTCTTCGTCAATGGCAATCAGTGTAGCCCGGTCAATTACCACATCGCAGGCTTGGCCGCTCTGGGTCTGGGACAGGGCGGCATAGGCCTCCCGTCCCGCTTCTGCCAGGCCCTTGGGCAGGGACGAAAAGTCAAAGGCTTCGGCAGCTTTCCGGATGATAGCCGCGTCAATTGTTCCAAAGGGCAGAAAGTAGGCGCCAAAATCCCTGTCCCCGTTGGGGGAGCCGGCAAGCTTGATGGCGGCTTTTAGGTTGTGGTAGTCGTTGGCCACACGGAACACGTTAAAGGGTCTCAGATCCTCCATCATCTCCGTAATCAGCGCCCAGGTCTTATTCCACTCATAGGCAAAAATTGCCTCGGGGTCATTGGCGGGAAGCTCGGGCGCTCCCCAGCCCTTATCGGTTAAAATTTTGCAGCAGTCCTTGGAATTTTCCGCCGCGATGAGCTGCTCAATGTCGTGCCCGCTCAGCAGGCTTCTCTCCTGCATGTGAACCCGGGTCACCTCATAAACATATTGCTCAGCCAATCCGCTCGCCTCCTTCGCTCAATGGGTAAACCGCTAGTCGTCAAACATCGTTTTCATCGCAAGGTCGGAAAACTCCCCCTGCCTTGCGTTGAACAGGGTTTCAAAGGCGCAGTTTTCCAAGATGTCCCCATATTTCAGGATAAAGCCGCCGGTAATCGGCTGGCTGTCCCCCGAAAGAGTCAGCGCCCCCTGCTCAGGCAGCTGCAGCTTAGCGATAAAGTCCGCGGGCAGACGCGCCTTGTCTCTTTCGTTTAAGATTAAGGTGCCGCTCTTGGGCTGGGCGGCTTTTTTAATGAGCTCCGCCAGCAGCCTGAAGTAGTCCTCCTCCGGCAATTGGACAAGGGTTTCCTTCGCCTTTTGCAGGGCTCTAGCAATGGCCTCTTGCTTGGTGCCCAGAATCCGCTGACGGCGCTGCAAATGCAGGGCGCTCTCCCGGCTGCGGGCAAGCTCCGCCACCTCGGCCTCGGCAGCTTTGGAAAGCTCCGCCTCCCGGGCCTGCATCTGCGCCTTGGCCTGGGCTAAAATTTCTGTGGCTTCGGCCTCCGCCTTTTCTATCGTTGACTGCGCTTCCTTCGCGGCTTCATTGCAAATTTCTTCAATTATTTTTTCCAATCCAGTCAATGAACCGACCTCCTTAGCACATTAGTTTCTTAAAAACTTAGGCAAACATATTGTTCACATTTACGACCGCAAGAAGGCTGATTAACAGTGCGAGAATGGCGTAGGTTTCAACCATGACGGGGAAAAGCATCGCCTTACCAAACTGGTCGGGGCGTTTCGCCACAACGTTAATCGCAGCAACAGAAGTCTTGGCCTGGTGAATTGCAGAATAGTAACCGACAATTGCAATCGGCAGGCAGGCAGCCAGAAAAGCAAGACCCTTCACAATGCCGATGTCAGCACTGCCGCCAAGCAGTCCGATCTGTCCCATTCCGATAAAGGCAATCAGCATACCGTAAATTCCCTGGGTACCGGGCAAAAGCTGCAGAACCAGCA
>CAYXNK010000255.1:0-2529 GCA_964466395.1 uncultured Oscillospiraceae bacterium | reverse complement strand
GGCGCACACGGCTTTTTCCGCCAAGGCCAGCGTGACCCCCGGCTGCGTGCTTGTTTTTCTGATTATGAGTCTGCCGCCCCCGCCCAAAACGGCGGCTCGCTCACAGACATTGTCCACCCCCGTGATGCTCCGGACAAAGGCCGAGGGGCTAAAGTGACCGGGAACGGCGGCAAGGGCAGCGGCGGAAAAGGTGTGCAGGCCCAGACCGCGCCGGGCGCAGAAATCCAGAAGCCCCGGCTCGTTTTGCTTTAAGTCGATGCTAAACACAGCCGCTACAGCGCGGGGATGCAGTCCGGCCTCCTGAAACAGGGAATCAAAGGCGGTTTCAAGAGCCTCTGCCGGGGTATCTTTTTTGCAGCCGACGCCAAGAGCAAAGCGCCGGGGAACCAGTTGGAGGGTTTCAGGCGGCAGTCCGGTTTTTGCCGTAATCCAAATATCGGGCTGTTCCTCTGTCAGAAATACCTGGCGGGGCGGCCGGCCTTTCAGGGGAATGTCCGAGGCGAGACCAGCAGCCCCTCCTCGCAGAAGCTTGGCGGAGACCAGACGGATGGCCGAAGAATTTGCCACAAAAAGTCCCTGCCGCCGCGCCCAATCATCCACGGCAAAGAGGCCTTGAACATCAGTCGCTGTGGTGATGACGGGGCTGGCGCCGCAAAGCGCAGCCACCCGCTTACAAAGCTCGTTTGCTCCGCCGATGTGTCCGGAGAGAAGGGAGATGCAAAACTGCCCGCCCTCGTCCAGACAGAGGACGGCGGGATCGGTTGTCTTGCTCTGTAAAAAGGGCGCAATCGCTCGGACGGCAATGCCCGCAGCGCCGATGAAAATCAGGCCGTCGGCCTCCTCAAAGCCGCGCTTTGCGAAATCCAGGACAGAGATTTTGTCAGCGCCGCCGCCGGAAAAGAGCAGGGCAGCTTCACCCTGGGCGCACAAGGCCTCGGTCAGGCGCTGACCCAGGTCGAGGCCTAGGGCGGTGAAGGCAATCAGCTGGAGCCTCATTTTGTTGCCTCTCGGAATTCAGTCGCAAAGCCCGGGTCATAGAGCTTTGAACGGGCAATGCTTTTTCCGAGAAAATCACCGATGCAGACCAGGGCGGTTTTTGTAATATTATTCTCCGCCGCTGTCTGCGCCAGTGTGCTCAGGGTGCAGCGAAAGACCTTTTCGTCCGGCCAGCTGGCCTTGTAAACAAGTGCTGCCGGGGTGTCGGGGGTGTAATTTCCACGGAGCAGTTCCTCGGTGACTTGGGACAGAAGGCCGGTGCTCAAAAACAGCACCATAGAGCTGCCATGTTGGGCCAGGGAAGCCAGAGACTCCGAGGGCGGCACCGGGGTGCGCCCCTCCATGCGGGTGATGATTAGGGTCTGGGACACCTCGGGCAGGGTGTATTCTGCCTTGAGCGCCGCCGCCGCCCCGCAAAAACTGGACACGCCGGGAACGACCTCATAGGAGATGTCGAACGCGTCCAATTCGTCCATCTGCTCCCGAATCGCCCCGTAGAGGCTGGGGTCGCCGGTGTGCAGGCGAACGGTGAACTGGCCTTCGGCCTCGGCCTGTTTCATCACGGCAATCACCTGCTCCAGGGTCATATGCGCGCTGTTGTGGATAACACAAGCGGGCCTTGCATAATCCAAAAGTTCTGGATTCACAAGGCTTCCGGCATAGATAATCACATCTGCTCGCTCCAAAAGCCGCGCCCCCCGCAGGGTAATCAGGTCGGCAGCACCGCTGCCCGCTCCCACAAAAGAAACCATGGCCTACTCCTTTACAAGTATCGTTGTGAAATAGCTGTTATTTGGCACCAAGCCGCGAATGTCCCGGCAGATGCGTTCATCAGTCAGGCCGCAGTTTTGCACCAGCATGGCCTTGTCCGCCAAATCTTTTTCAAGAAGCCTGTCCAAAACGGCGGTGAGCTGGCTGGCGCTTTTCATCAGAACCTTGGTGCCGGAAAGCGCCAGTGCCTCGTCCAAATCCATGCCGCCTGCGGGGATGATGTGCAGGGGATGGTTCATGGTGGTTAGGCCTTTGCCCAAGGCGGCAGCAACAGCGCAGAAGCTCGTAACGCCGGGGACCATCTCAACAGAATAGCCCTCCGTTATGAGAAGCTCCATCAGATAGGCGAAGGTGGAATAGACCGAAACGTCGCCGAGATTGAGCATGGCCACATCCTCGCCACGGTCGAGATGGATTTTTAGAGTTTCGGCGTGGGCTCGGTGGTTTTCCTGCCGCGCCGCCTTGTCCCGTATCATTAAAAAGGGCAGGGTTACAAGGGCTTTGGCGGATAAATCAACAGCGCCCTGGGCGATATCCAGCGCCAGAGTTTGGCCGCTTTCCGTCTGGGGCGCCGCAACGACCCCACAGCGAGAGAGAATTCTTACAGCCTTTAGGGTGAGCAGCTCCGGGTCGCCGGGGCCGACACTAACACCGTAAAGGGTTCCTTTTTTATTCAAGCTTGCCTCCATTTCTCAAGTAGGTGCTTAGCTCCGCTTGTCTCAGCCAACAAACCGTGGGCGATGGAAAACAGCACAGCGCCCA
>CAYXNK010000254.1:0-2538 GCA_964466395.1 uncultured Oscillospiraceae bacterium | reverse complement strand
TGGGTGCCGGCACCCACACCACAGAAATCAGCGGCAGCACCATCAGCTATGACCGAAATAAACTTCCGCTGAAAAACATCCCCATCCTCAAGGTCAGCGAGGAGGAGGAAGCCTCACTGGAAACCCTTGAGGCCTCAATCCGAAGCCAGATTCCCCTGTTTAAGCCTGAAGGTCAGATTGAGCAGCTGGCAATTGCGTTCACCGGAGCCGGACGGACCGGTTTTAAAGATATACAGGATTTGGCAGAAGCAGTTATCAAGGGCGCGCAGGAGGTGATTGAAGGCCCATATCCCCTGCTTCTGGTCGTTGAAAGGGATATCGCCAAAGCGCTTGGACACGCTATACGGGTAAGGCTCGAAAACAACAAAGAAATCATCTGTATCGACGGAATTGTCACCTTAGGCGGAGACTATGTCGATATCGGTGAACCGATTGGCGCGGGAAGCGTTTTGCCGGTGGTAGTAAAAACCCTGATATTCAATTCATAAAATAATTGAGAGGTGAAGAGCAGCATGATACTCAAGACAAAACTGTTTGGTCATACCTACGAGTTCAAATCGATCCGTGAGGTCATGGCCAAGGCAAACGAAGAAAAGTCCGGCGACAAGCTGGCCGGAATCGCAGCAGAAACAGCAGAGGAACGCGTTGCGGCGAAGGTTGTCCTTTCCCACCTGACGCTCAACGACATCCGCAACTGTCCCGCCGTACCCTATGAAGAGGACGAGGTCACCCGCGTTATTCAAGACGGAGTGAACGAGACAATTTTCAACGAGCTTAAACACATGACTGTGGCAGAGTTCCGTGAGTGGCTCCTCAGTGAGAAAACCACAGGCGCAATGATTGCCCGCGCTTCCCGGGGCATCACTTCGGAGATTGTCGCCGCCGTCTGCAAGCTGATGAGCAACCTAGACCTCATCTATGGCGCAAAGAAGATTCGCATTGAAAAACACTGTAACACCACCATCGGTCTGCCGGGCACCTTCTCCTCCCGCCTGCAGCCCAACCACACGACAGACGACCCCAAGGGCATTATGGCCTCTGTCATGGAGGGGCTTTCCCTCGGCTGCGGCGATGCCCTGATTGGCATTAACCCCGTGGACGACTCCGCTGAGAACGTTGCCCGTCTGCTAAAGACCTTGGATGAGTTCAAACAAAAGTGGGAAATTCCCACCCAAATTTGCGTGTTAGCTCACGTGAGCACACAGATTGAAGCAGTTGAAAAGTTCAACGCACCCATCGACCTGGTGTTCCAGTCTATCGCCGGCACCCAAAAGGGCAACGAGGCCTTTGGTCTGGATGCCAAAATGCTTCAGGACGGCCGCGATATCGTGCTCAGCAGGGGAACCTGTGTAGGTCCCAACGTAAACTACTTTGAGACAGGACAGGGCGCAGAGCTTTCCTCAGAGGCACACAACGGTTGGGATCAGGTGACTCTGGAAGCCCGCTGCTACGGCTTTGCCAAGCACTTTGACCCCTTTGTCCTCAACACCGTTGTCGGCTTCATCGGACCTGAGTATCTCTATGACTCCAAGCAGGTCACCCGCGCCGGGCTGGAAGACCACTTTATGGGCAAGCTCACCGGCATCTCCATGGGCTGCGACGTTTGTTACACGAACCATATGAAGGCAGACCAGAACGACATTGAAAACCTTGCCACCCTTCTGGTTGCCGCCGGCTGCAACTACATCATGGGCGTACCCCAGGGTGATGACTGCATGCTGATGTATCAGTGCGGAAGCTACCACGATCCTGCTGCGCTCCGCGAGGTTTTCGGCCTGCGTCCGATGGCTGAGTTTGAGCGCTGGCTTGAGAAGATGGGCATCACCGAGGACGGCAAGCTGACCCCCAGAGCAGGCGACGCGTCCATCTTCATGAGCAAATAAGAAAGGAGGCATAGGTTAATGGAAAAGGATTTGAAAGCAATTATCGAACAGGTACTCCGGGAGATGAACATTACCCCCGATGCCGCAGCGTCTGCGGCTTCCGCTGCTCCCGCCGTTTCTGCCGGCTGCTCTCCTATTGAGGACGGCTGCATCCCCGATGTGACCGAGGTGGACATCAAGGCCCAATATCTGGTGGAAGATGCCGAAAACAGGGAAGCTTATGCAGAGCTTAAGGCCCATGCCCCCTGCCGTCTTGCAATCGGCAAGGCCGGTGCCCGCCATAAGACAGACCCCATGCTCCAGTTCCGCGCAGCCCACTCTGCTGCCCAGGACGCCGTATTTAATGATGTAGATCAGGACTTTGTCGATGAGATGGGGCTTTTCACTGTGCAAACCCAGTGTGACAGCAAGGACACCTATCTGACCCGTCCTGACCTTGGCCGCAAGCTCTCTGACGAGGCGGTTGCCGAAATAAAAGAAAAATACAAGAAGGCAACTGTTCAGGTTTATGTTTCCGACGGGCTTTCCTCCGCTGCGGTTGCAGCCAACGTTGCAGACCTTTTACCCGGAATTATGCAGGGGCTGAAAAGCTATAATATCGATGTAGGCATTCCTTTCTTCGTGAAATATGGCCGTGTCGGCGCAATGGATCAGA
>CAYXNK010000253.1:0-2585 GCA_964466395.1 uncultured Oscillospiraceae bacterium | reverse complement strand
TTTGTACTGAGTCTTCTTAATAGATTTCCCCACTGCCTGTTAACGTGGGACGGCTGCGGTTTGCGGCGGAACAGTTTTTGCGGTGTTTCCGCAGTAGGCTCGGGAGACTTTTTCTCGGCAGACTGTTTATCTCTGGATCTGAGGCAGTTTCAGGTGTCGTCTTCGGTTCATCCGACGAAGATTCAATTTCTTGCTCCAATCAGGGCTTGTCGTTATCATCAGAGAAGCTGACCGGCGATGCAGTGCTCGGAACCAAGGCTTTGGCATCGATTACTGTCGGCATTTCCGCCTTGGCAGGCAACTTTCCCGTATGCGCCGTTTCGAGGCCACACAAGGCTGCACAGCGCGGCACACACGGCGTTTGCGATGACTGCTGTAATCTGAGAGAGCTTGCTCACGCCGGTAGATTATCCATTGCAAAAACATGCGTTTGCTTTCTTACTTCTTTATCCGCTCGATGATTCAATTTTATAAAAAGTCGTAATGGTGTTTCTCTTTCTGGCAACTATTTGAGCTTATAGATGTACAAATGAAGAAAACCTGTATTTGCACAGCAAAATCCTGTAATTTTGCTTTAGATGAGCATTATTTACTAACTAAATATTGACAATTATAACTAATGCAGATACAATAATAACCGTCAACACGTATCCTTTAACGTTTCAAAGATAACATTTTGGTGGTGAATTTATGAATGCATCAAGAATCAAGAAAATAGATGCCATTTTTGATTCCGAGGGTCCAATTGTCCGTGCATCCGTGCTGCTTGAAAACAAATTTTGCAGCAAGGATGTGGCTGAGCTTGTGACCGATGGCTATATAAGCAAGATAAAAACCGGATATTATATTAGGACGCCAATGATGGCTGAGCTCAGTGAACTTGAACTTGTATCCCTTCTGATTCCCCAGGGTGTCATTTCTCTGTTTTCTGCTGCGCAGTATCATAATATGACTACAGTTAACCCAACAGCAATCAGTATCTCGCTGCCAAAAGATATGCGAACTCCTACGCTGCCCGATCATCCGCCAATCAACATATTCAAAACCATACGCAGAGTTTACGAGGTAGGAATTGAAGAAGTCCAAACACAAAACTGTATTATAAAGGTATATGACCGTGAACGCACAGTTTGCGACTTTTTTCGTATGCGCCTGCAATATGGCGAAGACATTGCACTTGAAGTTTTGAAATACTATATGTCCGGCAAGAAAAATCTTCAAAAGCTGTACGAGTATGCGGAAGTGCTGCAAATCAAGAGCGTTATCCGACCTTATGTGGAGGCGCTTCTATGAGCAACGCTGACAGTATCAAAGCTAAGCTCAAAAAGATCGCGATTGAGGAGGATAAGCCGTTTGACTACCTTCTCATGCATTATCTAATTGAGCGTCTACTCTATAGATTGTCAATTTCAAAATATTCTAACAACTTCATTCTCAAGGGCGGTCTTCTTCTATATACAATTTTTGAAAACGATGCTCGCGCTACAAAGGATATCGATTTTTTGGCGCGTCAAATCAATAACATCCCAGAAGAACTATCCGGCGCATTTTCCGAAATTGCGAGTATTCAAGTTGATGATTCGGTGCGGTTTGACCCTGATACCATTACGGTTGAACGAATCAAAGAAGATGCTGATTATCAAGGCGTCAGAATCAAATTAACAGGCTATCTCGATAAAAGTCGGCATATTTTGCAATTTGATATCGGCTTTGGAGATGTGATTGTCCCGAAACCAGTTGATATGGAGTACCCTTCTCTCTTGGATATGGAGAGGCCTAGGTTGAAAGCATATTCTTTGGAATCCGTGATAGCGGAAAAATTCCAGGCGATGATTTATCTTGCGGAGTCCAACAGTCGAATGAAGGATTTTTATGACATTTATAAACTTAGCCACTCGTTTGATTTTGAAGGACGCACATTATATGAAGCTGTTTCACAGACCATCGAACGGAGGGCGACCCCGCTAACCCGAACGCCAACAGTGTTCTCAGACGCATTTCCCAACTTGAAGGATAAACAAACACAGTGGCGTGCGTTTCAAAGGCGTATTGGTGTCGCAAACGGATTGGAATTTGCCCTGGTTATCGCCAATATCAAATCATTTTTGCTTCCACTTTATAACTCCATCCTTTCAGAAAATGAATTCTTTGGGCACTGGAATCATGTAAATGCGGAATGGACTGAAAATAGCGTTAATTATTAACTTGTCTCAAGTTGTCCAAGCCGAGAGTACCAAATAACGGACTGGAGTTTTTGTAGAATGGTTTATACAGACTACAGTCATGCTTTTTTAATACGAGCAATATGTTGAAGGTTTCAAAAAAACTATAATATGTGTATTGAACGATGTAAGTTAAGCGGAGGCCGTAAATGGATAAATATATTGGTAGCGATGAAGAAAAGACTGCTGAATTGACTAAACAAGAAAAGGTCATATCCCTCTATAAGTTTATCCGCGAGTTGAGCGCTAGTAAGCAGAAAGTCGTTCTGAATGTCAAGAACTATGACTGGTATTGCAATCTTTCGAGCATACCGCAGGATACGCAGAATATAGAAGTCTTTTATCGCGACCGCGTGGAAGAAG
>CAYXNK010000252.1:0-2645 GCA_964466395.1 uncultured Oscillospiraceae bacterium | reverse complement strand
TCGTTTGTACTCAATCGGCTTTGTAAACTTTACCATAAACAACGCCGTTATGAGTATGACCGTACCGCAGATACCGAGAACAATTTTACCAGAGGTTTCAAACAGAAGGGTATTGAACCACTCGCGGTTGAGAAAGAACAAAAGCGGAATATTGCCGACAACTAACGCTACCATCATCCAATATTCATTGCGTACTGCCGCAAGCATGGTTTTGAGTTCGCTGTTGACAACCCGAACATCGGTAAGCTTTGCTACAACGGGCTGCAATGTGTCTTTGAGCGTTCTATCCTCCTGACACTGAATTAGCGTGTCGCACCACTCCGCAAATATTTCATCGTCAACCTTTTCTTTCAAATTCATAAGCGCTCTTTTTGTATTTGAGGAAACGGAAATCGCATCACCGACAAAGGATAAAAACACCTCACGCAGCGGCGGACGGATATATGTGATGTTTTCCTTGACTGCCGTGAGAATATCGTCACAGCGGATATATGAGGTTGTGATAATGGACAGCGTTGTTTCCAGTTCCTCCTTTGTGTGCTTTTCGTAATAGGACAATGTGCTTGATGCGTAGAAAAACGGTATCAGCGCAAATGCAACCGATAATACCGGCGTAAGAAACAGGTTGTTTATCAGCACTGCTAAAATGATACCAGCGGCAAACAGAACAAGCGACGCACAGCAAACAATCGTGAATTGTTTTGATTTACCCGTAACACCCAGCGCTGTTTTCATACGGATGAGTTTGCGGTACAGCGGATGCTTTTTCTTATTACCGCGCATATTTCTTGCCTTGTCACGCAGGCTGTCATTCGGTCGGAGAATGCTCATCATATCGTTTGTAACCTGTTCGGGCGTGAGCTTCATCAGCATAGCGATGGCGATAATCAGCAGTACCGCCGATATAATAGAAGTAATCAAGCGTAGTCAGCTCCTTTCGTGAGAAATTTGTTTATCATGCTTTGGGGTGCGCCGAACTGCATCAGCTTTCTTTTTAAGCTTTCGCTCATGATTTCAGGCTGCTCAAAGTGTCCTTCAATCGTAAAAATATCGCCGTTCAGCTCATTTTTCGTAATGTTATACCGGAACAGCGTTCGGTACTCGCGCTTGCCAGAGGGCGTAATCACGCACTCGGATATATCCATAATCCGGCGCGAATTATCCTCTAACTTATGAGCGTAAGCGACAAGCGGAAACGCCTGTCCTGCCTGCATCAAAGAGGTTTCAAAGTTTATGGGGAATCGTTTCTGACAAAGCAGAGCCAAACGGGTGTGCGCCGCATCAGCGGCAGAAGCATGAATTGTGCTTACAACCGTATGCCCGGTCAGACTTGCTTCCACGGCGGAGTAGGCTTCGGTGTCGCGCATTTCGCCAACGACTACAATATCCGGGTTAAAGCGCAAAGAAGCTACCACTAAATCCTCCTGTGATATATCATAAGTGGGGTTATCCGACGGGCGTGACAGCGTGTGAACCACGTTGTTCGAGATTATACCATTCTTAGCCCGAAGCAACGACAGCTCACGGGAGCCGGATTCAATCGTAAATATACGCTTACCGTCCGGAATTGAGGTGAGCAGTGCGTTCAAAAGTGTTGTCTTTCCGCTTGAGGTTGCTCCGGCAACTACGAAAGACACACCATATCGCAGACACATACACAGAAAGTCAATCATTTTCTGCGTCGCGCTGCCGCTTCTCACAAGCTGCTCCCGGTTGACGCGGGACGGATGCAGTAAACGGATAGATACGCTAATGCCGCGGTCGTCATCCACAAGCGGTTCTTTAAGCGCGGTGATACGGGTGTTTCCGGGTAAATGTCCTTGTGACATCGGCGTTGCATTGTCGATAATCATGCCAGAATGATGCAAAAGGCGCTTAATAATATCAATCGCGTGCTGCGGACTGAAAAAATGCTCGCTTGATTTCTCGATATGACCGTCTGTGTATGTGACCGCAATATCATCCCATCCGTTGACATTGATCTCCTCAATTTCGTCCCGTCCGAGATATTTTGTAAGAATCGAATACTCTGCCATTTCTCCGTACAATTTATCTGTCACTTCACGGGAGGAAAGCCCAGCAACCGCACAATCATTATCGCGTAAATACTTTTCGATATAGGTTTTGAGCTGCGGGAATTTGGACGAATCAGTAAGTGCCGCCGCGTAGTTTTGGGAGATATATTCCTGTACAGCTTGCAAAAGAGGAACAAAGGCTATGGTCTTTCCCATTTACACCACCTTCTCTGCAAGCGCGGCGATCTGCTCCCTGTACTTTCGGTCTGCAAGCCGTTCTGAAAGCGTTCCAGTTATGACCTGCTGCTTTAATGGTCGGCTGTACGGAAGCACAAACTGGATGTTTTTGAAATGGCTCTTTATTTCGTCCTCCGGTAAAAACAAATCCCGGTCACGAACACTCATCACCTTGATACAGCGGTCTTTAACGCTGTCAAAGCGTTCTCCCTGTGAGGAATAATACGCCATACATTTAATATCCGGTGTAATCATCTGAATAACGGAATCGGCTTCATTTACTGCCATTCTGGAAATGAGATCGTCGGAATCGCTGGTGCAGTCAATCACGGCATAATCGGCAAGCTCTTTCATGACACGAAAGAGAGAAGCGACCTTATCTTCGGTAGGACG
>CAYXNK010000251.1:0-2647 GCA_964466395.1 uncultured Oscillospiraceae bacterium | reverse complement strand
CAGATAATGGTTCCACTCTCACCAGTGATGGCTTTCCCGGCGTTTTCCAGGCTTGCAATGATGGCCTTTCCGCCGGCCTGCACAAAATTCATGGCCGCCTGCACCTTGGGCAGCATGGAGCCGGGGGCAAAATGTCCCTCCTCGATATATTTCTTTGCCTCCTCCAGATTCATCTGTTCTAGAAGCTTCTGGTCGGGCTTGCCAAAATTGATAGCAACCCCGTCCACTGCTGTGAGGATGATTAAGAGGTCTGCCTTCACAAGCTCCGCGAGCTTTGCGGAGGCAAAGTCCTTGTCAATCACAGACGGCACGCCCCGAAGCTTTCCGTCCTTGCGGATGACAGGGATGCCGCCGCCGCCAACTGTAATCACCAGCTGACCGGCAGCAATCAAGGCCTGAACCGCGTCCTTTTCAATGACATCCACGGGCTTGGGAGAGGGGACGACCTGGCGGTAGCCCCGGCCGGAGTCCTCAATCATGGTGTAGCCCTTTTCGGCTGCCAGCTTGTCCGCCTGCTCCTTGGTGTAAAAGCTGCCGATAGGCTTTGTGGGATTTGTAAAGGCCTTGTCGTTTTCGTCCACAAGAACCTGGGTCACAACCGTAACTGCGCCCTTTTCGATGCCTCTTCTACAGAACTCGTTCCGGATGCTGTTCTGCAGGTGATAGCCGATGTAGCCCTGGCTCATGGCGCCGCACTCGGGGAAGGGCATGGGAGCACGGATGGCGCCGGTCTCCGCCGCCGTTGACAGGCCAAGGTTAATCATGCCCACCTGGGGGCCGTTGCCGTGGGCAACCACAACGTCATTTCCCTGCTGGACAAGGTCTACAATGGACTTTGCGGTTTCGGTTACCAGGCTCTGCTGCTCCTCTGCTGTGTTACCGAGGGCGTTTCCCCCAAGGGCAATTACGATTTTTGCCATAGTAATCTCCTTTGCTTCTTTCTGATTGATCTGTCATTTTGTTTTATGCATTAGTATAATCCCGAATATTAAATTCCACAAGAGTGGTAACGCAAAAAGGAGCTTGTTTCAGAACAAAAAAAGGCAAGAGTACGAAAAAAACTCTGCAATAAAAGCCACAAAACCGGAAACACTAAGGACATCTTACAGAAAGGAGGTGTCCTTGTGACTGTTGCCGAATTTAACGAATGTCCGAAAATGCCCGTGAGCTGCAGCGTTGACAACTGCCATTACAACAAAGAGCGCGCCTGCCACGCCAAGGAAATCCTTGTGAGCCGGTCGGGCGATAAGCGCGCCCAGGCGCCGGAGGGCACATTTTGCGCCACCTTTGAAAATCGGATGAGCTAAGGGCTTTTTCGCTTTTTTAGACAGACCCGGCTCTCCCGTCTGCGCGGCAGGAGCTTCGGGTCTGTTTTTTTCAGAAGAGCTGCACCAAATCCCTTGAGAAAATACCGTTCGGATGGTAAAATTAGGCTAACCTGGCCTCGGAAAAACGGGACATGCCAGGCAACGTCATTTCGGAGGTTTTGCCATGGAACAGCTGTTCTCCGTCCTGGTCAAGTTTCTCCCCGTGCTGCTGCTGATTCTCCTGGGCGTTCTTCTGCGGCGCATCCGCCTGATTCGCCCGGAAACCGTCTCGGATTTGAAGACGATTATCGTCAATCTCTCCCTGCCCGCCATGCTCCTATTAACCTTTGCGCGGATGGATTTTCAGGCCAAATATTTCTACATCGTTCTGGCGGTCATTGCCGTCTGCTTCTTGATGCTGTTTTTGGGTCTTGTATTCTCCCGGCGCTTGGCGCCAAGAAACCCCTATTATCCGGCGGTTTTCACTGGTTTTGAGGCAGGTATGCTGGGTTACGCCCTGTTCACCGCCTTTTTCGGCCGAGAAAACACCTATCAATTCGCGATTGTTGACATTGGCCAGGTCTGTTTTGTCTTTTTTGTCCTTGTGAGCTTCCTCCAGCGGCAAAAGGGGGAGAAGGCCAGTGCCGGTGTGCTTTTTTTGAGTTTTGCCCGGTCACCGATTATCCTCGCCATTTTACTCGGCATCCTGCTCTCCGTTCTGGGGCTGACACCCATGCTGTCGGAGCTGCAGATTACCGAGGCCGCGGTGTCCCTGCTGGAGCTCCTTGGCGCTCTGACGGCGCCTTTAATCTGCCTTGTCATCGGCTATGAGCTGCGCTTGCAGAAAACCCACCTGCTCGGCCCCCTGCTCACGGTATTGCTGCGTATGGCGCTGATGCTCATTCTGGCCTACCTGCTCAACCGCTATCTGGTTTTGGGCTACCTCGGCCTGGACAAGAGCTTTGCTCTGGCGCTGTACACAATGTTTTTAACTCCACCGCCCTTTGTAATCCCAATCTATATGGGCGATGCCTCTGAGGCGGAACGAGCCGAAATCTTGAACGTGCTCTCCATCCATATCATCTTGACCCTTGCCGCTTTTTTTATTCTGATTACGGCAGTGGGCGGTCTGTGAATCGGCCTCGATCGAAAATATGGGGATAAAAATGGCTCCGGCTGCCATGGCAGCCGGAGCCATTTTTATCTTGCATCACTGGTGATACACCTTGATGAGCTGCTCCAAGGTTTGGGCATCCGGGGCGGGAATGGTGCGGCTTTCCACGAGACTTTTCTCGCCAAGCCCCCTGCCCGCGGCCTCCATGGCAGCACGAATGTCCTCC
>CAYXNK010000250.1:0-2652 GCA_964466395.1 uncultured Oscillospiraceae bacterium | reverse complement strand
TCAGGCTCCACCCGGTTTCTTTTTGACGAAATCAAAAAGAAATGGGGTGGAAAGGTTGCAGGTCTTGCCTGCAGTTCCTTAATAAGTAATAGACTAAACCCTCCGGAACACCATATCAAAATTAGCCGCACGTGGCAGTCACCTTCCACAAAGCCTCCATGCTTTTAGGAATTTAGCCGGTTTTATAGAAAACCCAACGAAAAGGAGTACCTCCATGGTTTCAAAAATTCGCTCCCTGGGCATCGCCGGTGTCGGCGGCTATGAGGTTTCTGTGGAGTGCTTTTTATCAAACGGTCTGCCGGCCTTCGATATTGTCGGCCTGCCGGATACGGCGGTCAAGGAGGCCAGAGACCGGGTGCGCGCCGCGATTAAAAACGCGGGGCTCTCCTTTCCCATTTCCCGGCTGACCATTAACCTTGCCCCGGCAGACACCAAAAAAGGCGGCACGACCTATGATCTGCCCATTCTACTTGCGATTTTGACCTGTGCGGGAGCCATCAAGCCTCCGGGGGAGGACTGCGCCTTTTTCGGTGAGCTGGGCCTCACGGGGGAACTGCGCCCTGTCCGCGGCGCACTGCCTATGGCAATGGCGGCGAGAAGGGCGGGCATTCGGCGGCTTTTTGTCCCGGCGGACAACGCTCCCGAGGCCTCCTTTGCCGAGGGCGTGGCAGTTTATGCCGTTAAGGATATTCCCGCCCTGCTGCGGCATTTTTCGGGCGAGGAGGAGCTTTCTCCCGCCCCGCAGCCGACGCTCTGTGACCTGCCCACATCTCCGGCGGACTTCTCCGAGGTCAAGGGCCAGGAAAACGTCAAGCGCGCCCTGGAGGTTGCCGCCGCCGGCGGACACAACCTGCTCCTGGTGGGGCCGCCGGGCGCGGGAAAGTCCATGCTCGCCAAGCGGATTCCTTCGATTTTGCCGGACATGAGCACTGAGGAGGCGCTGGAAACCACAGTGATTCACTCGGTGATGGGGCTTACCGACCGGGAAAACCCCCTGGTGCGGCAGCGCCCCTTCCGCGCCCCCCACCATACCCTCAGCGCCTCGGCCATGGCGGGGGGCGCTCTGCTCCAACCGGGGGAGATTTCCCTTGCCCACAACGGGGTTCTGTTTTTGGACGAGATGCCGGAGTTCCGCCGGGATGTGCTGGAGGTTATGCGCCAGCCCTTAGAGGATGGGAAGGTTACAATTTCCCGCTCTTTGGGCACTGTGAGCTATCCTGCGGGCTTCATGCTGATTTGCGCAATGAATCCCTGTAAGTGCGGCTGGTTCGGGCACCCCTCGGGGCGCTGCCGCTGCACGGAAAGCGGCGTAAGAAAATACCACGCCAAGCTCTCCGGCCCGCTTTTGGACAGAATCGACCTGATTGTGGAGGTGCCGGCTCTGGAATTTGCGGAGCTGCGTTCCGGGCAGGTGGCGGAAAAATCTACGGATATCAAGGCGCGGGTCAACAAGGCAAGAACGATTCAGCGCCAGCGGTTTGCGGAGGCGGGCTTTGACTGCAACGCCAGGATGGAGCAAAAACAGCTGCGGAGCTGTTGCGGCCTATCTCGGGAGGGCGAGGAGCTCATGCACCTGGCCTTTGACCGAATGGGGCTCACCGCCCGCAGTCACGACCGGATTTTACGGGTGGCGAGAACCATCGCAGACCTCGCAGGCGCAGAGCGCATTGAACCGGCGCATCTGGCGGAGGCCATTCAATACCGCACCTATGACTTCCGCGAGCCGGGGGAAACAGAATAAAAGAGGTAAGAATATGAACGATATCATCCTCCTAAAGCAGGGAGAACTCATCCTCAAGGGAGGAAACCGGCGATTTTTTGAAAACAAGCTCATTGCAAACATCAAGCGCAGGCTCCGTCCCTTTGGCGAATTTAAGGTCTATGCCACCCAGTCTACGGTCTATGTAGAGCCGGAGGGCGACTGCGATATGGACGGCGCCTTTGAGGCCATGCGATTGGTCTTCGGCGTTGTGAGCTTGACCCGTGCCCTGGCCTGCGAGAAGGACAAGGACGAGATTTTTGAGGCAGCAAAACGCTATCTGGGCGAGGACTTGGCGCAGGCAAAAAGCTTTAAGGTGGAGACCAAGCGGGCGGATAAGCGCTTTCCTATGACCAGCACGGAGGTCTCCCAGTATGTGGGCGGGAACCTGAGTGAGGCCTTTCCCCATTTGAAGGTTGACCTGTACGAGCCGGAATACACCGTCCGCATTGAAGTGCGGGAGACGGCGGCCTATGTCCACGCAAACGCACTGCCCGGCGCGGGCGGTATGCCTGTGGGCAGCAACGGCAGTGCTGTGACCCTGCTCTCCGGCGGCATTGACAGCCCGGTTTCCAGCTATATGATTGCCCGCCGGGGCATCCATCTGGTTCCCGTACACTTTTTTTCCTTCCCCTACACCTCCGAGCAGGCCAAGGAAAAGGTTTTGAGCCTCGCCAAAATTCTTACGGGCTACTGCGGCAAGCTCGCTGTGGAGCTTGTGCCCTTCACCCCTATTCAGGAGGAGATCCGGGCAAAATGCCCCGAGGAATATTTTACTCTGATTATGCGCCGCTTTATGATGCGCATTTCCGAAGAAATCGCCCTGACGCACGGCTGCGGCGCCTTGATTACGGGAGAAAACTTGGGGCAGGTTGCCAGCCAGACCATGGAGG
>CAYXNK010000249.1:0-2740 GCA_964466395.1 uncultured Oscillospiraceae bacterium | reverse complement strand
GGCTTGACTGTGATATAATCTTGACTGTCCATAGCCTCAAGTACAAGGATTTTATGATGATATCAAGCGGATGATTGACCGCAGTTGCGATTTTATAAAGCCCAAAATAAAAAACAGGAATCGAAAGGAAGAAAACAAGTGAAAACATCACCTTATCTCATTTTTAACGGTAATTGCACGGAGGCAATCAGACTCTACGAAAAGGCGTTTTCCACGAAGGTGATAGGATTTTGTCAGTACAAAGACGCGCCGCCATCGGACGATTTCCCGATAACGCCGGAAACGGCAGAGCTTGTTATGCACTGCGTACTCCCTATTGGCAAAGACACAGTCTATTTATGCGACACTACGCCTGACTGCCCTGTCGCTTTTGGCAATGGTTCTTTCCCTTGCATAGAGCTTGATAACGCCGAGGCGGTCAAAGCGACTTTTGAAATTCTGAAAGAGGGTGGGAAAGTGTTCTGCGCGGCACAAGAGACCTTTTGGAACAAGTGCTATGCCGAGCTGGAAGACAAATTCGGACTCAAATGGACGATTATGATTGAATGCACCTGCACAGAGGAGTGCGCCGGCGGCAGCAACCCAAATTGTACTTGCGAAGGGTGCAGATGTAAAGATAACGCGAAAGCGTGAGGTGACACCATGGCCGACCAAACAAAAATCTCCGGTATCGGCAAAAGAATGGCGCAGCACCTTTTCAACGCTGGATATCCCGATATCGAATCCCTAAAAGGGCAATCCCCTGAGGAGATTTGTGCGAAGCACTGAATGATTCATGGGCCGGGCAACCTGTCGTGTAAATGCACTTTATACTGCTATCGTTTGGCAGTCCATTCCGCCCACCACGACGTGCAGTTACCGCCCGATAAGCAAAACTGGAGTGACTGGAAGGATTGAGTATGGTGGAAAGCAACTTGTTATGGAGCGAACTGTTCGGAAAAGAATATAAGCCATCAAACGAGCAGATTGAGGAATTTGTGGACACACAGTTGTGGGGCGATTTAGCCGACCATTTACAGCAATCATACAACACGAACCCAAATCTGTCTTACAGCGGTTGCAATATGGACGGCGGCAGTTGGAAGGGCTGGAATGTCAAATACAAAAAGAACGGCAAGTCGCTATGTACGCTTTATCCCAAACAAGGCTATTTTCTTTCGCTGATTACTATTGCAGAAAGAGATGCCGCCGAAGCCGACTTTCTGATTTTGCTTTGCTGTGATTACGTGAAAGATTTGTACAGCCGTGCCCAGTTCGGGAAGAATTACGGCAAGATGTTAGGACTTGAAGTAAGAAGTGAAGAAATTCTGCGCGATATGAAAGCTTTGATGGCATTGCGGGTAAAAAATAAGGTGTGAGCAAATATGATATTGGAAACAACCAGACTAATTTTACGTCCGTGGAAAGAATCGGACGCCGAAAGCCTGTATGAACATGCGAAAAATCCGTTGGTCGGTCCTGCGGCGGGCTGGCCTGTGCATACGAGCACCCAAAACAGCCGCGAAATTATTCGTGGTGTTCTCTCGGCTGACGAGACCTATGCCGTAACGCTCAAAGGCGATGATGCCGCAATCGGGAGCGTCGGGTTGCTGATTGGCGATAATAGCAATTTGAACATACCCACCGACGAAGGCGAAATCGGCTATTGGATTGGTCAGCCCTTTTGGGGTCACGGGATAATCCCGGAAGCAGTGCGGGAGCTTATGCGGTATGCTTTTGATGTTTTGAAATTAACTACCCTTTGGTGCGGGTATTTCGATGAAAACAAAAAATCAAAAAGAGCCGCCGAAAAGTGCGGGTTCAAGTACCACCACACAGAATACGAGAAAGAATGGCCGCTGATAAACACGACGAAAACGCAGCACGTTACTCGCATCACAAAAGACGAATACCAGAGAGACTTGATTGTTAACCTTGAAAAAATCCACACCACCCCAATGGGCGAGGAACGCATAAAACGCAACCTCGACCTGCAAACCATTGATATTGTCGCATGGTGTAAAGATGCCGTGCAAAATGCAGATATTATTTTTGGTCTGGGCAAGAATTGGTATGCTTACAAAGACAGTGCCGCCATAACCATAAGCACCCGCAGTTTCACGATTATCACGGCGCACAAAATTAACCCCAAAGTTCGCGTCTTGCGTGAATCGGATTATGAATGTCTGCCCGAATTTTTATATCACTCGATTTACATTCCCAAAGGAGAGGAATGGCCGTCCAGAGAAATCATCAACGACCCGGAAATTATCGTTTATATCAAAGAATTTGGATCAAAGAAAGGCGATTTAGGTGTGGTCGCTGAACAAAACAGGCAGATTATAGGAGCGGCGTGGACACGAATTATTCCTGCCTACGGCCATGTTGACGAAGATACGCCCGAACTTGTCATTTCGCTATTGCCGGAGTTCCGTGGTTACGGCATAGGCACAAGGCTGATGAAAAAACTGTTTGAGGTATTACGAGAAAACGGTTATAAACAGACCTCGCTTTCCGTTCAAAAAGATAATCCCGCTGTGCGCTTCTATCAGCGGCTCGGATATGAAATGACGGGCGAACGACCTGACCATGCAGGGCATGAGGATTATTTGATGATAAAATATCTAACAGAAAACAAAACGCCTACAAAGAAAGGCGTAGTATCGACATTGATGTAATCCAGCGTAAGTAGTTGGACACCATAAAACAGCAAATAGGGTAAACAATTTTAAGCATGGCACATCCCCTTAAATCAAATTTT
>CAYXNK010000248.1:0-2747 GCA_964466395.1 uncultured Oscillospiraceae bacterium | reverse complement strand
TGTGCCGGCTGCAAATTCCTCGTCAAGGGCGGCTGTACGGCCAATCTGAGCATCTGAGCCCATGGCACCCTGAATGTGAACAACCTTATAAGAATCGAGCTCCTGGCCCTTCAGCCAGGCAACGGCTGTGTCGCCCTCTTTGGCCATGTCGGAAACAACGGCAGCCTCAAAAAGGCTCTCGTCGCAATCGATCATTCGGTCAAACAGAAAGACCCTGATACCGGCTTCCTTGGCGGACTTAAGCACACTGTCCCAACCGGTCGTCTCAGCGGCGGAAATAAGCAGGTAATCCACGCCGTCTGTAATAAACTGCTGGGCTGCGTTAAGCTGCTCATCGTTCTTGAGGCTGTAGAAGGTTTTTGCGTCGTACCCGTTATCCGCTGAAAAGATGCTCTCGAAGTCTTTAACGTTTGCTTCACGGTATCCGGATTCAGAAGGCGGGTTGTTCACGATTCCAACCTTAATGTTGCTGTCGGCGGGGGTGGTTGGAGCGGGGGTTGAGGTGTCGGGGCTGGTGGGTACATCAGTACCGGCGGTACACGCGGCGAGGGAGAAAATGAGCAGGATAGCTAGAGTCAGAGACAAGAACTTTTTCATTGTAATTCTCCTTTTTTAATTGATACTTAACATTCGTACAACTTCGCTGCGATGGTTTGGATCATAGGAAATGCGAAAAATGATTGGTGAAATATCTGCAAATTCACAATCATTTTTCGTGCTCACTATGTTGAATTTAACACCTGAGAATTAAGTTGTCAATACATGTATTACTGATTTGTGGGATATGTGTATACAAAATTTGTTGTTTGTCTACTTTACACATAGGGGCTAATAAAGAGTATAACTTAACGGAAAATGCAGAAACTATGTATATACATCTGGTGGCTTACGTGCTATACTTATGAAGTAGTTGTACCCTTGTTAAGCAAAATCAATTGTATATAGATATTACAGCGAGATGGAAGGTAGCATCATGTCAGATAAAACGCCAAAATATGCTTTTCTTGTAAACTGGATAAAGCAGGAGATTATAGAAAAACAACTAAATGCGGGCACTCGGTTCTATTCCGAGACAGAGCTTGCCGAAAAGTTTGAAATGAGTCGACAAACGGTTCGGCAGGCAGTTGGAATCCTTGAACAAGCCGGATATTTGGAGCGCCGCCGCGGGAGCGGCACATATGTTTCCTATGGCGGACCAAGCTCAAAACGCGAACTGACCAAGACCATTGGCGTTATTACCACGTATCTGGACAGCTATATCTTCCCGAATATCATCCGTGGGATAGACAAGGTTCTCGTGGATAGAGGCTATACAATGCAGTTATCTTTTACTCATAATAAGGTGGAGAATGAGTCTGCGGCGCTCAAGCTCTTAATGCAGAAAAATGTTGACGGGCTTATCGTCGAGCCAACAAAAAGCGGGCTTTATAACCCGAATCGGACACTATATGACGAGATATTCAGGCAAAATAAGCCACTGGTTTTCGTTAATTCTTACTACCCCGATATGAACTATCCCAGAGTATGTATGGACGACTATCTTGCCGGAAACCTCGCTGCCCGTTGTCTGATTGACGCAGGACATACCCGCATAGCCGGTATTTTTCAGTCGGACGACGCTCAGGGACATCGACGCTATTCTGGGTATGTGGACGCGCTCACTGGGTCGGGGCTTGCGTTTCAGTCCTCGAATGTCCTTTGGTTCACGACTGAGGATATTCCATATATTTGCCAGGATTTTGACCGTGTTGAGCGTTGCCTTGAGGGCTGCACGGGAGTTGTCTGCTACAATGACCAAATCGCGTATACCGTTGCAAGTGCGCTGAGGGCGCGCTCGATTGCTGTTCCTGACGACATTTCTGTGGTCGGCGTGGACAACGCCGAGCTCGCAACCATGTGCGAGGTTCCGCTTACGACGCTTAATCATCCGAAAGAAAAACTGGGTGAGATGGCTGCACAAAATATCCTCCGGCTTATTGAGGATCCAAGCTACGACGCAACAGTCATTTTTGAACCTGTGCTTGTCGAAAGAAGCTCGGTTAAAAAGCTGAAATGATACTACGAGCGTAATTTCAGCATCTCCTCCGCGGTCTCCCGCTTTATGCAGTACTCATGCTGTGGAGCCAATGCGAGCCGTAATATCGCCTTGTTCAGTCCATACAATAAAAGAAGCTTTGCTTTAGCAACGTCCTGTTTGTATCCCTTCAAATTTCTGCAATCGCAATCCCGTTCCCAACCGGATGCTCGAGATAACACTTATTAAGTCTATGTCAAACGACGGACCTGCAAGTCTTTTGTTTCAAAAATCATTGTAGTTACCTTTTTCTGCGCGCTTTTATCCAGTTCAAAGGCGCTCTCCTGGGAAGATGATTATCCGGTAGTTTATAAAAAAGATAAGAGTCCGTTCGGATTTCATATTAAATATTGAAATAAACCTCAACTGTAAGCAGTATAAGACGTTTCTAACACCACCCCCGGGCGGCGTCCAAGTGAGCGCATAAAGAACCGGTTACAGACGAGCAAAAAGAGAACAGGCAAGTCCGATTACAGTCGAAGTTGCCTGAACTATTGGCTAATGCTGATATTATTGATGCAATGAACACCCTTGCTGATAAATCGTTAGCGAGGGTTTCCTTTCGTTAGCGAAGGTATCAATCCAGCTCATAAGGAAGATGAGTGTCCGCGCAGACTAGTAACCGTCAAATATAAAAGACACCGCTGCCAAAATGGCGGCGGTGTCCTCGTAT
>CAYXNK010000247.1:0-2769 GCA_964466395.1 uncultured Oscillospiraceae bacterium | reverse complement strand
GGCTAGTCTGTGGCGCTGTTTAGGGTGAAGCGGTTTTTGTGAAAGCTGAGCACGCCCTCGGCCTGGAGCTTTGAGAGCTCATTTGACATGGCGCTGCGGTCAACGCAGAGGTAATCCGCCAGCTCCTGGCGATTGAAGGGAATTTCAAAGCTCTCCCTGCCCTTGCGGGCGGAGACGTCTGTGAGATAGGAGAGCAGCTTTTCTCGGGTTGTCCGCATGGACATATGGGTGATTTTTTGGTTGAGCAGGATGTTTTTGGTGGCGATGATGCTGAGCATGTTGGAAATCAGTTTTGTGTGGAAGCGGCAGGAGGTTGAGCAGCTTGTGACGATGCGCCAATAGTCCAGCCAGAGCACCTCGCTCTCGGCTGTGCTCACAACGGTCACCGGCAGGCTCTCCGTCTGGACGCAGGAATAGGACTCGGCAAAGATATTCCCCGGCCCCGCCTCGGACATGATACTGCGGTTGCCCATGAAGTCCTCCTTCACCACCTGGACCCCGCCGGAAATCACAGCGCCCACGGAGCTGACCTTTTGCCCCTCCATGAGCACTAGCTCGTTTTTCTGGTAGATTGCCGCCCGCGCGTTTAAGCACTGGAGCATGGAGGCCAACTCGTCGGGGACGATGCCCTGGAAAAGCGGGATGCGGCATAACAACTCATAATCCATTTTCATTTTTTCTCTCCGTTAGTTGTAAAAACAACAGCCTTGTTAAAACAACTATAGTACAATCATCTCAGAAAGACAAGGAAATCTCAAAAAACGGAGGAAAAAACATGATTCGTAGAATTGTTAAAATAGATGAAGAAAAATGCAACGGCTGCGGCCTCTGCGCCGGCGCCTGCCACGAGGGCGCCATTGAAATGAGAAACGGCAAGGCCACCGTCATCCGCGACGACTACTGTGACGGCTTGGGCGACTGTCTGCCCGTCTGCCCCACCGGCGCCATTTCCTTTGAGGAGCGTGAGGCGGCGGCCTATGACCAGGCGGCGGTTGACGCGCACCTGGCTTCCAAGGGCAAAAAGCCCATGGCAGCAGGCGGCGGCTGCCCCGGCAGCATGGCAAAGGCTATGGTGCGCAAGACTGCCCCTGCCCCGGTCGCAGAGGCGCAGGACATGGAGAGCGAGCTTGCCCAGTGGCCTGTGCAGATTAAGCTGGTTCCTGTGAACGCCCCTTATTTTGACGGCGCAAACCTTCTGGTGGCCGCCGACTGCACCGCTTTTTCCTATGCAAACTTCCACAAGAAGTTTATGCACAACCACGTGACCTTAATCGGCTGCCCCAAGCTGGACGAGGGCGACTACGCCGAAAAGCTCACAGCCATCCTGCAGCACAACAACATCAAGAGCGTTAAGATTGTCCGCATGGAGGTGCCCTGCTGCGGCGGCATGGAAAATGCTGTGAAGCGCGCCCTGCAGGCCAGCGGAAAGATGATTCCCTGGCAGGTGGTCGTCATCTCCACAGACGGCCGGATTCTTGAGGACTAAGACCTACACGGCGGCTCATTGTGACTGAAAACTCATTAAAAAACTCGAGCACGAGACTGTGTTAGACCTCGCCGAACAGGTGCAGATTATGCCCGGTCAGATTATCAGCAAGACCCTTTCTCAGAACAAGGCCGTGAGCGTGACGCTTTTTGCCTTTGACAAGGGTGAGGAGATCGGAACCCAAGACTCCACCGGCGACGCGATGGTCACAGTGCTGGAGGGTATGGGAAAATATGTGGTGGATGGCAAGGATTATATGCTAAAAACTGGGGAAGCTCTTGTTATGCCCGCGGGCAAGCCCCACTCCGTTCACGCAGAGGAGGCCTTTAAGATGCTTCTTCTGGTGGTGTTTCCACAATAAGAATTTTGACTGAAAAGGCGAAAGGATGAATCACATGAATGCTTCCATCGATCGTTCCGGCTGCATTAGCTGCGGCCTTTGCGCAGACATTTGCCCCGCCGTGTTCCAAATGGCAGACGACGGCCTGGCCGAAGTCCACACCCAGCCCACAGCCGAAAGCATAGACACGGCAAAGGAGGCGGCTGATAGCTGCCCCGTTTCCGTGATTACTGTTGAAGAATAAAAAGGAGAGTACAATATGTCAATGTTTTGTTTCCAGTGTGAGCAGACAGCAGGAGGAAAGGGTTGCTCCAGCACCCAGGGCGTCTGCGGCAAAAAGCAGGATACCGCAAATTTTCAGGATGAACTGACCGGCGTTTTGATTGGCCTTGCCCTTGCGGCACAGGGAAAGAAGTCCGACGCTGAAACCGACCGTCTCATGATGGAGGGACTGTTTACCACCATCACAAACGTCAGCTTTGAGGATGCTTCCATCCAAAAGCTCACCGCCGCCATCCGGGAGGCGAAGGCAAAGCTCGACCCCCAGGGCGCTGTCGCTGAATATGACATGCAGAAGCTTTGGAACGACAACGAGGACATCCGTTCTCTGAAATCCCTGATTCTCTTCGGCCTGCGCGGCATGGCAGCCTATGCCTACCATGCTCTTGTTCTTGGCTACACCGACGAGACTGTGTCGGCCTATATCTATGAGGGCCTCCAGGCGGTTGGTTCTGATCTTGACATGAACGGTCTTCTGCCCCTGGTCATCAAGACCGGCGAAGTGAACCTCAAGTGCATGGAGATGCTCGATCGCGCAAACACCGAGACCTATGGCGTTCCGGTTCCCACCTCCGTTCCTCTGACCATCGAGAAGGGACCCTTCATCGTCATCACAGGCCACGACCTGTATGACCTTAAGGAGCTGCTTGAGCAGACCAAGGAC
>CAYXNK010000246.1:0-2785 GCA_964466395.1 uncultured Oscillospiraceae bacterium | reverse complement strand
AGGAGCTGTCTCATAACGATTCAGTCTCTTTTTTTATTTAAGCAGCTATAGCGATATTTTGACGGACAAAAGTTTCAACTTTACCTGTTTTCTCTTCTTTAGTCAACAAGAGAAAGAAAGCATATAAAAAAGAGTGCTTTTTTTGCTGTTGAGACGAATTTATCCCCGTATTTTTACTTTTTCTGTGTAGTTTAAGCACATTGAAGGCTATGGCAAAAATAGCAAAGTCCATCATCACTTTCTCCGGTTTGTCGTTATCAAAATGGCGGAAACGGTTGTAGCCTTTGTTTGCTTTTGACTGCCCGAAGACCGCTTCGGGTTCGATGGGACGGCGGCTGCGGTGCAGAAGTCCTTCTTCGGATGTGAGCCTTTCCCGTGCCTTTTCTTTATGACGGTTCAGGTTGTGGTTCACTTCTATGCGCCGGTTTCCCTTCGCCTCATGACATAAACATCTCAGCGGACAACCGGCACAGTTCTTAGCCTGATAGACAGACAAGTGCGATTCGTATCCGCTTTCGCTCTTGCGGATGGTGTTACTCACCTTTTCCATATGCTGCCCCATCGGACACACGTAATAGTCTTGTGTTTTATTGTAATACAGATTTTGAACAAGGAACGCGTTGTTTTTGAATGACCTTTTTTGTTCTTGGTGAAAATAATTGTATTTGACGAAAGCTTCGATCCGGTTCTCTTGCATAAACTCGTAATTCTCTTCGCTGCCATATCCGGCATCGGCAACATTTTTCAGGGGGTATTTGTCGTAACGTTTTTCGAACCCTTTCAGAAAAGGAATCAGCGTGAGAGTATCGGTGGGATTGGGGAAAAAATCGTAATGCGTATAAAACTGGTTTTCGGTGGATATCTGAATGTTATGAGCCGGTTTTAGCTGTCCGTTTTTCATGTGGTCTTCTTTCATTCTCATAAAGGTGGCAGCCGGATCGGTTTTGGAGTAACTGTTGCGGTTTCCTAACACTTCAAGATGCTTCTCGTACTCCTGCAGTTTGGCAAGATGCTTGTTCTCCAGTGCTTTGATGGCTTTTGTTTCTTCTTTGGTACGGTTTTCGCGATTAAGTTCGGCGATACGTCTTTTCAATTCTTCGGAGTTGATGGGCGTGGGCGGTTCGTCATCGGGAAGATTGTCCTGTGCTATGCCTTCTTCCACCAATGTTAATATACCCCTTATTTTTTCTTCGAGTTTGGCTTTGTTCTTTTCCACCGATTTGCGCCAGACAAAACTGTAGCGATTAGCACGGCTTTCTATTTTGGTTCCATCGGTATAGATCACATCCAGACTCAGATAACCCATATCTGCCAATATCATGACCACCTGGGTGAAAATATCGTGAATGGCCGCCTTCAAACGTGAAGAACGGAAACGGTTGATGGTGTTGTGGTCGGGAGCCTGGCCTGCCGAAAGCCACATGAAGCTGACACGGTCGTTCAAGGCCTCTTCTATCTTGCGGCACGAGTAGATGTTGTTCAGGTAGGCGTAGATGACCACTTTGAGCATCATGCGCGGATGGTAGGCGCTTGAGCCGCCGCCTTTGTAAGTATCTCTTATGCGGCTCACATCAAGACTGTCAACTACCTGACTGACCAGACGGGCGGGAGAATCTTCAGCCAGTTTTTCGTCCAGACTTGCAGGAAAAAGTACTGCCTGACCCTGTGAATAGTTTTTGAATACCGGTTTTGACATAGCCTTTAATTTTGACTCTAAGTTACTAAAATCAAAGGAAATGACAAAATAAAAAAGAGACTGTCTTACTTTTGAGACAGCCTCTTTTTATTGATAAAAGTTGGTAATTGAACATTATTTAGTTAGCGTTCAAAAGTATAGCAGAATTGACTGGGTAAATACCATTTTTTATTTCTGTAAATAATTCATAATTAAATTTTATGTCCAACTTTGTGGGCTCTAAATACATGATAAAAAATCAAAAATTATGAGATTATTATTCAAAATTTCGTATTACTTACGAAGCAATCACATAAACAAAGAAGGCAAACGTCCGATAATGATTCGTGTTTCATTAAACGGCAAAATGATCAATCTTAGAACGAGTCGGCTAACTGCTATTCCTGAAAGATGGTATGGCAAAACCAGTAGAATGAAATCCAAAACTGCGAAAGCTCTTAAATTAAACTATGTAATAGATGCGATAACCACATCATTAAATACAATTTATCAGAAGCTTGTTTATGAAGACAATCTGAGTCTTATGAAAATCAAACAACTCTTTCTCAGAGAAAACACACACCTAAAGCCACTTTGTTGGGATTAAAGAAGGAGTATAATAATAAAGCGAAAGAAGCTATTGGAGTAAAAATATCGTACGTCCAACTTATTTACGATACAATAGAATGCTTAAGTATTTTGAAAATAAGTGTAGTGTTAAGGATATTGCTCCCAGAGAATTGAATCATGATATGCTTGACAAATTTATCAACTATCTAAAAATCAATAAGAAGTATTCTTATAGTTGATAGTGCATGCAAGAGAGAACTTATAGAAATTGATCCCATCAAAGATTACAAGTTTGCACTCGAAGAAACAGATCGAGGTTTTTTATTGGAAAGCGAACTGAAAAAGATTATAAAGAAAAAGTTCAGTTGTACGCATTTAGAGGTTGTTGAAAAAATCGTATTTATTTTGCTCATGAAAAATATGTTTTTTCCTATTTAAATAATTACAATCCGTTGTCCGGGTTCTATTTGGTATGTTAATAAGGATCCGTTAGATGGAGAAATAATTTTTAAAGTGCCGCCTTTTTCTGAATAAACATGC
>CAYXNK010000245.1:0-2816 GCA_964466395.1 uncultured Oscillospiraceae bacterium | reverse complement strand
CAATGACTTCCAGGGCATGGCGTTTGACATTGACATTGAGGCCGAGGCGGTCCAAAGCAAGAATAACCCCCTTGAGGGCAGCAATTATGCCGCCCTCTGGGACTCCTAAGGAGGTGCTGATAGAATGAAAATGAAAATATTGGCACTGCTCCTGACCGTTACCATGCTGTTCGGAACCATGCCCGGCCCCGTAATCGCCACGGAAACCGCCGGAGAGCCCTCCCAGATCGTAACGGAAAACCCCGGCGACCCCAATGTGACCAACCCGGAACCTACGGAGACGCCGGAAACCCCGGCAAAACCGGAACCTACGGAAACCCCGGAAACCCCGGAAACCCCGGAGCCGACGGAGACGCCGGAGACGCCCCCCGTGGAAAGTCCAGACAGCGAAACCCCCGGCGCACCGGAAACTCCGGAGACCCCGAAAGGGCCGGAGCTTGTAAAAGACCCGGAGGTTGTAGATGTCGAAGATATTCTTGTGCACATACTTGCCTGTAAATCTGAACAAGAGCTTTGGGCGCTAATGCAAACCTTTACAGATGAAGACTGGGCGGCTATTGAGGGTTATGTCGGTAATGCTGAGGAAACAGCTGCGCTTCGCGCATTTGCTGATGGAGAATGTCCGCCTCCGCCTGTCATCCCCGAAACTGTAAACTTTACCAAGGCGGGTGCACCCCTGCCCGCCGTGACAGTCGGCGGGATGGGCAGGTCGGCTGCCCGCCGTACACCAGCGCCGCGGGGAGAGGTGACGGATAACGGCCTGGAGCTAACAAAAAAGGTGGTGGAAAATGATGGCATCTACACGCTGACGCTGGAGGCCTATACCACAGGAACGGTCACAGAGGTCAACAAAGTGCAGCCAATGGATATTGTGCTCGTCCTTGACCAGTCTGGCTCCATGGCGTTGGATTTTGCTGGCAACAGCACCAGTACGAATACGGAAAGACGTCAGTACGCAATGAAACAGGCGGTCAACAACTTCATTACATCCGTTGCGGAAAAATACGGTGCAGAAGCCGACCACCGTATAGCAATCGTTACATTTAATAGTGGTAAAAACCTACTTTGTGACTGGAAAACTGTTGATGGCAGCGGCAAAAACGACCTGCAAGGGGCAGTTAGCGGATTGCCGGAAAGCCCCAGTGGCGCGACCAATGTCGCCGCCGGTATAACAGAAGCACAGACGCTCATGGGCAGCGGGTACAACTATTCCGGGTCTAACGGGAATCGTCAAAAGGTCGTCATCATGTTTACGGACGGCGCTCCAACAACGGAAGTTGACTTTGACACAACAGTCGCGACAAATGCTATTGGCGGAGCCAAAGCGCTCAAGGAGGCCGGGGTTACCGTTTATTCCATTGGCATTTTTACCGGCGCAAATCCAAGCCAGCTTTACGGAGCAACCGGTTTTAATACGAACAGCAACGGTACTGTTGGTTCCTACTGGGAGGCAAGAGAAGGAATACTCTCCGGCGGCGATTTGGACTCGGCCGAAATACCTGCCGGAAACCGCTTCCTCAATTACCTGTCGGGCAACTATAAAACGGCGAGTGAAATTGGCTTGACCAGAAGCACACGATCAGAATTGTTGGGCGCAATAAAGTATCTTAGGTTTACCATTACAAATAACTTTTCAAGCACTGGCAGCGGCTACTACCTGACAGCGGACAATGCCAACAGTCTCAACGAAATCTTTACTAACATTTCAGATTACATTGGAACTCCGACTACACGGCTGGGTAGTGATGCCATTATAAAGGATATTATCTCCGACTATTTCACACTTCCGGCAGCGGCTGATACGAGCCACATCAAGACCTATACGGCAGCCAAAATGGCAAGCGGATGGGCAGCGCCGCAAGGCTTTGACGCAAATGTCACGGTCGAGGACAATGTGGTCAGCGTCTCCGGCTTTAACTATGACGCCAACTTTGTGACGACCCAGCCAAGGAATGGAGGCTTTTACGGTGGAAAGTTAATTATTGAGTTCACCATCGTTCCCAAGGGCGGCTTCTGGGGGGGAAACAATGTGCCAACCAACGGGGCAGGCTCCGGCATGTATGAAAATGCAGATGGAACGACATCCGTGGAGGAATTCCCGATTCCAGAAGCCAACGTACCGTTGACGATTCCCGAGCTTAATGCCAAGGATAAAAATATCTATGCCGGAAATACAGCCCCAACCGCAGAGGAACTGGTGGAGCTGGATGATATTCCAGAGGGCTGGGAAACTGATTTCGTTAATGTGGCCTATACTTCAAGCGACACCATCAGCAACACGGTGGATGGAACATACACCGTGACCGCCACGATAACACCAAAGCATGGCGGTGGCGAAGCGGCAGGCACCCCGGTTACGCTGGAAACCTATTCTGCAACAGCTGCGGTCACAGTCTTCAAGCCCCGTGTCACCTTCCAGGACAGTGTGATTTACCTTGAAGAAACGGCCAATTATGTGAATAACCTCAAATCTACTGTCTGGAAAAACGGCAATGCTCTTGCAACAGATACGGGCGTGATTATGACGGGAACTGCGCCGATACTCACCTTTGAGTACGACCCAGAGGAAGGTGAATTTACAGAGCAAACCGATGTTAAAGTGAAGACAGTGACGGGGAGCAACGGCTTTGCCTACTGGACTGAAGGCGCCCTCGTGGAGTCTGGGCTTATCACTTTCGGCTGGGACGAAAATGAGGCCGGATGCACTGACACAGAAGCCCCACAAAATGCACACTTCCGTGTCCATGTAAGGATTCCCAACTTTGACCTCACCATCACAAAGATCGTGGATACCAACAAGCCCACCCAGAGCTTCA
>CAYXNK010000244.1:0-2837 GCA_964466395.1 uncultured Oscillospiraceae bacterium | reverse complement strand
ATTTGCAAACGTTCCCGGCGCCTTTTTGTTCACCACAAACTGCATAATGCCCGTGAAGGAAAGCTATCACGACAGAGTGTTCACAACCGCCGTTGTTGCCTATCCCGAAATGGTACATATCGGCGAGGATAAGGACTTTACGCCCGTCATCGAAAAGGCTCTGGAGCTTGGCGGCTACGCCGAGGATCAGAAAATGACCGGCATCAACGGCGGCGAAAAGGTGATGACAGGCTTCTCGCACGGCACCGTTCTGGGTGTTGCCGATAAGGTTGTCGAGGCTGTGAAGGCCGGCAAGATTAGCCGCTTCTTCTTGGTCGGCGGTTGCGACGGCGCAAGACCCGGCAGAAACTACTACACCGAGTTTGTTCAGAAGACCCCTGCAGACAGCATCATTCTAACCCTGGCCTGCGGCAAGTATCGTTTCAACGACTTGGATTTGGGCGCCATCGAGGGTCTGCCCCGCATCATGGACATGGGTCAGTGCAACGACTCCTACAGCGCAATCCGCGTGGCCGCCGCCCTGGCAGAGGCCTTTGAGTGCACCGTTAACGAGCTGCCCCTCTCTATCGTCCTGTCCTGGTATGAGCAGAAGGCCGTTTGCGTCCTGCTCTCCCTGCTGGCTCTCGGCATCAAGAACATCCACCTGGGGCCCACACTGCCCGCCTTTGTGTCCCCCAATGTGTTAAACTTCTTGGTTGAAAACTTTGGCATCGCCCCCACAACCACAGCAGAGGCCGACCTGGCAAAGATTCTGGGTAAATAAACTCCACTCCTTTCTCCTCCATAAAGAGCAGCCCCACCGCAAGTTTGCGATGGGGCTGTTTGCATCTAGTTTTTCAATTTGAAGGCAAGCGCTTAAGACTAGGGAAAAAAGCTCCAGGAGCGCTTCTGTGCCCATGCCGGTCAGCTCGTTCGGATAGGTCTGGCTGTCGTCCGGGGTGCAGCACATGCACCAAGCGCAAGACAATATTTTGTTGCATATACACCTATTCCAAAGCTTATATTTTCGTTATAATCTGATAGGGCAGGCCGTGCCGGAAGCCGGTGCTGTGCTTTGCCCGGGCGGGGGAGAGAAAAGCGATTGCTGGGGAAAGAGATGGGGCAAATACATTGAGAAACAGACTGAACGAATACCGCTATTACTGGGTTCTGGCGCTGCCGGCCATTTTGGAGCTGCTGCTGACCACCTTCGCCCAATATGTGGATATGGCGATGGTGGGAAAAATCGGCGCGGACGCCTCTGCCGCCGTGGGGCTGACTACGCCCTTAATCTGGCTGGTCAACGCGCCCCAGTATGCCCTTGGGCTTGCCCTGCAGTCCTATGTCGCCTTTAATATTGGAAAAAATGACAGGCAGCAGACGGCAGAGCTTGCAGACAAGGCCCTTGTTTTGACCCTGATTTTGGGGCTGGGGGAGGGGCTTTTGTTCTGTCTTGCAGCTCCCTTTATTCCCGGCTGGATGGGGGCAGACACCGCCATCCAGGGGGTTGCGGGGCGATATTTTCTGATTATCTCCATACCCATGCTTTTCCGCACGGCCGATGTGGTTTTTGGCAGTATGCTGCGTGGGACAAGGGACATGAAAACCCCCATGCGGATAAATTTTCTGATGAACATGGCCAATATCATCCTAAACTTCCTGCTGATTTACCCCACCCGCAACCGCACAATCCTTGGCTTATCGGTGGTTCTTCCCGGCGCGGGGATGGGCGTTGTCGGTGCGGGTATTGCAACAGCTGTGGCCTATGTGATTGGCGGTGTGCTGATGTTCCTGGCGATAAAGCGCAATTCCTATCTTAAAAGCATAAAAACCAGAAAAACATTCTCTTTTCGAGATACAAAGGACGTTCTGAGAAAGGCACTACCGATTGCCTTAAACCGTGTGGGCGTGTCCTTGGGGCATGTGGCCTTCACGGGTCTTGTGACAGGGCTGGGCACAATTCCCCTGGCCGCCCACAGCATTGCCCTGACGGCGGAGGAGGTTTTCTATGTCCCGGGCTACGGGATGCAGTCTGTGGCTTCCACGTTGACCGGAAACGCGCTGGGGGAAAACGACCAGGTGAAGCTGCGAAAAAACGCTGAAAATCTTCTGATTTTATCAGTGCTCGTATTGGGGCTTCTCTGTGTGCTGCTGTTTTTTGGTGCGGAGTGGGTGATGGGATTGTTCACGCCGGACGCCGCCGTGCGGGTTTTGGGCGCCAAGGTCTTGCGCATTGTCTCGGTTTCGGAGCCGATTTTCGCGGTGTTTATCATCCTGGAGGGGGTGTTTAACGGCGCAGGCTACACCGAAAAGCCCTTTTATATAGGCATCCTCTGCATGTGGGGAATCCGCATTCTGGGAACCTATCTCTGCGTCCATGTATTTCACCTGGGGCTTCAAGCTGTCTGGGCCATGATGGTGGCGGACAATGTGATCCGGGCGGTGCTACTGGTCGTCCTCTACCGAAGAGGCAACTGGACGGGAGAATTAGGGTAACCCCGCACAAAGAGCGGTTAGCGCAAAAAGAGCAGACCAGCTTGCATCATTTCCATTATACTTCATAAAAATCCTATCGAATACATAGAGTGTTCGCTGCGGGTTCGGACACTGCTCTCATAGATGTTGCGGAAAAGTGAGGATATGACTGAGCGGAATGCAAGAATCGCATGAGGGCAGTGGCAATAAAAATCAAAAACTGGGGAAATCTTGTTTTTTATGAGGCAACGGCTTGACAAAGGCGAAATTTATAGTATAATTACTCTTGCGTCTGATAACAATAGTACGCATAGCGGGTTTGTGTAACGGTAGCACACCGGACTCTGACTCCGTTTGTGAGGGTTCGAATCCTTCACCCGCTG
>CAYXNK010000243.1:0-2839 GCA_964466395.1 uncultured Oscillospiraceae bacterium | reverse complement strand
ACATTTTGATTTATAATTTCCTGACAAATCTTTTTTGGTTCTTCACCTGGATCACGCCATTTGGTATATAGTAGCCGACGGGTAAGCTTGAAAATTATTGTAGATTGTCTAACATCTTGCAGATGCATGAGGTCAAGGTTAACATCTTCACCGATAATACCCGCATTTTTGGTATTAGAAGGTCCAACCAGATCAGGGGTTAATTCGAGAATAGAATCATCAGTAAATTTTGCCGAAAGTCGTTCTTGGGGCAGTTCAACCCGATACCCTGCTATGCGAGGAAAGCGAATTTCCAAGTGATCGCGTTCAGGACGAACAGCTTTCACTTGAATTGTCTGCCGAGGTGGCTGGGGAGGAGCGATAACCGGCCGGGCAGTGAAATCAAAAGGAATACCTAGGATATCAGCGTACTCTACATTAAAAAGTCCGTCCTCATTTAGATCATAGGATTGGCGACGCAGCGCACGCCCGATTACCTGCTCGCATAGGAGCTGAGTACCAAAGGCGCGTACACCCAGGACATGAGTTACCGTGTTAGCATCCCAACCCTCCGTAAGCATAGATACAGATACTACACAGCGAATTGATTCTCCTAGTCGACCAGGTTTACCAACCGTATTCATAACCTCGCGCAACAAATCTTGATCTGTTATTTTCTCAGCTTGACTGCGATCTCCGGTGCGTTCTATTATTTCTCGTCGGTAGCGTTCTATAGCATCTGCCGCGATTGTCCGAAAATTGTCGTCCAACCCTTCACCTGATTCGAGTTGTTCACTATCTATCAAAAGAGTCCTTGGGCGGGGTAATGGATTATCATATTCATCAAAGTTACGGAAATGTTCTAAGCGGCCATTTTCAAGAGTCAGAGATCCATCCTCGTTTTCCCTGTAAAAGCCAGATACATAGTCATAAACCAATTTGGAGGTAGCGGTATTATTGCATACAATAATGAAACAGGGCGGAACCTCAACACCGCTTTCCTGCCACAATTCAAATGTTTTTTTATAATGGCCATAAAGTGCTTCCAAGGCAGTTTGAAGTTCAACCGGAATACTCAGCGGATCAAGGGTTTTGGACTTACCTCGGCCCTTTTTGGGCATTCGTTTACCGATATGTTCCCAGAGATTACGAAATTTAGGCATATCCCCACCAGGTATATTGTCAGCTACTGGTACTCGAGGGAGTTTAACTATTCCGCATTCGATAGCGTCCATTAAGGAGAAATCGCTCACCGTCCACGGGAAAAGCGTTCCTTCAGCATAACCAGAGCCCCTCAGAAAGAATGGAGTAGCTGAAAGGTCAACTACCTGTGAGATACCTATTTTGCGTTTAACTATTTCCAGGCCTGTAATCCATACACGAGCCGCTTCATTATTCTTTGCCGCTTCCATTTTATCGTCGCCTTTGAGATCATCATCTTCATCAGGCTTTTCTCTATAACAATGGTGGGCTTCATCATTGATAACCATGACATTTTTCATTCCCATCAGCTGCGGCATGACCCGTTGTAACATCTGCCCTTCTGTTTCTAAGGTATATAATGGTTCGCCACGGCCTTGTAGTAAAGACCGACCACCCTTTGATAGCTCTATGCGTTCACGTAACATAAAGGCATGGTAATTGGTAATAACGATCTTTGCTTTTTGCAGGTCTCCAAGCATGTCAGTTGGAATCAGTTCACGACTCTGATAATAACTATCCGGGTCATTTGGCTGCAAGACTCGCAGGCGATCGCGGATAGTTATACCAGGTGTGACAACTAAAAAACCACGGGTAAATTTTTTGCTATTAGGATGACGAATGGCGTTTATGGTCTGCCAGGCGATAATCATGGCCATTACGGTGGTCTTGCCGGAACCAGTGGCCATTTTTAGAGCAATGCGAGCAAGTTCCGAGTTAGCTTCATAACTGGCATCAGCAATAAGTTGTAAGATCTGTTTGCCTTTCGAAATCCTGGGGGCAACCTCAGTTAACCAGATAATTGTTTCCACGGCTTCTATCTGGCAAAAAAAAGGGCGAATACTACTGAACTTGTGATGGCGCCAGTGTTGAAGTAATCTAGCTGTATCAGGGGTTACAGACCATTCATTAGGATTAGGGATGTTCCTCCACTGATCAACCTCCGTTCGAATATTATTAATAAGTGAAGTCGGATCATATTGTTGCTTTTGAGTTGAAAGCCCTTTGCCTTCATCAAAGATCAATTGTTGCTGCAGATCAGAAGGTTTGTGCTTGCGCGGTTTTGGGATAGGTGTAATAAATTCGGCTCGGCGGCGCGAGTTAATAATTTTTTGAGTTGGTTGGCCTTGTTCATCTAACTCCCAGTGTCGTGACGGGTATTCATAAGGAGCGTTCAAAATTGGTTTTTGGAAAAACTCAGTCATGTTATAAACACCTCAATAAGCTCATAAGTGATAGGTAACAAAGATATATATTTACCCAAACAATATATATCTTCTTTATTATTCTGCTATTTCCTGCTAAATTTTGCAAAAGACTTCCAACATTCAATTATTCTGTATGTTGAAAATTAATACTTAATTGGATACAGGAGGTTTTAATAATAGTTCTTTTTGTTCTGTCCTATCACTTGTTTATCGTACAGAATAAAGAAATAGCGGGCACTTCAACCCGCTATTTTTGTTAGCCACTTTGTTAGCCACTTTGTTGGCTCCTTATAAACAAATCCCATTACTTAGGGATACTTACGGAACTATCTATCGACCTTCTTTTATTTTCTTACGCTCCAAGATCCCTGATGTATTGGGCCTTTACTTATAATAGATGGTCGGGATGACAGGATTTGAACCTGCGGCCTCCTGGTCCCGAACCAGGCGCT
>CAYXNK010000242.1:0-2866 GCA_964466395.1 uncultured Oscillospiraceae bacterium | reverse complement strand
TCCAGCGTGACAGGCTGGCGTTCTAACCAACTGAACTACTGGGCCATAAGCGCTTTGCTATTGTACAATGGAATTCGCACTTTGTCAACACCATTTTCCTTAATTTGCACGATTCATATTTGCGCATGCTCTCTGCTTGCCTGGCGAGAGATTTTATGGTAGAATATCTGTAAACAGACATTCAAAAATCCACATTAATACACCACAACGTCACTGGGCGGCTGTGGCAGAATGTCCCCAATTAAACACTCTAAAATTTACAACCGCTGCATAATAGCAGGAGGGATGCGCATGAAAAAAAAACTATTTGTTTTAATCCTTGCTGTGCTGCTTTTGCTTCCGATTACTCAACCGGCTTCTGCAGACAGCTCTGGGATTTGTTTTGTCGCCTTAAACGACAAGCTGGAGGATTTGGGCTCTGCGGCGGTCTTTGTCTCAGGTTCTGCATATGTTCCCGCAAAGGTCTTTTCTTTTTTTGGGGTATATTACAATTACTTTGCCTCAGATACCACAGCAACGCTGTATAATGCAAGCAAGCAGGTTTATTTTAACCTTTCCAACGGAAACAGCTATGACGGCAATGAGAATCTGCTTTCAACCTCGGCGGTCTTCAACAACAACCAGGTCTATGTCCCTGCTTCCTGGGTTTGCAACTATTTCGGCCTGAGTTACTCCTATATCACGGGAACCGGCAACGGCGATGTGGCCAGGATAAAAAATGGCCTTGAAATTTTGACAGATTCCGAATTTCTGAATGGCGCCACATTTCTAATGAAAACAAGATACACCGAGTATTTCGGAAAATCCGACCCCCCGGCGCCCACACCCACGCCAACGCCGACGCCGGAGGAAGAGAAAAACCAGGGGGGAATCCTGGCCTTCGGCTTTATCGGGATGCCCGGTGACAGACTTTTGAAGGCTTTGGATGACTATGGCCTCAAGGCGAGCTTTTTTGTCACTGCCCAGGAGGCAGAGGGGGCCCCGGACACACTGAGAAGAATCTATGGCTCTGGCCACAACCTGGGCGTATACTGCGTCTCCGATCCGGCCGGCGAGTTTGAGGCTGCGGCAGAGGTGATTTTTGACGCAGTGCAGCTCAGACCCACGCTGCTGTCCTCGCCTTCCGCAGCTGCGAATTCGGTTCGCACCTATGCGGAGGAAAACGGCTGTGCCTTTGTGAAGCCCGGGGTAGAGATTTCAGAGAGTGCAAAAAATGCTTCCTCCGTACTTTCCATTGTAGAGGAGATGAAGGGCTTTACCGCCTTTGCCGTGCCGGTGACCCAGCAATCTGAGGGCTTTATGCCCTATGTGTTCAGCTATGCGGCAACGAAAAAGCTGAATATTCTGCAGCTTCGGGAGACCAGGGGCTGAGGGTCGTAAAAAGCGAGGAGGAACGAAGAAGATGGAGAATACAGGGATGAAGACTGTAATTTTGGCGGCAGGGAAGGGGACGAGGCTCCAAAGCGAGGACAACACGCTCCCAAAGGTCATGCGCCTTGCCGCAGGACGGCCGCTTTTGGCGCATGTGCTCCGGGCACTAGATTTTATCCCGTCACTGGACTGCGTGATTGTGGTGGGCTACCAGAAGGAAAGAGTCATTGAGGCCTTTTCCGGCCACACCTTTGCCGAGCAGACGGAACAATTGGGAACTGGTCACGCCGTTATGGCGGCGCTGTCCGCACTGGAGGGCTATGAAGGCGCACTTCTGGTCTGCTGTGGGGATATGCCTCTGATTAAGCGCGAGACCTATCTCGCACTGGTGGAGGAGCACCAAAAATCCGGTAACGCCTGCACAATTTTAACAGGAACTTCGGAGCTGAACCTACCCTATGGCCGGGTTCTGCGGGACGAGGCCGGCGGATTTGCGGGTATTTTGGAGGATAAGGACGCAAGCCCCGCGCAAAAGGCAATTCGCGAGCTGAACAGCGGCGTCTATATATTTGAGGTTTCGGCTCTGCGCCCGGCGCTTTCCGCCCTGGGCTGCAACAATGCGCAAAAGGAATATTACCTGACCGACGCACCACTGCTCATTCAGCGGCAGGGAGGAAAGGTAGGGCTTTGCTTCCGCGAGCTGGGCTATGAGATTATTGGCGTCAACACTCCTGAGCAGCTCCGGGAGGTTGAGGAGCTGCTGCTCAAATGAGCAGGCTTGCGTACCTGATTGGGGCAGGGGAGATGGATGATGCGGTGCTCCGTATTCCTGAGGGCACCCTTGTGATTGCTGCGGATGCGGGCTTTCTACAGCTTAAAAAAAGAGGCTATCACCCGGATTTGGTGGTCGGCGACTTTGACTCTCTGGGCGAGGCACCCGAGGGTGAGCAGATCATCCGCCATAGCCCGGAAAAGGATGACACCGATATGTTCCTTGCCGCGCAGGAGGCGCTGGCTCGGGAGGCGCGAAACATGGTTATCTACGGTGGCCTGGGTGGCAGACCCGACCACGAGTATGCAAATCTCCAGCTTCTTGCCTTTCTTGCAACATGCGGCGCCCGTGGCTTTCTGGTGGGGCGAGGCTGGGTGTGGACGTCGATACAAAGCACAGGGCTGGATTTTGATGCGGCGCAGCGGGGCATGATTTCCGTGTTTGCCCACGGCGGCGCGGCGGAGGGCGTGACCATTTCAGGGCTGCGCTATCCTCTTGAGGATTATAGGCTCTGCCCCGAGCTTCCTCTGGGCGTGAGCAACGAATTTATAGGCCAGTCGGCCAGTGTCTCGGTTCGGGACGGGTTGCTGCTTGTGGGCTGGGAATGCTCCGGGGACTTTGAGCCTGGTGCTTTTGCCCTCTGAGCAAAAATAAAGATTGAGAAAAGGATGAACCATGAAGATTACCGGTGCGATTTTTGATATGGATGGAACTCTGACAGAC
>CAYXNK010000241.1:0-2882 GCA_964466395.1 uncultured Oscillospiraceae bacterium | reverse complement strand
CCCATGGCAAGCTCATTGAGCAGCGCATCTATTTCAGATTGAGACAGAATTTCATTCAATGTTTCTCACCTCTTTGCTCAGACTGCCACACCGCTACTATGACATGACAAAATCGTTGAAGTAAATATTTACAATGTTATCAAAGCCCAGTGCCTCGTTCAGGATGGGTCTCAGATTTTCTCGAAGGTTGTTTTCCACATCCTCACTGAGGATGTCCTCCTCGCGCAGAGAGCGTAGGTAAAACAAGATATTATCCCGGATGATATATTCTTCCTTCTTCAGCTTCTCTTCCAGCTTATCGGAATCCATCTGCAAAACGATTGTTACCTTGAGCAGGCGGTTGCTGTCCTTCACATTAGTAATAAAATAGTCTCCGGGGACATAGGAGAAATAGTTATCCTCCGGGCGCACCGGCGCCTCGTCCTCTCCTCGAAACACCGTAAAGTATAATACACCTGCGGCCACTATGACAATAGCCAAAATGATAATCATTACCTTTTTATTCAAATCATGCACCTTCCTCAAGAGATCTGCCAAATCAAGTTATTTTTATTCCACACGGACAATGACAAAATCCACACGGCGGTTATTGGCTCTGCCCTCGGCAGTTTCGTTGGTGTCAACCGGTTGATATTCACTGTAGGCTCCGGTGGAGAGCTTTTCCATATTAATCATTTGGGAACTGATACAATAATCCAACGCCGAGGAGGCTCTCGCCATAGAAAGCTGCCAGTTGCTTTTATATTGAGCCGTGTGAATCGGTACATTGTCCGTGTGCCCCTCGATTCGCACTATGGAGATAATATCCAGGTTGGTGTGGATTGCGCTGATAATGTGGTCTAGGACCGGCTTGGCGCCATCCAAAATCGTTGCGTCGCCGGAGTTAAACAAAATTGCCTCACGAAAACGCAGGATAATCAGGTTGTCCTGCTTTAGGGCGGACAGGAGAGATTCCAGGTCGTTATCCTCAATATAGAGCCGGATGTTCCGAAACAGCAGGTCAAATTCCTGCTGTTTTTTTTTCTCAACCTGTGATGCCTCGTTTTGATTTTGCTGAAAGCCCGTAATGCCGTCAATGACAACTTCCTTCTGCGTAGCCATTTCGACATTCATAGATTGGATGGCAACCGTCGGCCTGCCTGCGAAGGCCGAGGCCAGCTCCTCCTGCTTTTGTGCGTCAATGGAGGAGAACGAATAAAGCAGCACGAAGAAGCACAAAAGGTTTGTGACCAGGTCTCCGTATGTATCCATCCAGTTGTAGCCGCCGCCGGACCCCTCCGGTTCTTCACGTGGTCTGCCCATGCTGTTATCTCACCTCGATGCTATTGGTCGTTTGTTGCCGTTTGCTCAATCTGGGACACAGAGCGGAAGGCGTTGAGCTTTTCGCGAATAATTCTCGGGTTTTCACCGTTTTGAATCGAAATTAAACCCTCCAACATAATTTCTTTTAGAAGGTATTCCTCTCCGCCCACCGCCTTTAGTTTTTTGGACAAAGGGTTAAACACCAGGTTTGCCACAACGCTGCCGTAGAAGGTGGTAATCAGGGCAACAGCCATGTTTGCGCCCAAGGAGCTCATATCATTCAGGTTTTGGAGCATATTGACAAGGCCGATAAGCGTTCCGATCATGCCGAAGGCCGGAGAATAGGCTGCGCCGGATTCCAAAACCTCGCGGACTTCGGCATGACGGGACTTAATAAACGCCAAATCTGTATCCAAAATATCTTTAATGAGTTCGGGGTCGGTGCCGTCTACAATCAGCATGATGCCCTTTTTTAGAAACGGGTCTTCCACGTCCTTTGCCGTCTCCTCCAGAGCCAGCACGCCCTCCTTGCGGGCAATGCCCGCAAGGCGTATCAGTTCCTCAATCGTTGCTTCTTGTTCAACAGTCTGCTTTGAAAAGGCTTTTTTTAAGGCCTTCACTGTGTTCATCGTCTGCGATATCGGGTAGGAGGCAAGCAGAGCCGCCAGGGTGCCGCCTATCGTAATAAAAACGGAGGCACCGTCAACATAGCTTCCAATATCTCCGCTCAGCATAATGCTGATAACAACACAGACGAAGCCTGCGCCGATTCCAATCAATGTAGTCATTTTATGCGCTTCTCCCGACTAAAAATGATAGCTTGGCCCAAAGGTCACCCAATCAGCTTGCTTTTATATAGAAGGCTGATTCTCCGCTCATCAATCATGCGGATCACGTCCGCCGCGCTTTCCGCAACGGTCATTTTTTTCCCGGTCATGAGGGAAATCATGGTGTCCGGTGTTTCTTCAATAAATTCAATGTGCTCGTCGTTGATCCAGTATTTCTCAGTTCCGTTTATACGCGTTACTTGAATCATAAAGCCTCCTATTTTGTTTGAAACAAGGCAGCAATTATCAGCGTTTCAGGTTGACAAGCTCCTCTAACATACTGTCCGAAGTGGTGATAACGCGGGAATTCGCCTGGAAGCCGCGCTGCATGATAATCATGTCCGTGAGCTCGGTTGCAAGGTCTACGTTTGACATTTCAAGGCTGCCGCCCTTGAGCTTTCCGGCCGCGCCCTCGTTGACAAAGGAAACCGCGACAGTACCAGAGTTTCCGGACTCGTTATACAGGCTGCCGCCTGCTTTTTCAAGACCTGCCGCGTTGATGAAGGTGCCGATAACTACGCGCCCCAAGGTGACTTCCTTGCCGACTTCAGGGGCAGGAGTGCCGGTAAAAGCAGGGTTGTTCTCGATTAAAACCGCTTTCACATAGCCGTTTCCATCGATGGAATAGTCCCTGAAATATTTCGGATCCACTACGATTTGGTCCGGTACAGGCTGCGGGCTGAGATCTTCAAATTTCTTCAGCTCGGATAAGTCTTGTAGAGCCGTACCCACTCTGGTATCGGCAACCGAGAC
>CAYXNK010000240.1:0-2884 GCA_964466395.1 uncultured Oscillospiraceae bacterium | reverse complement strand
AGTCTGGGCCGCATTTGAAGGCGGCGGGGTTTAAGCCCCGCTGCAACAGCGCCTGGAGAAGGCCGCAAACCAGGGTGGTCTTGCCGCTGCCGCTGTGTGTGGCGGCAATCAGAAGGCGGGGAAGCGCTGCTTTCATCTGCCCGCCCCCTCGCCGCTGAACAGGAAAACGGGGTTCTGGGCTTTCAGCATTTGATAGTCTCCCACAGCCTGCGCGCGGCTGACGGAAAGCTGGGTGACCTGAAGGTTTTTGAGCAGTTTTTTGCAGAGGGAAAAGGCCTCGGCAACAGTCTCCATGGCGATGGCGGAGACGACAATTCGAGCCGCAGGGTTTTTCTCCAGCACGAGGGTTAAGATTTTTTCCATTTCGCCCTTGCTGCCGCCGAGAAACAAAGCGTCCGGCGGGGGCAGAGGAAGGAGGGCTTCCGGCGCCCTGCCGTGAATGGGAGTGAGGTTATAAGCCCCGAAGTGCAGGCGATTGCGGCAGATTAGCGCATAGGCGTCCTGCTCGGTTTCGATGGCGTAAACCCTGTTATAGGGAGAAGCGAGCGCCATTTCCACCGATACGCTGCCGGTTCCCGCGCCCACGTCATAAACGGTTTCACCGGGGCGGATGCGGAGCTTTGCCAGGGCCGCCGCGCGAGCCTCCTGCTTGGTCATGGGTGTGCCGCCTCGGAGGAAGGCATCGTCGTCAATGCCGCCGGTGCAGTAGGGATAGCGGTTCGGCAGGGGACAGCGCACCCAGACCGCGCTGAGGCTATCAAAGCTCTGACCCCGCAGGGCTTCCGCCGTACCCTGAATCATGCGCTCCTCCGGATAGGAGAGCCGCTCGCCAATGGCGATTTCCGCCTCGAACAGTCCCGCCACGCAAAGGGTTTCGATGATGGAAGCCGGGGTGATTGCCCCGCCGGTGAGGAAGAAGCTCTCCTCATGCGCCAGCACCTCGCCGAGGACGTTGCAGTCCCTGCCGTGGGCGCTGATTAGGGCGGTGTTCTGCCAAGGCCTGCCCAGACGAGCAGCGAGATATTGCACGGTTGTAATTCCGCAGAGAGTGGTCACAGGCCGGGGGCGCAGCGCCTCCCGCAGGGCAGTGGCAAGGCTGTAAAAGCCCGTGTCCCCGCTGCAAACCACGCAGACGCGCGAAGCCCGGCTTTGGGAAATCAGCGTCACAATCTCTGTAACGGAAAGGGCGCAGCACTTTTCGGCGGCGCTGTCAATGTCGTCTAAGAGCCGATTTGCGCCGATGAGTAGGTCTGCGCCCGCGATGGCCTCCCTGACCTCCAGGGTCTGACCCAAGGGGCTGCCCATTCCGATTCCCACAAGGCTTATTTTCATGGAGCTTCCTCCTTTAGCATGGTTAAAACAGCATCAAAGCCCAGGCCTTCCGGCTCTGCCGGGCGACCCACCACAATGAGCCGGACGTCGCAAAGCCGCGCGGCCTCCAGCTTCTCCCCGAAGCCGCCCCTGGCTCCTCCGTCCTTGGTAATCATGGTTTTGATGCCAAGGCGGCGCAGGGTTTCCACATTCTCGTCCACAGAAAACGGGCCGGTGGCGGCGAGAATGTGCTCTTGGGGCAGCCCCGCCTCAAGGCAGGCCGCAACAGAGGCCGGGGCGGGCAGAACCCGTGCATAGACCCGGCTTTGAAAGTCGGAAATCACGGTGTAGGCGGCGATTTCCTTACTGCCCGTGGCGGCAAGCACGTTCCCGGGCAAGACCAGACGGCAGGCATCAGCCACCGAGCCTGCCACAAGACAGCCCTCGTAGTCACCTGCTTCCCGCAACAGACGGTGGTAGGGCAGCGACCTGTTTTGCGCCGACAGCCGCAGCTTTTGACTGACCACAACGGCGTAGGGATGGGTGGCATCCAGCACAAAGGCAAAGTCTGCACCGCCCATTAAGACCTCCATTTCGGGAACGTCCAGCCGCCCCTGAGATATCGTCAGACCCGGCGCGCCGACGGGTAAAAAGGATGCGCCGACATCGGTGGCAACACAGATGGTCACAGGCCGACCGGCCTCTAAAGCAGCCTCTGTCAAAAGTCGCCCCTCCGCCGTGCCGCCGAAAATTAAAACAGGCTTCATAGGCCCTTGTTTTCGTAACCCCGTGGGGTTACCATCTTGCCGTTAAACTGCTGCGTTTCGCTGTTTCCGATAAAGACTGTGCAAAACATATCTAATTCCGCGAATATCAGAGCCCCCAAGGGCATAATCTCCGCCTTCTGGCCCGGACGACCGATGTTGCGCACATAGCCGCAGACGGTGTTGGGGCTCTTGTGCCGCAGCAGGATTTCACAGGCGCGTTTGAGGTAATCCGCCCGCTTTTTGCTGGCCGGGTTGTAGAGGGCAATGCAAAAATCCGCAGCCCCCGCTGCGTCCAGCCGCCGTTCAATCAGCGGCCAGGGGGTCAGAAGGTCACTGAGAGAAATTACGGCAAAATCGTGGGTCAGGGGCGCACCCAAAACAGCCGCGCCGCTTAAGGCAGCGGTGATGCCGGGGATGACCTCAATCTCCACTGGGGGATAGTCGGAACTGAGCTGATAAATGAGCCCGGCCATGCCATAGACCCCTGCGTCGCCGCTGCAAACCATGGCAACGGTCTTGCCGGCGGCAGCCTGTTCCAAGGCTGCGCGGCAGCGCTCTACCTCCCGGGTCATGGGCGTTGTGAGCACCTCTGTTTCGGGTACAAGCGCCCGCACCTGCTCCACATAGACGGTATAGCCGCAGAGAAGCTCTGCCTGCCCAATCGCTGCCAGGGCGGCGGGGCTCATGAGACTAGGGTCACCGGGGCCGAGCCCCACTACATAGAGTTTGTTCATATGCCCTCCTCAAAGACGGCGCACACGGCTTTTTCCGCCAAGGCCAGCGTGACCCCCGGCTGCGTGCTTGTT
>CAYXNK010000239.1:0-2895 GCA_964466395.1 uncultured Oscillospiraceae bacterium | reverse complement strand
TTCGTCAAGAAACAGGGTGCCGTGGTTTGCTAGCTCAAACTTTCCGATGGAGCCCTCGCGCTTGGCTCCTGTGAAGGCGCCGCTCTCATAGCCGAACAGCTCTGAGGCAATCAGCTCCTTGGAAAAGGCGGCACAGTTAATGGCAACAAAAGGCTTGTGACTGCGTTTGCTGGCATTGTGGATGGCCTGAGCAAACACGTCCTTGCCCACGCCGCTCTCGCCCTGAATCAGGATATTGCTGTCCGATTGGGCAGCAATCCTGCTGCGCTTAATCGTCTCCAGCATCAGCTCGTTTTCACCAATGATTTCATTAAAGGTGTAGCGGGCGTTGTTGTCTGTGAGCTTCGAGGTCATTTTGCTGGATTTTGCACTGGTGGCAAAGGAGATGGTTATGCCGTCCGGGTGGAAGCGGTTTCGCTTATATCGGGCGATGCTCATGTTTACATAGACCCTGCCACTGCTGACAGAGAGCGCCAGAAGCTTGTCGTTTACGGATTTTTTTGATTGGAGCAGGCTCCAAAACTCCTTGTTTTCCGGCGGTGGAAGAATCAGCTCCTCCAGTGTGAGTTGGTAGGAGTCTGGCTTCTTGATGCCGAGAATTCGGAAGACCTGGTCGTTGATGATGACGACATCGTTGCGCCCCTTGTTCTGCCGTAAAAAGATGGAGCCGGAGTCCTGGTCCATGCCGGTAAACATATCAATACCCTGAAAAAAGAACACGTCCAGGTCGATGGTTCTTGCAATGGCGATGGCGACGGAAGCCAAGTAGTCGCTGCTTTTTTCAGACGGGATGGCAATCACAACTCCACCGAAAATCTCGTTTTCATTGAGGAGAATCGGAGCGAAATAATAGGAGCCGTCAATCAAAAAGCGGGAATAATTGTAACAGGTGTGGAGCCCAACGGCCTTGCGGGCCTGCATTCCGTGGGAGAAGGGATTTGTTCCAATGTACTCCTCCGACCATCTTGTTCCGCTTTGAATCCCGCTGGAATACAGCCAGTCATCCACCTCGGAAATGCCGTAAATCCTGAGCAGGACGCCGTCCTTGCTAAAAAGGAGCACACGGATGTCCTTCTCCGAATTATTGGCAATCAAATGATTGACGACCCAGTCGGAGCAGATGAGCAGGCGCCGGTATGATTTTTTGTATTTTTCCACCTCAGTGGGTGCCAGAACCTCGGGCAGAGCTTTGTCAAAGTCGATGTCGTGTTCGTCGCTTCTTTTCCATGACTCCAAAATGGCGGTGTCGGGGAAGTCCGAAGGATTCATTTCGGCATGCAGCTCTGTCCAACGAATGAAGTTCGCGTCTTTGCGCAAGATGCTCGCTCCTTTCCTGAAAGTAAGTGAATAAACCTCCGCAAGGGCTGCGGAAACTGGGATAAATGTGAGACATAAAGCTCGAGAAAAATGCAACAAAAGCTCCAAATTATTGTACCACAAAAGGATTCTTGTATCAAGTGAAAGCTGGGGGAAAACGGAAAGCCTCTTGACGGGAGCGAGGGCTTGCGATATGGTATTTCTACGCACAAATCAGGAAAAGGGAGGATTGCCCATGAAACTTGTAGTTCTGGAAGGCCACGCGGTGAATCCGGGAGACCTGTCCTGGGATTTTCTTAAGCAATTCGGTACACTGACGGTCTATGACAACACAGAGCCGGCAGAGGCGGCAGCGCGCATCGGAGACGCGGAAATTGTCCTTGTGAACAAGATGCCCTTCACAGGGGATTTGATGGCTGCCTGTCCGCAGCTTCGGTATATCGGCGTTCAGGCCACGGGCTATAATAATATTGACTTGCAGTCCGCCACAAAGCGGGGTATCACAATCTGTAACGTTCCGGCCTACAGCACAGCCTCAGTAGTGCAGCACACCTTTGCCCTGCTTCTGGAGCTCTGCATGCATACGGGACTGCATAGCGCCGGTGTGCGTGAGGGGAAATGGAGCCGATCCGGCTATTTCACCTACTGGGACGCACCCTTAACCGAGCTTTTCGGCAAGACCATGGGTCTTGTGGGTTACGGCAGCATCGGCAGCGCGGTTGCCCGGGTGGCAGTCGCCCTGGGAATGCGCGTGCTCGCCGCGACGGCACGCCCGCGGACAGACGCGGGACAGCAGGGAGTGCGCCTATGCTCTTTAGACGAGATTTTTTCGGAGGCAGATATTATCAGCCTGCACTGCCCGCTTAAGCCGGAAAACATGGGACTGATTTCAGGAGAAAATATTGCCAAAATGAAGGACGGAGTCATCATTCTGAACACTGCCCGAGGCGGCCTGGTCTGTGAAAAAGCTGTGGCCGAGGCTCTGCACTGCGGAAAGCTGGGCGGCTTTGGGGCGGATGTTCTGGCAGAGGAACCGCCAGCGAGTGGCAGTCTGCTGTTCAAAGCGCCCAACTGTGTGATTACGCCCCACATTGCTTGGGCGCCCATCGAGTCCAGAAAACGGCTTTTAGATGTGGTGGAAGAAAATATTCGTCTTTTTTTACAGGGGAAACCGCAGAACAAGGTGAATGGGTAAAATGAAAAAACAGAAAGAAATGCGGCAGATGTTGGAAAAATTGCCGCCTTTCTTTCTGTTATTATTCCGAATTTCGACAAAATTAAAATGTAAAATTTAGTCTTGACAGCTGAGGGCTTGTTTAGTATAATAGCACTTGCCTGTTCGACAAGGTAGCAGAAAATGGCGGCGTAGCTCAGTTGGCTAGAGCATTCGGTTCATACCCGGAGTGTCACTGGTTCAAATCCAGTCGCCGCTACCAAACGGCCCGTTGGTCAAGCGGTTAAGACACCGCCCTTTCACGGCGGTAACACGGGTTCGAGTCCCGTACGGGTCACCACGCAGAAGGACAGTCGGCGACTGTCCTTTGAACCTTACGGAGGCTTAGCTCAGCTGGTTAGAGC
>CAYXNK010000238.1:0-2901 GCA_964466395.1 uncultured Oscillospiraceae bacterium | reverse complement strand
TGGACTGGATGGAAAAGTGCTTCGGCGCAATCACCGTTATGGACGGCTTTGGCTATCAGGACGGCGTTCTGATGGACGACCTGGACAACTGGGAGCATTCCAAAATCCAGATGGCTCAGTCCATGCTGCTGGTTCCGATGATTCATGGCGCCACCGGCCCCACCGAATACTGGCTCCGCGTCATCGACAAAATGTACGAAGACTACAATGTCAACGTCTCCATCTTCATGGGCCACGTGGGCTGCAAGCACACCTGGGCCTCCGGCAAAATCGTCACCGACCACATCCAGCAGAAGTTCGGCCTCCCCACCCTGTATGTTGACGTTGACGCGATTGACCCCCGGTACAAGTCTAATGATGAGCTTCGCTCTCAGATTGGCGAGTACTTCGAAAGCGTAATCGGCGCAGAAAACTTCTGCAAATAAAAATCAACCGATTCGCTGACCATTTCGATAAAGCCCCGCGGCCGTGGTTTGAAACCACGGCCGCCCATAGGGGTTTTTCATATTACTCATATTGGAAAGCGAGGGAAAAGTATGGCAAAGATTAGAACAATTGCTGTAACAGGAAAGGGTGGAACCGGGAAAACGGTTGTCTCTACCCTTCTGATTCGTCTGCTGGCAGAGCGCTTCCCCGGCCGCGTGCTGGCGATTGATGCCGACTCCGCCATGAGTCTCTGTTACACAACCGGACTAAAGGTTGAAAAAACCGTGAGCATACTGCGCAGTGAGTTGCTTGGTATGCGCCAGGCACGGGATGAACTGAACAACGGCCCCACCAAGGATCTGATGCGCAGCATTCTTTCCCATGGCGACGGCTTCGACCTGCTCACCATGGGCAGACCCGAGGAGCCCGGCTGCTTCTGCGCATGCAACGAGCTTCTCCGCTACGGCATTGACACCCTGACCGAAGACTATGACTATGTCGTCATCGATGGTGAAGCAGGCCCCGAGCAGCTCAATCGTCGTGTTGTGAAGAACGTGGACTGCTTGCTGGTTATGGCGGACATGTCCGCAAGAAGCCTCCAGACCGCAGCCGGCATCATTGATGTTGCAAAGGCAGGCGAAAACAACGTTTCTGTTATGCAGACTGGCCTTATCTTAAACCGCGTGCGTAACGACCAGCCCAAGGAAGAGCTCCTGGCCAAGGTTGGCCTAGAGGTCTTTGGCGAGCTGCCCGAGGACGCAGACATCAACAAATATGACCGTGAAAACACCAGCTTGTTTGAGTTGCCCATTGACACTGCAGGCCCCCAGGCCGTGAAGGCAATTCTCAAGAAGCTGATTCCCGAGTTCTAAACCGCAAAGCCGAAAGGAGCGACCGCCGTGTCAGAAACGCATTGTAATGAGGACGTAGGCTTCCATGTCCATGAGGACGGAACGGTCCACAGTCATGAGCCGGGTGTCCCCCACGGACACGTTCACAAAAACAAAAAAGCAGTTCTGCACCGCCTTGCAAAGGCCGGCGGTCACCTGGAATCCGTAATGCGGATGATTGAAAGTGACAGGGATTGCGCTGAGGTGCTTGTCCAACTTGCCGCTGTACGCTCGGCCATTAACAACGCAGGAAAGGTCCTCCTCCAAGACCATATTACGGAGTGTGTGACAGATGCTGTGAGGCATAACGATGAGCAGAAAATCTCGGATTTGAACAAGGCCATTGAGCGGTTCATGAAATAAAGCCACAAAACAGGAAAAGCCGAGGTCTCAAAGGTTTCGGCTTTTTTTATGCGTGTTTATTCATATGTAAATAGATATGAGGATGTCAACGATTTGCACAATTTTGCATTAAAAGTCTGGCTTTTTTAACAGGGGAAATACATTGATTTTTAATGTATTGTGTTGTAAAATTAACGTATGAGTGTTTATTGAGAGAGATTGCAACAAAAATAAAATTTTTAAGGGAGTATATGGACTATGGCAGTTAGAAACCTGAATGTCGACTGGAAAAAGTACTATGACGAGCACCACGGAGAAATGGCGGACGCGGCAAAGCTGATTGAAAATGGCGACACGGTTTGGATGTCCCAGGCCTCTTGCATCCCCTATGCGTTTTTAGATCACATGACAGCAGTCAGAGAAAACTACAAAGATGTTATGTTCATCTACAACTGCATGAACGCGCCCACCGATATGATCTTTGAGCCCGACATCAGAGGCCATTATCGGATGTTCAGCGCCTTCAACCTGCCCCTGGAGAGAATGTCCATGGACATGAATATCGTCGAGTGCGGCGGTATGTGCTACGACCTCTTCGAGCATGGCCCCTTTTCTTACGATGCCAATGTGGCGGCAATTCAGCTTTGCCCCCCGGATGAAGAGGGCTGGTGTAACGTCGGCGCCTATGGCGTCTGCAACCATCACCTGATAACCCAGGATCCCCGTATCAAGAAGAAAATCGGCTTTCTTGACCCCACCGGCCAATATCCCGTTGGCGGAGATCGCGAAATCACCTCCATCCACATTACAGAGCTCGACTGCATTGTGGACAACCCCACAGAGCTTATGGCAATCCCCGCCGCTCCCCCCACCGAAAAGGACAAGCTCATTGCCGGTCACATCCTGCCCTACCTCAAGGAAGGCGATAAAATTCAGATCGGCTTCGGCGGACTGGGTGAAGAAGTCTTAAACAACCTCCGCGACGTCGGCAAGGTTGAAGTTTTCTCCGAGGTTGCCTGCGAATCCATGATGCCCCTCTGCAAGGAAGGCGTCATCACAAAAATTACCTGCTCCTCCCCCGCCGCTTGCTCCCAGGAGTTCTTTGAGTGGGCAGCAAAGGATGATAGGATTAGCTTTAATTCCCAGCGTATCTGTATTGATCCTCTTTCCATCATGCAGCAGGAAAACATAGTTGCCATCAACGCCACCTTCATGGTTGACCTTCTCGGTCAGTGCTGCTCTG
>CAYXNK010000237.1:0-2906 GCA_964466395.1 uncultured Oscillospiraceae bacterium | reverse complement strand
ATACGTGTAGGGTCTCTGGTAAACAATACAAAGGCAATATCCGCACTTCTTGGAAGAACCATCGGTTAATAGGTGGGCGTTATGATGCTGGATGGAATAATCAAGGGACTATCGGTGGAGTTTTTGATAAAAACCCCCATCGGTAGCGAAGTGGAAAAGGCAATGCACATGTTGGAGGATGTGCAGAATCATCTGTACGCGCTCTCAGACAAAAGTGGTGAGGAGCCATTGACCGCTATGAAATGCGGCACACTCTTTGCACTTGCAGTGTTAAAAAAGGCTGTGAACGGGAAGTATCCCAGAAAGTTCGATAAAACGGATTGGGCTGAAATAGCCGGCGCGGTATCTGACTTTGCCGTTTGCAATGACAATCAAAAATATAGCGAGTTTGTTTTCCTCCTGTATGCGAAGTATATTGACTTTTCCGCCTTAGTTGTGGAAATCGGGGCCTCCGAGAAGACAGTTGCATCACTCCGAGGCCTAGCAGCAGCCCTGCGTGAGGAGACGGAGGCCCTTCGCAAGGGCGATATATCAGAGATAACATATATTGATAGATGCCTTTGGATTTCTCTGGAGGCAATGATCAAGTTGTTGGCATCGCTGATGGGCGTTGCAGCTGGAGAGACAGCGGAACAGCTTGCACAAGCTGTGGCATCCCTTGCGTTTGAATACGGAAGATATCTGCTGTTCCGAAAGGAGCAAAATCTGCTGGCAGAGTACTTAGCGCAGCAGCGCACACTTGATAGAGAGCTTCAAGACAAGTACGATGCCTTTATCAAGGATTTGCTCGCAGATGCAGAATCTTTCATGAATCTTGTGGATCATGCGTTTGCACCGGATTTTGAGGATTTACTAATGAACTCGGCAAAATTGGCAAAGGGTGCCGGCGTCGGTGAACAGGAGGTTCTCGACTCTGTGGAAAAGGTAGATGCCTTCTTCTTGGAATAACCAAGGGCAATAACAAATAGCGCCTGACTTGGGAAACGGTCCCTTCCCAAGTCAGTGCATTAAAGCGCCTCATGAACAATAATTAATATCGAAAGTTAGTTTCCATACATCCTTTGAAGTAAAGAGAGACCATACTTCAAAGCAGAGAATGGCTTATTTCATTCCCTGCTGTTTTTTGGTAAAATTGGTCACTCACAGAGACTGGATTGTGAGCTGTTCTAATTAGGGATTGGTATGAGGTTATAAAAATCAGAGCATAACAAGGAGCTTTCTTGTGATTTCAGAACACGATAAAACAAAAAAAGAGAATGTTGAGCATGGATTTAAGCGCGAACTATTTAACACAATGTGTGAAGCAGATTCTGCGCCTAATGCCTATGCAGTTCGCTGCATGCGTTACATTATATTAGCATTGCTAATTTTTCTGATTTTCCAGCTTTCACGCATTTGGATAGTTGACGAAAGTATTGCAATACCTGGATGTCTTGGCACGATGGCGTTTTTCCTAATTGCTCAAGTAATCGGATATTTCACCGACCATACTAAGTCATGGCTTAAATATGTATTTGTTCTATTGGCTGTATTTGCGGTTACCGTATTTGGTATATACCTGACTTATCATGCCGTTTTTACTTCGGTTGTTCCTCTTCTTATAGCGGCACAGTATTCCAAAAAAAGGGTTTTAATATTTGCCTATATATTATCTCTCGCCAGTATTTTTTGTATTGTAATATATGGTTACCAGTATGGCCTATGCGATGCCAATATGGTTATACAGACTGTAAGTAGGTCCAGTGAGTATGGCAAATATCTGTTTTCGGAAATTAACTCGTTTTCTGAGCGATGGATGTCTATAATTCTTTTCTTTGCAATGCCTAGATGTTTAGTAATTACTGCTTTTATCCCCTTAATTAATGCTATTGTAGTTAATCGAAAAGAAATCATAATGCGTGATGTGGAAATAAAATATACCGGTGAGCATGACCCAATGACAGGACTATATAACAGGGCAAAGTATGCTTCAATGTTAAAGGAAGTATATGTTAAACTTGATAAGGTCGTGATTCTATATTTTGATATAAATAACTTGAAATTCGTAAATGACACTTTTGGCCACGATATGGGTGACGAGCTGATAATACGGGCTGCGGAAAGTATCCGCGGTGTAATATCTGAGAATATGGATGCCTACCGACTTGGCGGAGATGAGTTTATGGTTGTAATTCCCAATGGTGCTTCAAGGGACGCGGAAGCATTCATGGAAAACTGGAAGCAAAACCTAAAAACAATCAACAGTCTCCCGAGCGTTGCGGAATGTAAAATCGCTTGCGGTTATGCGTCTGGAAACGGAAAAGTATTTTCTGAAATTGTAAATATAGCTGATAAAAATATGTACGATGATAAGTTGAGAAGTAAATCACAAGAATCAAAATAATACTTGCTATTAACCGTAGAAGAGCTGTGCGAAATTCTAATGATTGGCAAAAACTCCGCCTATACACTTTTGGGATTTTCTGATGACCACAAAGGATTGCGCCAAGGTTTCAAAGAACTTTTAATCTGCCGCAACTACAGCAGTTTCAATAGAAGAACAATTCGTGGTTTAGACACCACCGCGCCAGCGGTTTAGTGCTATGTTTATAATATCAAATAAACTTAAAATAAATTAATCCCTACTCCGATTATGGAGTAGGGGTCATCTTATACCGGCACCGGTAGTGTCAAGAGTTATGCGCAAAAAGGTTTGCAGTCTCTGAGGAAATGAAGTCATCCAGCAATAGAGGTGTCTTCAACCGTTACCTCCAGATGCTTCATATTCATGTACTTCTTGTTTCCCCACTGGGAGCCGGCTACATGCCGGAGTCTTGCGCAGACCAGCATGAGCGCTGAGTTGCCGTCAGGGAAGCAGCCAACCACTCGGGTGCGCCTGCGGATCTCCCGGTTCAGCCGTTCAATGA
>CAYXNK010000236.1:0-2909 GCA_964466395.1 uncultured Oscillospiraceae bacterium | reverse complement strand
TTTGGTGGAGGTCTAGCATTTCCCCAAGGATGCTCCACCAAAACAAATCATATATCCCGCAGGCCCCGAGCATCAACGTGTTGACAATGAGATAGCTGAAAACGCCGCAATTAAGACCCATGAAGGCAACGAAGGACAGGCCAATCATTGCAATGGCCACATAGAGGATATAGCTTCGGTTCACTCGCCGGGGCAAGTTTCTCATCACAAAAAGCGCTGCGATATAAGGAAGCGCCCAATACCAGCTTGTCAGGCCTTTCAGATGTGCAAAGGCAGGGCTGACGACATGGTACATAAGCCCTGATGTGACGGTGGCTAAGGCGATGAACAGACATAAAAAAACCAGAAGCCTCGCAATCCCTGCGGAAGCTGCTTTTTGCCAGGAGGGGAAGGAGGCAACGGCGTTGCGGGTTTCCGGAAGCTTCAGACCAAAGAAAAACGCGCAGAGCAACAGAAACATGGAAAGTGCAAGAGCCGCTCTCGGCGAAAAGTGAATGGCTGTCATATTGCAGAGAATCATGAGAACATTAGATAGAATCAGCAAATCAGCGACCGTTTTAATCCGTTCGTTTTTTGGCGTGCCGCTCTGGAGATAAAAGGCCCAGGCCGCCACACAACCTCCGGACAGAAACGACCCCACAATTATTCCAAGCATCCAGAGCACGGACGGCGGGAAGAAAAAAATCATGGAGATGGCAATGAAAATGGGATAGCAGCAAAGAAACAGCTGCTTTGCCGCGCTCTTTGTTTTAACAAACAGCCCAGACAGTAACAGCCCGCAAAACATCCCCGCGAGTCCGCAGAAAACCATTCCGGCGGGGTCAATTTTATAGATATCGGCAAGGGCATAGAAGATTCGGCCCTCAAAGAGAAAGGCCAGCATCCATGCAGAGAACAGCGCGTGAACGAGAACAGACAGAATCCGTTCGTTTAGATGTTGGCATAAAGCGCTGCGTTTTCCCTTGGTATCCACCAGCTCTCCTCCTCTGCATTTATCAGCGTAGGCTGTTTACATGGCCTGGCCTTTTTCCCGTCTGCCGTCGGCAGGCGGGGGGCTCCTCTTAGCAAATCACCCATTCATATTCGCAAATGATATTCAGCTCAGTTCCATTATGTAATAAGGGAATAGTCTTTATTGAATTTTAAGGGATATTACCTTAAAATGCAAGTATTACAAAGAGGCAGAGGGCTGCCGAGCTTTCTCTTACCGGATTAAGCAGGGCTCCATGCCCTCCACCCTCTCTTTTGCCATAAAACACATGGAGCACGAAAGGATGAATACGCCATATGAAAGAAATATTCAAGCTCGTTTCATTGGAACGGAGCAGCCAAGCAGAGGCCGATTTGTCTTTGCTCAGGCTGGAGGAAGCGGAGCGGGTTCGCAGCTTTCATGCAAGCTTTCCGGTTTATGAGAAGACCCCTCTGGTCATTCGGAGCGAAACGGCAAAGGAATTGGGCCTGGGAGACATTTTTGTGAAGGACGAGTCTCACCGCTTCGGACTGAATGCGTTTAAGGTTTTGGGCGGGAGCTTCGCCATCGGCAGCTACATGGCGCAGAAACTGGGGATGGACCTGAAGGACTTGCCCTATGACAAAATGACCTCCGGGGAAATTCGTGAAAAGCTGGGCGAAATGACCTTCGTCACCGCAACGGACGGCAACCACGGGCGCGGTGTTGCATGGACGGCAAACCAACTGGGGCAGAAGTCTGTGGTCTACATGCCCAAGGGCAGCGCGAAGGAGCGGCTGGAAAATATCAGCGCCGAGGGGGCGGATGCCTCCATCACCGAGCTAAACTATGACGACGCAGTCCGTTTGGCCAACAGCCAGGCCGGGGAAAAGGGCTGGATTATGGTGCAGGACACAGCCTGGGAGGGCTACGAGGACATCCCCGCCTGGATTATCCAGGGCTATGTGACCATGGGGCTGGAGGCCTTTGAGCAGCTGCCAGAAAAGCCCACGCACATCTTTGTTCAGGCCGGCGTCGGCTCCCTAGCAACCGCAATGATTGGCTTCTTCTCCGGCGTTTATGGTAAGAATCGCCCCATTATGACCGTTGTGGAACCAAACCGTGCCGACTGCCTCTATCGTACCGCCGAAGCCAATGACGGCAAGCTGCACTTCGTCACAGGGCAGATGGATACACTCATGGCCGGTCTGGCCTGCGGTGAGCCCTGCAGCATTGGCTGGGAAATCCTCAAATACTACACCGACCATTTCATCTCCTGCCCCGATTACGTTGCCGCAAAGGGTATGCGCATTCTGGGCAACCCGATTGGGGATGAAACGCGCGTCATCTCCGGGGAAAGCGGAGCTGCAACCATCGGCTGTGTTGCGGAGATTATGACAAACCCCGACTTGAAATATATCAAGGAAGCCATAAAGCTGGATGATACTTCCTCTGTCCTCTTCTTTAGCACAGAGGGCGACACGGATAGCGAGAGCTACCGAGCCATCGTCTGGGACGGCAGATATCCCAGTGAGAACCAATCCATATAAACAAAAGCAGAGGATGACAGTCCCCGTTAACACACAAAATCATTGCGACACAGAGGGAAGCACCTGAGTGTTGCGGTGGTTTTTTAGATTTGAGATTCTGAAGGAAGGGTGTTGCTCTATCAGGTTTTCACACGTTTTGGAGATAAATATGTCTAATATCCCAATAAATAACCCCCCGGGGAGCTTGCTACGCAAAAATTGTCCTGCTAAGATATGTCATGAAAGGACCTCTGCCGGTAGCGGCGGAGGTGCGCCGTACATAATATTCTGCGCCATAACCATGGAAAGAAAGAGGTAGAGGTCAAAATGAAAAGATCTTTTGTGTACTTGCTCGCGGTAATCATGATGTTGTCATTGGCTGCCTGCGGAAATCCGAATTTGTCATCTCCGGCATCAGATGATGCCCAAAC
>CAYXNK010000235.1:0-2944 GCA_964466395.1 uncultured Oscillospiraceae bacterium | reverse complement strand
TTGCCCCTGCCTGGAGCGAAATAAGGCGGAATTGCAGTGGATTACTCGAGCCAATAGGAAGGGGAAATGAGCGAGCTAGCGAACAGTTTAATGTTAAAAATGTAATTACTGAAATTCATTAATTTAGTTTGCGAAATTGGAAGAATTAAGATATAATGTTAAAATTCAGAAGAAGAGACGGCCGTTATTTCGCGATTGCCTTAGACTGTGCGATGTTTTTTTTAAGAATAATGCGAAATACGGTATTGATATAGTAACATTGAGGAAATTACAAACGATATATAATAGATAGAAGAATCTTATAGACGTGAAAAACACAAAATGAGGTGAGACATTTGGCGGAAAACGTGATTGACCTGATACGCAAGGCCGAGCAGGAAGCCGATGAGACCCTTCGCGCGGCCCAGGAAAAGGCCTTTGGCATCGTCGAGCAGGCAAAAAAAGAGGCGCAGGCCTCAGTGCGGAAGCATGAGGCAAAGGCGCAGGCGGAAGCTGCCGGGAAGGTGGAGGCCGCTCATGAGCAAAGCCGCGCCGCGCTGGAGGAGGCGAGCCGAAATTTGGACGCGCAGATGCAGGAGCTGCTCCAAACCGCCCGCACCCGTGAGCCGGAGGCTGTGCAAAAAATAAAAAAAGCATTGATTTGATGGTGCTGTAAGAGAAGGACGGTGATAGAGCATGGCGGTTGTGTCGATGAAAAAGGTTCAGGTCTGTGCGACGCGCAAGAACCGCAAGCCGATTTTGGAGTTTTTGCAGCGCAAAAACATTGTCGAACTGATTGACATTAAGACACCGGATTCTGTTTTTTCCAAAATGGACACAGAAAAAGGCAGAGCAACATTTCGCCGCAATGTGGAAGAGGTTCAAAACGCCCGCATGGAACTGGACAAGCTGGTTCCCGTGAAGGGCGAGGGGCTCGCGTTTCTGAAGGGTCGAGAGGCAATCAGTACCCAGGACTATCATGATTTTTACGATGTCCAGGAGGCCGTACTCCGAGACGCCGGACGGATTAACCGCCTGGCTCGTGAGATTGTGGAGGCCAAGGCAGAAATCGTCAGGGCGGAGGCGGCGCTTGATGTGCTGGCCCCCTGGCTCGACCTGCCGGTGGCGCAAACCTTCAAAGGAACCCGCCGTACCCGTGCCTTCGTAGGCTCCCTGGCAGGGGAGCTATCGCTGCAAAAAATCTATGAAAAGATAGCCCAGGTCGCCCCGGACTTAGACCCTCTGCACATTGAAATCGTCTGGCAGAGCAAGCAAATCACCTGCATATTAGCCGTTGCCTTGAAAAAGGACGCGGCGCGGGCGGAGGAAGCCCTGCGTGCCATCGGCTTTGCTTATCCCGCGGGCGCCAGTGCAAATCTGCCCGAGGAGGAACGCCAGCGGCTCCTGAGTCGAAAGGAGGCGGCGCAACACTCCATCAAGGCGGCGACCGCTGAGATTAAGAGCCTCGCCCACCGCCGGGAAGAATTCAAGATGCTTGAGGATCACCTGGCCATACGCGAGGAAAAATATGCGGTCATCGAGCGGCTTGCCCAGTCCAAGCACGTATTTGTGCTGGAGGGTTATGTTCCCGCCCAGAGGGTGCAGGCGCTTTCCAAAGGCTTGCAGGAGGAGTTTCCCTGCTATGTGGCCATCTCAGAAGCGGATGAGCCGGGGGAAGAGGTTCCCGTCCTGCTGGAAAACTCCTGGCTCACAGAGCCTGTAGAGAGTGTTTTGGAGGGCTACAGCCTGCCCGGAAAGGGCGAATTAGACCCTACGGGCGTGATGTCAATTTTTTATTACGTCATGTTCGGCCTGATGTTCTCCGATGCCGGCTATGGCGCTATTATGTTTGCCACCTGTCTGTTTTGTCTGCTCCGCTTTAAGAACATGGAGCCCAACTGGAACAAGAATCTGCGCCTGTTTATGTGGTGCGGCCTTTCCACCATGTTTTGGGGCGTTGTGTTCTCCAGCTACTTCGGCGATGTGGTGGACGTTTTCAGCCTGAACTTCTTCGGCGTCCAGAAAACAATCCCGCCCCTCTGGTTCCTTCCTATGGAAAAACCCATGCTGCTCCTGGTGTTCAGCCTGGGCGTTGGCATGGTTCATCTGACGACGGGCTATATTATGAAGGGACTTACCTGTTTCAAGCAGAAGGACTACATCGGTATTCTATACGATGCGGTGTTTCCGATTGTGGCCTGGTACCCGCTGGTGCTGGTGCTGATTGGCAGCGATATGTTCGAGGGTTTGGCAGGCTTCAAGGTCTTGGTTGTGCCGATTGTGACGCAAATCGCCTTAGGCCTCTGTGTGGTCTCAATTATCGGCATTGTTCTAACCGGCGGGCGGGAAAGCGCAAATTGGTTTAAACGGATTTTGAAGGGCGTTTACGCCCTGTATAGCGTCCTGTCCGGCTGGCTGGGGGATGTTTTGAGCTATTCCCGCCTCTTGGCCCTGGGACTTGCAACGGGCGTTATCGCAAGCGTTATGAACCAGCTTGGCGCAATGACCGGTGGCGGAGTTGCTGGCGTGATTGTGTTTATCATCGTGTTCGCGCTGGGTCAGTCCCTGAATTTCGGCATCAACGTGCTGGGCGCCTATGTCCATAGCAACCGTCTGGAATATGTCGAGTTTTTCGGAAAGTTTTATAATGGCGGGGGACGGAAGTTTTCGCCATTCGGAATCAATACAAAGCACTATAAGATTAGGGAGGATTTATAAACATGGAAAATTTAAACATGGACACTGTAATGACATTTTCTTATCTGCAGACACTGCTCGGACCCTTCTTCGCGGTTCTCGGTGTTGCGCTGGCGGCTCTGTTGCCCGGCATGGGCTCGGCTAAGGCCGTTGGCATGGGCGGACAGGCGGCTTCGGCTGTCATTACAGAGGATCCCAGCCAGTTCGGCAAGGTGCTGGTTCTGCAGCTTTTGCCCGGTACCCAGGGAATTTACGGTATGCTGATTGC
>CAYXNK010000234.1:0-2955 GCA_964466395.1 uncultured Oscillospiraceae bacterium | reverse complement strand
GTGCCGTGCTCCCTGTTGTCCACAGCCCCGCACTTTTCCAGCAGGCGGTCTGCCAGGGTGCTCTTGCCGTGGTCAATGTGGGCGATAATTGAAAAGTTTCTAATTTTGTTCTGGTCAATCATATTTGTTCTCCAAGCAAGGAAAAATTTTATAAATGTTAGGTAGGTCCAGGCACTCCGTCCTTTTCGGCAAGGAGCTTTAGCGCGGCGAGCTCCCAGCGAAGCATCTCCGCCTCTTGCTCGGCGGCAGCAATCGGCTCCCTGGGGGAGGAAAGGCGGCAGTTTAGCTTTTTCGCGGCGGCGTTCAAATAGTGAAAGGCCGGTTCACGAAATTCTGCCTGTCCCGGTTGAGCAAGGAGGGCTTCCAATGCCGAAAGGGCGGGCAGGGGAAGGGGTGCTGCCTCCTTAGAGGCGCCGATTCTGCCCAAAAGAAAGTCTGCGGAAACGCCAAAATAATCGCAGGCACGGCAGACAAAGCCCAAACCCGGCTCACGGCTGCCGTTTTCATAGTGGGAGAGCAGAGCCTGGCTCACGTGGAGGGCGGAGGCGAGCTTACGCTGACTCAAATCGCGGCTTCGGCGCAGCGCTGACAGAATGCCGCCAAAGGATTCTTCCACTTTTTGCCCCCCTTTTCTTATAGCTATCACTATATTATAAGGTGAGGGCGGGAATTTGTAAACAGGAATCTGCCTTCTACCCTTTGTTCACAGGGATTGGGATGAATGTTTAAAAAATTTTCTGTATTTGTTCATGCGGCTGTAACAAATGAATACTAGGATAGGCATATAAGAAAATTCCGATACGCAAAAGGAGGCAAAACGCATGTTTCAGCAGAACAGCCCCAATGGGGAAGGCGAACAGAAGCCGAACCCTTCTCCTGATCAGTCAAATCCCGAATATCGTTTTACCAAAGAGAGCATTCCCCACAGAGCCTACATGGACGCAAACTATGTGCCCAGGGGATCGGAGCCTCCTCCCCCTAGATATTATACCCCGCCGACGCCGCCCCCCCAGCGGGAGAAGAAAGAAAAGAAGCCCGGCATCGCAGGCTTCATCGCAGCCTGCCTGGTCTGCGCCCTTTTGGGCGGCCTTGGCGGCGGCGCCTTGGTTGCGGCAACCCTGCCCTCTGCGAGACAGAGCACTGGCGGCCAGCTGAATATTTCAGATGAGCAGACAAGACCGGAACAGACGGCGAGGCCCGTCCAGTCCGGCCAGGTATTGACCGGGGCGGAGATTTACAGCCTCGGGCAGCTTCAGGCCGTGGGCGTGACCACGGAGGTCACTTCTACCAACTACTTTGGCATCCAGTCCACCTCTCCTGTCACAGGCTCCGGCTTTATTGTCACAGAGGACGGCTACATCGTCACAAACTACCATGTAATCGCTCAGGCGCAAAAAAGTAGGCTCACGGTCTCCGTATTCCTCAGCAACGGGGAGAAGTATGACGCCCGCATTGTGGGCTTTGAGGAGGCAAACGACCTGGCAGTCCTGAAGATTGAGGCCACAGGCCTCTCTGCCGCCACCCTCGGCAACAGCGATAATCTTGCCGTGGGCGAGGAGATTTTTGCCATCGGCAATCCCCTGGGCGAATTGAGCTTCAGCCTGTTTTCCGGCAGAGTCAGCGCCCTGAACAGGGACATCCAAACAAAGGATGACGCCACGGGCCTTGTGACCTCCAACAATATGTTCCAGGTGGATGCGGCGGTGAACCAGGGCAACTCCGGCGGACCCGTCTATAACGACAGGGGCGTGGTCGTAGGCATCGTCACAGCCAAGTATATGAACGTTGGCGTGGAGGGCCTGGGCTTTGCCATCCCGATTAACGATGTGGCAAGCCTCGTGGACCAGCTTATAAATCAGGGCTACATCAGTGGCAGACCCAGCTTCGGCTTTGTGCTTTCCACGGTGGACAGCGCGATTGCCCAGTATTATAACATGGTCGAGGGCGCCTATATCTATTCGATAGAGAAGGATAGTGCGGCGGACAAGGCCGGTCTGAAGGTGGGCGACATCATCACGGAATTGGACGGCAAGGAGATTAAAACCTTCAACGACGTGTCCAACGAGAAAAAGAAATATAGCCCCGGAGACACTGTGGAGCTAAAGATTTACAGGCAGGGTGAGCACATGGAGGTCAACGTGATTCTGGATGAGGAGCAGCCAGTGCGCAATACCATGGAAGGAATCACGCCGGGGAAAGACCAGTCCAATTAAATGAAAGACCGAACAAATAGAAAACCCGTGTGTGGAACTTGCCGTCCCGCATACGGGTTTTTTGCACCTTCGCGCTTAATCAAAAAACTTGTTATGGATAACTTGAACAGCTCGGTCGGCGCTCAGTTTGTCGATGAGGACAGAGACCTTAATCTCGCTGGTGGAAATCATTTGGATATTAATTTTGGCCTCGCTGAGGGCTTCAAACATGGTTGCGGCAACGCCGGAGGAGCTGAGCATGCCTGCGCCAACGATGCTGACCTTCGCCACATTCGTGTCGCCATACAGCTCGCTGTAGCCGATGGAACCCTGGCGCTCCGCCATCAGTTCCATGGCCTTTTCGTAGTCGCTTTCCGTCACGGTGAAGCTGATGTCGTTTGTGCCGTCACGGTGGATGGACTGGAGGATAATATCGACATTAATCTTCGAGTTTGCCAGCACCCGGAAAAGCCGGAAGGCAACGCCCGGCTCATCGGGAACGCCCATAACGGCGATGCGGGCAACGTTGTTGTCCTTTGCGATTCCGCTGATCTTCATCTGTTCCACGTTCTTTACAACCTCCTTAACCTTTGTGCCGGGGCGGCGCACATAGCTGGAGAGAACCTCCAGGGGAACCCCGTAGCGCTTTGCCATCTCGACGCTTCTGTTGTGCAGAACCTGCGCGCCCAGGGAGGCAAGCTCCATCATCTCGTCATAGGTAATCTCGTCCAGCTTCCGCGCCCCCTCAATCTTTCTGGGGTCT
>CAYXNK010000233.1:0-2961 GCA_964466395.1 uncultured Oscillospiraceae bacterium | reverse complement strand
TCTCGTCCGACAGGCGCACAGCGGTTCGCGCCATGCGATATAGAGGTTCCAGCTGTTTTTGAATCTGCCGCCTTGTGCCCAGCCGCATCATCAGAAAGATAAAGCTATGCAACAGGCTCAGAAAAAAGCCACCGCCGCAAAGCAGGTAAAAAACGCCCGTGACGTCCTCCACCCGCAGGGGCAGCCCCATAGCGGAAAGTCGGAGGAAAAGGTGGGGGAACAGGCTTTCCGTCGTCCGGACGAGGCGAAAGTTGTGGGAAACCTCCCGCGCTAAAACAAAGGGGTTATAGCTGTTTAAAAAGGCGGCGTCCTTGAGGTAGAGGAAAAACAGAGCAGCCACCAGCAGGGCGGAAAGCCAAGAGAGGAAGAGCGCCGTCCGCAGACGGCCTAGCTGCTGTCGTTTGAGGCGCTCTGTGGTGGTGGAGCCGTTATTCGCCTTCACGGGGCGCCTCCTGAATCACATAGCCCACACCGCGCACGGTGCGAATCAGGCTGATTCCATATACGTCATCAATCTTGCTGCGCAGATAGCGGATGTAAACGTCCACCACATTGGTCTCACCGATGTAGTTATAGCCCCAGACCCGTTCCAAAAAAGTGTCCCGGGACAGGACAATGTTCTTGTTCTGCAGCAGCAGCTCCAGGAGCATAAACTCCCGGCGGGTCAGCTCAATGGGTGCGCCGTCATAAAGAACCGTGCAGGCCGAGGGGTCTAAACGCAGTTTTCCCCAGCTCAGAGTACCGGACTGGGCGGAGTTTTCCTGCTGCCCCTGTTTCTTCCGCAGGGTAACCCGAATCCGCGCCAAAAGCTCCTCAATGGCAAATGGCTTGGTCACATAGTCGTCGGCGCCCATATCGAGACCCGAGACCTTATCCATCACAGCGTCCCGGGCTGTCAGCATAATCACAGGCACGTCGGAGGAGCGGCGCAGACGGCGAATGACCTCCAGTCCGTTTAAGCCCGGCAGCATGATGTCTAAGAGCACCATGTCAAAGCCGCCGGAGAGCGCAAGGTCCAAGCCTTCGCGCCCGTCGGCGGCCTTTGTTACAAGATAGCCCTCATGGGTGAGCTCCAGCTCCAGAAAACGGGAGATTTTTTCCTCGTCCTCGATGATGAGAATTCTGGTTTCCATGACTTGCCCTCCCGGCTTTCTAATGATTAGCCCTGGCTGTTGTTCTTGAACTCGTTTTTGATGCTGTCGGCCACGTTGTTTGCCTTGCCCATGGCGTCATTGATGACTTCCTTGCCCAGGTCGGGGCCTGCGAAGCGGTATTTGAAGTCGAAGAACAGACCAACAATCATCAGGGGGATGATAACCCAGAAGCCGACAATCAGCAGCACGAGGAAGGCGGTAATCGGCATCCCCAGTTTTCTGTGGCCATCCTTATAGATTTCAAGGCTGTTGGTGTTGCCCTTGTCAAAGAGCAGGCGAAGCCACTCGCCAAAGCTGCGTGTGGTCTTTTTATATTCCTCGTTGGGGGGAGGCTTTTGACTCTTTTCCCGACAGGGAGGTGCTTCCTCCGCGCTGTTTTTGGTGGTGTATTCCGCGGTTTGACCGGGGCGGATTTTGCCCTGGGTCTCCAGGTTAATCATTGCCTCAAGAATATCCCATTCCGCCTGTTCCAGCGCCGCTTTTGCCTCGGTGTAGCTCAGTCCTGTCTTTTCAACGAGCTTTTCAACCAAATCAATATGCTGTGACATGTGTGTACCCTCCCTAAATCCTTTGTTGTAGGAGACGGGAAACCATTTGATAAGTCCGGAGCGTGTTCCCGTCTGCTTGAACCTATCATAGGGCACGAAGATTAAAGCAAAAAGGGCAGTTTGATTAGAAACACATTAAAACAATTTTTCAAAATAGAAAAAGGTATCATCCTCGCCGGTTTTCTTCATCACGGCGGAGAGCATTTTAAAAGAGGATGCGTTTTCCTTGTAGCACTTTGCCACAACGCGGTTTAAGTCAACCTGATACAGCGCCCAGTCGGCAACGGCGGCAAAGGCTTCGGTGCCGTAACCGTGGCCGGAATAGTCCTTGGAAATGCGGCAGCCCAGCTCCGCATCGCCCCGGTAGTTGAAGTTATAGAGCACGGCCTCCCCAATGAAAACGTCGTCTAAACGGATGGCAAGGTTCACGGCAGAGCAGCTGTCAAAATCCCGGCGGACAATGTTCACAAAGGTGTTTTCATCAATGTTGCCGTCCACGCCGCCCACATCGTCATAGCCCCAGAAGCGGTTGCGATCCGCGTCCAGAATCAGCTCGTTATAGGCCTTCTTGTCCGCGCAGGTGATGGCGGTGAGGGTCAAACGCTGGGTCTTGAGGGTGGGAACCTCCTTGACGTTGCACAAAAGCTCATTCTGCGGCTCAAAATAATATTTGGGTGCAAGCTTAATGGGATTATACTGGAGCTTTGAGGTGCGCAGACCACGGTTGGAGGCGTCGTCCTCCCGGTTGATATACCGGGCAGTGCCGGCAAAGGCCTGGGCAAACTCCTGCACCAGAGTGGGGTAGATGCCCTCGTAGGAATAGAGCGCCTTCTCGATGTGGATAATTAGAGTTTCCCCGCAGCGCTCGCCCAGAGCCAGGGCGCAGAGCCTGTCCCCGTCAAAGACGCCGCCGGCATGGAGATAGGGTTTTTTAATCATGCGGAACAGCTTTTTGGAATAAGACAGCTCGTTGACTGCCTTTTTATTGTCCATCTTCGGGAATTCCTTTTCAAATTCCCCCCAAAAGACCTCCACAGCGGGCAAGTCCTCGTCAGTGAGCGGGCGGAAAAAGGCCTCGGGATGCTGGGTGCGAAAGCGGCGGACGTGGTTGCGCTGACCGGCGTATTTTTTTCCGGCAAACTCTTGTAAATCCTCCGCCCGGTAGATGTAGTCCCGCCAGGTGCGGATGTTGTGTACCTTAACATAGGGGTAGCGGGAGAGAAGCACCGGCGCCTCGGAGTCCGGCACAATGGAGATGA
>CAYXNK010000232.1:0-2974 GCA_964466395.1 uncultured Oscillospiraceae bacterium | reverse complement strand
GCTCGCTCCGTCCTCTGACCCGCTGGCGCGGGAAAGCTCCGTCTGCTTACTTCGTGACGCAGACTACCCGCAGCGGCGGGGCAGAAGCTAAGACGACGAAAGACGGGGACTGTTCGGGACGCGCAAAAGCGCCGTCCCCGCGTCCCCGTCTTTACGTCTCTAACCCCCTGGCGTCTTCGCCGCCAGGGGGTGCAGGGGGGCGGCGCGGAGCGCCCCCTGCTCGTGGGGTTCCAAGGGGTCAGCGAAATGACCCTTGGTCGCTTTTTCTTTCAGGCTCCACCCGGTTTCTTTTTGACGAAATCAAAAAGAAATGGGGTGGAAGGGTTGCAAGTCTGCCTGCACTCAATAAAGAAGAAATAAGGCATATAACCCCATAAATCCCACTTGCCCTTACTAAAAATTGACAAGGTATGAAATCAAAAAAGGACTGTTGAACAAGCATCTTCCGATGCCATGCCAACAGTCCTTTTCAGCCTATCAAAAAATCCTCAGACATGCCATGTCTTGCGACAGGCGGCGGTGTTTAATTCATCTTATCAGTAGACACCTTGCCACTCCTATGTGCAATGTCCAGCCCAATCAGGACTGTGTGATGGAGGGAGGAGCCAATGGCCTTCTGATTGAGCGCCTCCAGCCCGGGGGCGTATTTTTCACAGATGAGACCCAAGGCCTCGCGCCGTTCCGCCTCGTCCTCCACCACAAAGACCCGCCCAAAGGCAATCGCGCTGGAAAAGGAGGTGGTCAGCTCCTCAGGGATGACCCGGCTCTCCTCCACCACGCAGAAGGAGGCCTTGGCTCCCGCGCCGATGGCGTCTATCTTATGCCCCGCCGGGGCGGAGTGAAAATAGATGCGGTTTCCCGCGAGGGCATAGTTCAACGGTAGGGCATAGGGGTAGTCCCCGTCTCCCAAAAGGGCGAGCACGCCGAAGGAGCCACGCTCCAGAAGCGCCTCTGTCTCTTGGTCTGTAAGCTGCTGCTTGGCTCTGCGCAGGTTTCTGAACATGTTGTCTCCTCCTAGATGCTTTCAATGAAGCCTTTAATATAGTACAAGGCCGCGCCCAGGGTTCCGGCGCGCTTCGGAAAGCGGCAGAGGGTGATGTAGTCCGCGCCGTCCTCAAAGGGGTCTAATTCCCCCACCAGCCGCCGCAGCTCCGGCAGCCAGGGCTGCATAAACTGGGTGACAAAGCCGCCTAGCACCACGTCGCAGTCCAGCGCCATGCGGATGTTGTTGATGCCGATGGCCAGATAGCCCAGTGTGTCCAGCCACAGTGCGCGATATTCCTCGTTGCCCTGATTTAAGGCCTTAAAAAAGTCCGCCGGCGTAATGCCCAAATTGTCATTGATGCGGGAGGTGGAGACATAGGCCTCCAGACAGCCCCTTTTTCCGCACTTGCAGAGCAGGCCGTTTGGCGCAACGCACATGTGCCCAAACTCGCCGCTGCGCTGGTGCACCCCCGTATAGGGTGCGCCATTTAAAAGAACCGCGCCGCCGACCCCGCTCTCCAAAAAGAGATAGGCCATGTTCCGCTGCTCGGGGGCGGAGAACCACTCGGCGTAGCCCGCACTGGTGGCGTCGTTTGAAACGGAAAAAGGATACTTTATGTATCTCGTGATATCCTCCAGCTTAATGTCCCTGAGATGCAGGGTGGGCGCAAGGGTGACCCTGCCCTCTTCCTGGTCAATCAAGGCGGGCAGGGTGACGCCCACGCCCAAAAGCCTTGCCCTGTCCAGCCCATTCTCGTCGAGAAAAACTTCTAGCTCCTCGCTGAGCACCCTGCCCAGCCCCTCGCTGACGTCCGCGGGCAGATATCCGATTCTTTTATAGGCAATCTCCCGCATTCTCAAATCCGCGGCGATGTAATACAGTCCGTTGTCGGTAATTGAAACACCCACAGCATAGCGCGCGGATTCCTCAATGGTCAGCCGCATGGCGCGCCTGCCGCCTGTGGACTGGAAGGTTCCATCCCGACGGATAAGCCCTGCTTCCATCAATTCCGTAAGGTTTTGATGCACAGTGGGCAGGCTCAGGGATAAGTCGGAGGAGATTTCCAGCTTTGAGTGAGAGGTTTCAGAAAAAAAAAGATATTGATAGATACTGTTGCGGGTTTGACGCCGCCGCTCTGTAATAGGCCCTTCCAACTTATTCATATAAATGCCTCCGACTTTTGCAAATGTTCTTTATATATGATATCACTTGCAATGTAAATGTCAATGCCGGAAAACTGCCGAAAGAAGCCCGATGGAGTTTAGATTCCGCCCCCTTTCCGGGTGAAGAACAGCGAAAGGGGAAGGGGAGTGGCGGAGAAAAGTTAGAAAAAATGGGAAAAACTTGTGCAAGCATCCAGGACTTCTCCAGCTTATTTAAGTAAAACTGTCGATGAGCACAGCGCTGCACTCGGATTTTTGTAGAAAACCCACCCGATAAATTTGTGTAAAGTTCCTAAAATAGTAAAAACGGTAAAATTCGATTGACTTCCACTGCGTAGAATTGTATTATAAATATATGAACTTTTGTAAACAAATTTTACAAAAGATTTCTGATATGTGTGCGAAAGCAAAGTATCATTTTTAGGAGGAAAAAAATGAAAAAAGTATTAGCGCTGGTTCTTGCACTGACTCTCGTGTTTGCGCTGGCAGCCTGCGGAACAAAGGCTCCCGCCCCCGAGACTCCTGACACAGACACACCCGCCCCTGCCCCTGTAGAAACTGCAGAAGGCACCATCGGCATTGCAATGCCCACCAAGTCCCTTGAGCGTTGGAACCGTGACGGCTCCTTCCTGAAGGCTCAGTTCGAAGCAAAGGGCTACGAAGCAAAGCTTGTTTACTCCGACAACAACGTTGACCAGCAAGTTAACGACATCCAGAACCTGATTGCTGACAAGGTTAACATTCTTGTTGTTGCGGCAATCGACGGCGACTCCCTCTCCACAGTTCTGGCAGACGCGAAGGCAGCCGGCATCCCCGTTATTTCCTA
>CAYXNK010000231.1:0-2981 GCA_964466395.1 uncultured Oscillospiraceae bacterium | reverse complement strand
GGAGCATTTCGGGAAGGGCAGTGAGGATGGAGGCGCTCAAAACGCTGCCCAGCATGCTGCCCATGCCGCCAAGAACGACCATGACGAGAATCTCAATCGACTTCATAAAACCAAAGGAAGAGGGGCTTAAGATGCCGATGTTTCCGGCGTACAGGCCACCGGCGACGCCAGCAAAAAAGGCGGAGACCACAAAGCCCAAAGTTTTGTAATAGGTGGTGTTGATGCCACAGGATTCGGAGGCAATCTCATTGTCGCGAATCGAGAGAATTGCCCTGCCGTGGCGGGACTTCATCAGCGTGTGAATCACAAAGACGGCGAGACCCACGCAGATAAATGTGTTCAAAAAGGTTGTGGTTTCAGGAATTTTTTGGAGCCCGGCAGCACCGTTCGTGAGCTTGAAGCCGAGAACCGAGTCAATGTTCAAAAGCACAACACGGATAATTTCACCAAAGCCCAGGGTTAGGATGGCCAGGTAGTCGCCCCGCAGACGCAGGGCGGGGATGCCGATTAACAGGCCGAAAAGACCGGCCAGGATACCGCCTGCCAAAAGAGCCAGAGGAAAAACAAAGGGCAAACCGGCAGCAGCCTTCATAATCAGGGCGGAGGTGTAAGCGCCGATGGCCATAAAGCCCGCATGACCCAGAGGCAGTTGACCCAGATAACCCGTTGACACGTTCAAGGAAACGGCGAGGATGATGCTGATGCCGATGGAGGAGATGACCCCCGCGTTGTAATTTGAGATGGTGCGGCTTGCAATCAGACCATTCATTATGAACAGGAAGGCAAGAAAGAGGGCAAGGTTAATCAGGTAGCGGAAGGGCATGGGGATTATCATTTTGTCATTTTTCATCTTCTGCCTCCTTATACCTTTTCATTCATGGGCTTGCCCAGGATACCCGTGGGCTTCACAAGCAAAACGACAATTAGGATGGCGAACACCACGCCGTCCTTCCAGACAGAGAGGCCGATGGCGGCGACAATGGTCTCCACAAGGCCGATTAAGAAGCCGCCCAGCATCGCGCCGGGGATTGAGCCGATTCCGCCCAAAACCGCCGCGACGAAGGCCTTAATACCCAGCATGCCACCCATGGTGGGGGAGGCCTGAGGATAGGCGCAGGTATAGAGAACAGAGCCGATGCCGGCCAAGGCGCTACCCACAGCGAAGGTAAAGCTGATGGTGCGGTTGATGTTAATGCCCATGAGCTGAGCCGCTCCCAAATCCTCAGAAACCGCGCGCATAGCCTTGCCCATCTTTGTCTTCTGAACCAGGAAGGTCAGCACCACCATGGAGACCACAGAGACGATGATGGTCACAAGAGCCGTAAAGCTAAAGCGCTGTCCAGCAAACTCGATGGCAGGGCCGCTGATTAAGGCGGGAACCTTCTGTGAGCCTGCGCCAATCAGCAGCTGTGCCACATTCTGAAGCAGGAAGGAAACGCCAATGGCCGTAATCAGCAGGGAAATACGGGGGGAGGAGCGCAAGGGCGTATAGGCGATCTTTTCAATAACCACACCGAGAACGGTGCAGGAGATGATGACAAGAATGACGGCGAGAATTGGGCTGGTGGAGAACCGCGTCATGGCGAACCAGGCCACATAGGCGCCAACCATGATGATGTCGCCGTGAGCAAAGTTTAGGAGCATGATGATGCCATATACCATGCTATAGCCCAGCGCGACCAAGGCATAAATACTGCCGGATTGCAATCCGTTGATAAATTGGCTGATAACAAGGGACATATGCTGTCGTCCTCTCTGTTTCTAAATTTTTGCGGACGCTGGATGGCTGACCCCAACAGAAAAGGGTTTTGGGCCACCCATCGGGCGTCTGCGGCAGGGAGAGAAAGGGAGAGATAAAATGCAGGAAATCTCTTTGTGCGGGGGCGTAAGAACCCCCGCACAAAGAGAACGAGATGGGAAGGCAGATTAGAAGTTTTCGGAGAATACTTCCTTGCCGTCGGTAAGTTTCATGATAACAGCGTCCTTAACGGGGTTGTTGTACTCGTCAAAGGTGTAGCCGTTGCTGGTGATGCACTCCAGGTCGCCGCTGTTGTCGCGGATTGCGTCGTTGACAGCCTGCTTATAATCGTCGGAGCCGGCAGCAAGACCCTTGCCCTCTGCGACAGAAAGAGCGTTGCAGAGAACCATGGCAGCGTCATAAGCGGTGGCAGCGAACATGTTCAGGGTGTCGGCGCCAAACTTTGCGGTAAAGGCTGCTTCAAAGGCCTTTACGACATCGGTGCTGCCGGGGGCATAGCCGGAGCAGTAGACGGAGCCTTCCAGATCCTCAGCAGAGGCATAGCCGGAGACGCCGCTCATACCGTCGGAGCCCATGACAGTGCCGGTGAAGCCGACCTCGCGGGCCTGGGTGATGATGAGGCCGTCGTCCTCATAGTAGTTGGGGCAGAAGAGAACATCGGGATTTTTGGAAGCGATGGTGGTCAGCTGGCTTCTGAAGTCAACGTCCGCTGTGGCATAGCCCTCTTCGGCGACCAGCTCAAGACCAAGTGCCGTGCAGGTCTCAATGAAAGCGTCCTTTACGCCGACGGCGTAATCGTTGCCGGTTTCATAGAAAACAGCGGCGGTCTTGGCGCCGAGCTTTTCCTTTGCGTAGTTTGCCATCTTCTCGCCCTGGAAGGGATCGATGAAGCAGGTGCGGAACACGTTGGAGTAAACGGTGTCCGTCTCAGCGTCATAGGTGACGCCGGCAGCCGTTGCGCTGGGGGTGATGACGGGCATGTTCAGGGGATAGGCCTTGCCCACAAGAGCCATGGTGTTGCCGGAGAGCACGTCGCCGACAACGGCGGTGATGCCTTCTTCAACAGCACGGTTAAAGGCGTTGATGGCTTCCTGGTTGTCGCCCTTGTTGTCATACTTGACGATTTCAATCTGTTTGCCATTGATGCCGCCATTGGCATTCAGCTCGTCAATGTAGAGGGTTGCGCCGTTGAGCACGCCGAGACCATACTGGGCATACTCGC
>CAYXNK010000230.1:0-2999 GCA_964466395.1 uncultured Oscillospiraceae bacterium | reverse complement strand
CACCAGCGATGCTTCGATCACGGTCGCGGCTTCGCCCAACAATACAGCCACCGTACACATCGGTGACGACGATGTGGCGACTGTCAGCATAGCGGCCACGACTCCGGCCAGCGAACCTTCCACCGACGGATTGTTCACCGTAACCCTGTCCAAAGTGTCCAAGACGGCCACCACCGTGACCTTTGCGGTAAGCGGGACGGCCACCGAAGGGACGGACTACGCCAGCATCGGAACCACCGTCGTGATCCCGGCCAATACAGCAAATGCTACTGTTGCCGTGGATGTGACGGATGACGATATCGTGGAGACGGGCGGAGAAGATGTTACGATTACGCTGAGCAGCACCAGCGATGCTTCGATCACGGTCGCGGCTTCGCCCAACAATACAGCCACCGTAACGATCACTGATAATGATACGGCAACACTAACCTTCTCCGATCCCACCGGATACGAAGGTGCCGGACCGATCACCGTGAGCCTTACGCTGGACCATGCCGTCCAGGGAGGATTTACTGTAAAAGTGAATACTGGTGACGGTACGGCAACACTGTCGGATAATGACTATACGCAGATCTCAGGACATACCCTCACCTTTGCGGGTGATGCAGGAGAAATCCAGACATTCCAGGTCACGCCGACAGCGGATGTTACACCCGAACTTGATGAGACCGTGCTGGTCAGCATGTCCGACCTGTCGGTCAGCCTTCCCATTGCCATTACGGATGTGGGCACCGTGACCATCGACAACGACGACTACGGGCCAATCATTTATGTCAATGATGACACCTGGGTCTCCGGCGATCTGACCGGCGCAGCCGGAAATGACGACAATCCCGGTACCCAGGCATATCCATTACGTACCATTGAAAAGGCTCTTGCGGTCGCAGAGGATGGCGATGCCATCATCGTGGATAAGGGCACTTTCGAAGAGCAGGTACTTGTCCAGAAGAACGTGACCCTTACTGGCCAGGGGGTTGGGCATACGATTGTAAAGGCGCCAGCCGGTACGAGCGACTGTGTAGCCGGGCATACCGGTCCAGGTGTATACTGGGATACAGACTATCTTATAGCAGCCTATCCTTCTGACTGGAACGGCAATGCAGGGACCGGCACGCCGATCAAGGTGAAAGTTTACGGCTTCACTTTTGATGCCAACTTTACTTCGCACAGTTGCGGAAGCCGTTATACTGGGGTGTTCTTTGGGAGTGTGAAGGGGGATACCTATGGTGATGCAGGGTTGTTCAATTCGAGTGTGATCAACTTCGGCACCACGTATGAATCGGCCACGGGAGTTAGGATCCTTGGCGATTCCAAGCTGTCGGTCAAGGACTGCGACAACATTGAATATACCATCAACGGTATCGCCGCTTACGGCGATCTGTCCACCGCACCGGATCCCGATGTGCTGATGGATGGCAATACGCTGATCTGCTCGCTGACTACACTTTCCGGGGATGAATATGCCCTGAACATGTGTTTCCAGGCCACCGGTGACATCACCAACAACACGGTCACTGATGCTGCAAACCGTGCTGTTCTGGTCAGTTCTTCGGATAATATCGATGTTACGGGCAATATCATAGCTGACCAGACCTTTGGTATATTCTACTACAATGCCACGGGCGGTACCGCCTCCGGTAATCAAATAGATGACGGCGGCACCGGCGTATACCTGTACAACGCGACTGGCGTGACGGTCAAAGGCAACACCATCACCGATCACTCCAGCAATGGCATCACTCTGTACAACTCAGGCAGCAACTACATTGGAACTGTCGGAAGTGGCAACGGGAACACCATTACCAACTTTGTTGCGAACGGGATCGAGGTATTCGGGAATGACAATGTGATTTGCAACAACACGGTCAAAGATCTGACCGGATATTGCTATGCCGGTATCTCCATATACGATAGTGAGGGGAACAGCGTGATACAGAATACCGTTTTCAACATTTACAGCGGAGATCATTCGAGTGTGGATGCTGCTGCCTGGGGGATCACCACCTGGGATTACAAGGGGACATCCACCAACAATCACATTGGTGACGGGACCCTTGTCAATGCCAATGATATCAGTCTTTGCGACGCTTTGATAGTGTTCTATGGTGAGGGTTCGGGCAACACTGCTCAAGGCAACAAGCTCCACGACAGCCCGTCATGGGGATATGGTCTGAATAACAAGGGAGGAGCTTCAGTTGACGCCACCGGCAACTGGTGGGACAGTGCCAAAGGCCCCACTGTGGTCTCGAACCCCTGCGGCAATGGTGAAAAGATCACAGATGCCACCGGGGTCACCTATGAGCCCTGGAAGGACGATGCAGTCTTCACCCATGATGTGTACCGGCTTGTGGCTTACGACGTGACGGGTACAGCCAATATATGTGCGGGACACAGCACCGACATTACCCTGAGCGGTTCACAGAACGGGACTAATTACGAATACCGGCTCTACAGGAACACGGTTCAGGTGGGTGCTGTACTGACGGGAGATGACACAGACCTGGTCTGGAACATCACCGAGCCCGCAGCAGGAACCTTCACCTATACGGTCAAGGCAACCAATACCCTCAACGGGTGCGTGCTCGATATGACCGGCAGCGCCGTCATTACTGTCTTCGCAACACCTGAGCTGAGCATCAATGATATGGAGGTTTCCGAATCCGCCGGTATCGCCACCTTCACCATCTCGATCCCGTCGGCTGTTCCGTGCGACGTCAGCGTCACGGTCAATACCGCGGACGTTACGGCCACGTCGGGCAGCGACTACACGGCGGTAAGCTCTGTGGTGAAGACTATTGCAGCCGGCAGTACTACGGTCCTGGTTGAGGTTCCCATTTTAAATGACCCAATTGCAGAACCCACCGAAACCTACTATGTAAATTTATCTAATGCGGTAAATGCCACGTTTACAGGTGGTGATAACCAGGGCTTAGGGACCGTTGCGGATGACGATGCCTACACGCTGAGCATAGCTGATGAACCGGGCATTGGCGAAACGG
>CAYXNK010000229.1:0-3023 GCA_964466395.1 uncultured Oscillospiraceae bacterium | reverse complement strand
CCGCCTGCGGTTTTCGTCACAGTGGCCGCACCGATGCTGATAGGGCTACCGCCTCCGAGTCCGCCGGGATTTGTCGTCCACTCAAACTTTGCGTTGTTTGTAAAGGTAATGGGGTTGTTGCTCATCATGTCCGTATTCCAGTTTGTAACCTTTGTGGAGTACTTGAACACGGTTGTTGTGTCCGTATATGGCTGACTGGCTGGGAAATTGTATGTCAGCTTATTTGTGCCGTCAACATTGTATTCTCCGGCGCCTGTACCACCGGAAACCGTTGTGTATGTAGCGCCCCCGTCAAAGCTGACTTTAATAGGATGCGCAGCATCTGCGGTGATCAAACTGAGCTTACCGTCCATGGCGTCGGTTATTTTCGCATTGGGAAGATAATATGTCCCGCCGTCGGAAGCCTGGGGAAGCTTGACGGTCACGGTCCAGTCGATAATTCCCTCTCCGTCAGGCTGGATGTTGGTGCCCTCTTTTTTGATTATTGTGCCAAGAGTTATGGTTTTTTCCGCGGACTTCACTACTGCATCTGCGGCGTTTTTAAGTACAGCCTGGTTCTTAAACTGTGTTGAATAGTCAAACACGCCTGAGGGAGAAGTTCGATAAGTTATTACCTGCGTGCCCTTTGTTCCTGCTGGGAAGGTATATGTAAAGGGACTGGCTCCATTGCCTATATCCGCATCGGGCACAGCTGTGCTGCCAAGCTTAAACGAATCTGCCACATAGGTCTGAGTGGCGCTGTAGGTATCAACAATCTTGTATCCGCTGATGTCTTGAGTTGCAGATGACGGTGTTACCGTAACCGTCCAGGTGATCTGATTGGTCGACGGGTCATAGGCACCGGTTTTTCCAAGGTTAATTTCGCCGATGGGAGGCAGTGGATCTGTGGGGTTTCGGGTTATGGTTATGGTTTGCGAACCGAGCTGGATTGTGGTATCCTTACCGCCGGAGGCCATGCTATCGAAGGCGCCGGTCATTTTGACATAGCCCCAAATATTTTTCTTGCCTGCAATCGCGCCGGTAAACTGAACTTTTAAAACATCGTTCGAATCAATAGTCCAGTTTGCGATAGTAGGAGAGCCGCTGCTGGGAACAGTGCCGCTGGTGGCATTAAATGTAATTCCCTCGGGCAATTGGAAGGTGAAGCTTTCGGTCCCGTCGTAGTCGTAAATATTGTCGCCGTCACCATCCGACAATTCAAAGCCCAGGTCAAGCTTCAGCGTCGCGCCTGTCGGAACATTGCTGTAATTGCCGCTGGAGTCCGGGGACAAAGTCGTGGTACCGTCTTTTATGATAATACTGGTAGGATTTGTGCCGCTTGTACCGTGTATCGTCAAATACTCCGTGCCGGTAATATCAGACAGCACGCCGCTTGTTCCACCGCTGGCGAAAAGCCCGACGGTGGCCTCACTCTCGGAACTTTGAGCGGATTCTACTGAAATCCCTTCGCTGTCGGCAGCCGCGACTGTGCCGAACGGCAATAGCTGCAGCACAAAAAATAGGGCTATTGCAGCAGACAGCACTTTTTTTGCGATTCGTTTTTCCATAATATTTTTCCTTTTGTCTATATAAATTAATGTATTTTGTTCTTAACCGTCCTGACTCAACGTGCCAACATTGAGAAAAAAGCTGTCGGCGCATTTGATTTTGTCAGGCGGCGAGCTAAATCGACATATTTTAACATAATACTACGAAATAATCAAGTTGATAATGATTATTATTATTCATATCATTAAAATATACTTAGTTGAATCCTATAGTTAAATATGCTATTATAGCAACTAAACAAAGTCGAGTTAGGGGAAGTGCATGCAAAAAAAATCCGTAAAGAGAAAAAACCTTGCATATGTTTTGATATTTGCCGGGATAGCCTTGATTGCGGTGACAATCTGCATCGAAGCCTACAGATACCCTTGGGGGACTCTTTTTGGCTCTTCCGGCAATGAATCATCGCTGCCGGACCCGACGCCTATTGTTTTGACGGGAGAGGACGCGAACAGCGTTCTTGAGAACGCCAATGATGCTCCGGCCGAAAGCCCGTCTGACGACGGACATGGAGAACCATCTGTGCTGCCCGGCGACGAATCAGCGGACGCGCCTTCGTCCGTCTATGTGCAGCTGGGAATAATAAAAATACCTGTGCTGAATGTATCACAAAATGTGTTGGAGGGAACACAGCGGCAGATGAGATATGGTGTGGGCCATGTGACAGGCACCGACGTTATTGGGGCAAAGGGCAACTGCGCGATTGCCGGTCACAACACGACTTCTTTCCGTTACCTTGACAAGCTTCAAACAGGCGACAGCGTTGTTTTGAAGGTGAACGGCAATATTTATACCTATTCAGTCTACGATTCATTTGCAGTCTTGCCGGACGAGACTTGGGTGCTTAATGACATCGATGGCGAAGATTATGCGCTCACGCTGATAACCTGCACACCCTATCTGGTGTCAAGCCACCGACTGATTGTCCGAGCGCGTTTAACAGACATAAACGGCATGCCGCCAGAGGCGTTTTACAAGGACAATATTTCTTCTGAGGGCTGATGTCTTGACGCTTTTTGAAAATTTCTATTGATTTTTTTAAAATACGAGATATAATTTTAGTAAATAATAATGTTTAGTTTTATATCCGCAAATCGATAATAGCAAACTAGCTGAAAGGTTAGGACGCAAAGCCACGGGTCTAAGGATTTTCTATGACAGCCGGGTTGCCGAAATTGTTTCATCAATTGATTTCTGATGAGTTCTGTTTGGGTAACCCAAACAGAACTTTTTTGTTTGGGTTAGAAGTTGGCGAATTACTAAGCAAAAATCAGAAAGGACGCTAGATTATGATTAGAAGAAGCTTCCGAAACACAGCGATATCCTTGATTGTGCTGTTTTGTGTTGTAATAAGCACGATGCCAGCCTATGCAGTCTGGGAAACAGGAATTAACGTGATAACGACTGCTGAAGAACAGCCAGACAATACTGAACCGTTCCTCAACCTCACTATGAGCAACAACTGTCGGATTGGTGAG
>CAYXNK010000228.1:0-3054 GCA_964466395.1 uncultured Oscillospiraceae bacterium | reverse complement strand
TTAACTCATTCTCGGTCATCGCCCCAAGCGATAGCAGCGCTGTATCGACCTCCGAATCGAAGGATGGGTTTGTTGCCGCGTTTTCATAGCAAGCCTGCGCCTTGTCTGTTTCACCCTTGGCATGGTGGACGATCCCCTCAAAAAGCCATGGGTAGAACGAGGCGTAACTCATTGCCGCGATTTCATCCCAATCTCCGGGGCGGTTGCCTGCGTTTTCCGCAAGAGTACTGCTGCCCTGGATGGATAGCAGGTTATCCACGCAACAGCGCATGGACGAAATGGAAGCCGCCGCGTAGCCGTAGGCGTAATCGGCCTGAAGCCGCAGGCCCTGCTCGGTATATTCCTTGCCGGTCTTATGAAACTGCATAAAGCCATCGATGTAGGCGTTCGCAATTTTCATAGCATCCGATTCGTTTCCCGTACATGCAGAAAGGGATAAAATACATACTAAAACCATGAAAAATATGATTAGCTTTTTCATACCTCAACCTCCGCAAACAATTCTCACTCCATGTCTGTGCCGAAAACAGTGGTGGTCTGCCCCCAGTCTTTGTGCCAACAGTAAGTTAGTAAAGACCGTTCATCAGTATAAGCATTCCTTCTTAGGCTTTGCCACATTTTAACACATGCAGGCGAAGCGAGCAAGGGAAAAGGTGCAGCGCATTCATGGTGAACTGCAGATTCGCCACCCTTGAACGGCGAGGCGGCATGTGTTTCACTCCATCAAGCCATTACGATCTGATATCCTTTCCGCTTTTGAAACGGAACATGTGCTGGCCGCACAACTGGATGCGCGGCCAAAACAAATAAAAACAAGCAAAAATGGAAGCGAAAGCGCTGATGGAACCGGGACTTCAGATTAATCTGTAGTGCCAGTTCCATCGCAGAATAAAAGATTAGCCACTCAGGTCCTGTGTTCTTCTGAGGATGATTTGCTAAATAATCGGGAAACTATTATTGTTTTTGTCCGTAATATGCGCCGTCTCCATGCTTGCGCAGGTAGTGCTTTTCAAGCAGCTCGCGCTGCATCGGCTCGATTTGCGGGCTCATCATCTGATTGTGCCAAGCCATAAAGGCAAGTTCCTCAAGCACAACGGCGTTGTGCACGGCGTCAAAGGCGTTCGTTCCCCAGGCGAAGGGGCCGTGACTGGCAACCAGGGCTGCGGGAATCTCAATGAAATTTTTGTCCCGGAAGGTCTCGGTTATCACCCTGCCTGTTTCGAGCTCATAGCTTCCGGAAATCTCCTCCGGGCTTAGAGGACGTGTGCAGGGGATTGCGCCGAAGAAGTAGTCTGCGTGTGTGGTTCCAAGGGCGGGAATTTCCCTTTGGCTCTGGGCGTAGATGGTTGCCCAGCGGCTGTGCGTGTGAACAATGCCGCCGATGCTGGGAAAACTGCGGTAGAGCTCTAGATGAGTGTCCGTGTCGGAGGAGGGCTTTCGCCTCCCTTCTATAATTCTACCGTCTTCGAGGCTAACCACGACCATGTCGTCGGGCGTCATAGCGGCATATTCCACGCCGCTGGGCTTAATTACAACGAGTCCATTTTCCCGATCAACACCGCTTACATTGCCCCATGTGAATGTGACAAGCTTGTATTCGGGCAACAGAAGATTCGCTCGTAATACCTGCTTTTTAAGTGTTTCAAGCATATCTATTCACCCTTATTTAAGCTTCCAGACCAGATCGGCAAGGAGAAGCTCCTGTTCGAATTTAATCGGGTCTGTGTCCTTATTAATATGGACAAATTCAATTTCCATCATCCGCGCCCAGTCGCGCATCATCTCAGCGTCGCAGTCGAAGCTCAAGACGGTGTGGTGGGCACCGCCCGCCAAAATCCAGCATTCCGCGCCGACGGCAAGGCTAGGCTCAGGCTTCCACATGACGCGCGCCACGGGAAGATTAGGCATCGTCTGGTTCGGCCTGATACAGTTGATATCCTGAACAATCAGGCGTAGCCTGCCCCCCATGTCAACGAGACTCGCGACAATTGCGCCGCCCTCCTTGCCCTCAAAAACCAGCCGCGCGGGGGGCTTGCGGTCACCGATGCCGAGCGGGTGTACCTCAATTTTTGCTCTGCCGGAGCCAAGGGAGGGGCAGACCTCAAGCATGTGTGCACCGAGAGAAATTCCGTTCTTCAGGTCGTAAGTATAATCCTCCATAAAAGCGCTGCCACCTCCAAGGCTCGCTCCCATCGCTTTCATGATTGCCGTCATCGCAGCAACCTTCCAGTCACCTTCACCACCGTAGCCGTAGCCGGAGGCCATAAGGTTTTGAGTTGCAAGGCCGGGGAGCTGCTCCATGCCGTAAAGATCCTCAAAGGTGTTTGAAAAGGCCATGCAGCCTTCACTGTCGAGCATTTTTTGAATTGCGATCTCTTCACGTGCCTGATAACTTACGGTCTCCAAATCATCGGTAGAAAAGTCGTATTTTTCTCTGTATTCTGCCATTTTAGCGTCAATTTCAGGCGTAGTAACGGCTTTCATGCATGCAACGAGTTCGCCAACGGGCCAGGTGTTAACTTGCCAGCCAAGCTTGATTTGAGCCTCAACCTTGTCGCCCTCGGTCACGGCGACCTCGCGCATATTATCGCCAAAGCGCATGACCTTCATATTTCGTGATACGGCAGCGCCTATAGCTGCACGCATCCATTTACCGATTTTTCGTTGGATGGCTTCATCCTTCCAGTAACCAACCACAACCTTGCGGGCCAGGCGCATCCTCGCGCCAATGAAGCCATGCTCCCGGTCGCCGTGGGCGGATTGGTGCAGGTTCATATAGTCCATGTCTATTTGCTCGTTGGGTATGGATTCGTTATACTGGGTGTGAAAGTGCAGATAAGGCTTTTGCAGCGCGCCGAGCGCGTTTATCCACATCTTGGAAGGGCTGAAGGTGTGGCAGAAGCTGATAATGCCCGCACAGTTGTCATCATGATTCGCTTCCCTGACCACAGCCTGCGCACTCTGGTTTGTAACAATCGTCGTCTTGTTGACAACCTTGCTGGGAAGCAAGCCGCCGGCATTGAGCGCGTCGACGATTTGCTTACTGTTTTCCGC
>CAYXNK010000227.1:0-3056 GCA_964466395.1 uncultured Oscillospiraceae bacterium | reverse complement strand
TTTATCCCAGTGACGCCCACTTTTACAGATTACACCTTCCACGGCTGGTATCTTGAAAACCCCAATCAGCCAGCGGCGTCTTTTTTGAGCAGCGTTAAGAACTTCTTCGTCTCGCTGTTTGCAGACGGAGAGACGGGCGATGGCACATACGCTGGAGGCACAATTACCGGGCCCCTCACCCTGTTTGGGTATTGGACCAAAAACACCTACAGCATTGAGATTACCAAGACCGTAACAGGTGCGACGCTCCCCGCAGACTTCTACATTGAACTTGTTAAGGAAGGCGAGGAAGACGAAGAAGAAACACCGCCTAGCGAGAATCCTCAGGTTGCAGCTTACGCATTGAGTGCCGGTACGCTGCTTACCGTGGAGAATGCCGACGACTTTGAAAACGGCGTTTACCGCTGGCTGGTTACAGGCTTGACCGCCGGAAGCTACACCGCAACCGAGTTTAACTACGAGATTAGCGGAATGAATCGCAGCGGAAATACTACAGACACAAAAACAGTTACCCAGCCGGAAGGAGAAGCAAATATTGCCGCAACCTTCGCGCTGGTCAACAACTACACCACCCCCTTTATTCCAGGCCCCGGCCCCGGTCCCATTAACCCTGTTACCCCCAGCCCGAGCCCGGAAGTTGAGATTCCTGATTCCGAGCCTCCGCTGAACCCCAATCCCGGGGAGAGCGAAGACCCCGGAATTGAGATTCCCGAGCCTGAGGTTCCCGGTGCTCCCGAGCCCGGCGAGGTGGTCATCCCCGACTCGGATACCCCGCTGGATGCAGCGCCCCAGACCGGAGACAACAGCAGGACAATGCTCTTTGCAATCCTCGCTCTCCTGAGTGCCTTTGGCATCGGAGGCCTGAGCTTCCTGGGAAGAAAGAAAAAGCATAACTAAGCTTCTCTAAAGCCGAAACAGCGGCAGAGAAAACGGAACGCGGCGCGGGCTTAGTCCCGCGCCGTTTTTTACGCAAGCAAGGAGCAAGCCTATGAACAGAAAAGTGCGCATTGCGCTGATTGTCCTGCTGTCCCTTATTCTCGTGTTTTCCGTGGGTCAGCTGGTTATCATTAAAATGGAATACCAAAAGGCGGACAAGCTCTATGCCGAGAGCCGCAGCGCCCATTTCAGCGTCTCGGAGGAAACGCCGCCCCCGGCACAGACCCAGGACGGGGAGACCGCCCCGGAGCCGGAGGAATATTTTCCCCGCGCCTATGTGGATCTGGAGGGGCTGCGGGAGGTTAACCCCCAGGTTGTCGGCTGGATTTGGGCACCCGGGACAACGGTGAACTTCCCTCTGGTTCAGGGGGAGGACAACGCCAAGTACTTAAGCCGCAGCTATGACCTGGACTGGAGCAATTCGGGCAGCATCTTCTTGGACTACCGCAACAGCCCCAGCCTAACCGATGAAAACAGCGCCATCTATGGGCACAATATGAAAAACGGCGGGATGTTCGGCAGGCTCAAGGACTATGCCGAAAAAGATTATCTGGAGGAGCACGAGCTGCTCTATTTGTTCCTTGCGGACAGAACCCTGAAATACCGGATTTTCGCTGCCTACCGCACCGAGAGCACAAGCGAGGCCTACACCCGGGACTTCTCCGGAGAGCTGTCTTACACAGACTATCTGGAGCTTCTCTCCGCCTCCGCCCAAGGGAATGTGAACGAGCCGCCAACAGAGCCTTCGCCCCTGCTTCTGCTCTCCACCTGCACCTCCGACCGACGGACGGAGCGCTTTGTGGTCCACGCCGTTCTGGTGGCGGAAAAGGCCGCGGAAGGCCCGGCCTGACCACAGAAAGCACCGGAAATCAATGGTTACGACAGCGGACACTCATCCCGATGATAGCGGGAGAAATTCGGCGCTATCTCCGGGACAACAGCGCAATTCGGGTCAGCCGCAGTATGCGGGACACGGCCTATAAAGTGCTCCAGGTCAAGGAACGGCTGATGGCGGAAAACCAGAGGGAGCCGGACATTGGAGAGATTGCAAAGGTGCTGGAAATCACCCGGCAGGAGGTCTATTTTGCCTTGGACGCCATCTCCGAGCCGATTTCCATCTATGAGCCGGTCTTTTCCGACGGCGGCGAGAGTATCTGTGTGATGGACCAGATTGGCGACAGCAAAAACACCGACGACGCCTGGATTGAACAGCTGGCGCTCTCGGCGGCGGTCTCCGGCCTGGACAGCCGGGAAAAGCGGATTCTGGCGCTGCGGTTTTATGACGGGAAAACCCAGATGGAGGTGGCAAAGGAAATCGGCATCAGCCAGGCACAGGTCTCAAGACTTGAGAAAAACGCCATCGAGCAAATAAAAAAAAGCATAGACGCGGGTTAAGGCGCGCGGATAAATGGAATAGGACAACCAAGGGCCCCCATATCATAGATGTGGGGGCTCTTATTTTTGGAAAGGGTGGTTTGCCTATGGAATGCCGCATTGAGGATTTCCGGTATAAGGAGGTCGTAAACGTCTGCGACGGCCAGCGTCTGGGCTATGTTTGCGACGCGCTCATTAACATCCACACCGGCAGCGTCTTGGCGCTTATCGTTCCCGGCCCCTGCAAGTTTTTAGGCCTGTTTTGGCGGGAGGACGATTACATCCTGCCCTGGGACACCATCCGGCGCATCGGCTGCGACATTGTCCTCGTGGAAATCCCGGGGGAATACCAGCGGGGAAAGCGGGAAAAAAGACCCTGGTTTACCTGGCAGTTTGAAGAGAAGCCAAAGCTGTGAATGCAGCTTTGGCCTCTCGCCATTTCTTGGGAAAACCCTGTGAAAAGTCACGAAATCGTCCAAAAAACACGGGGAAAGCTCAAAAAAGGCCGAATCTATTTGTCAGATTTGCAAGAGCTTTGCATCCGTTCTTTGGAGAGTATCCCGAAATGCGGGGCAGGCCCCGAAAACACTTGTGTTTGTTGAATTTCCTATGTATAATACCCTTATGTAAATGCAACTTTTTGTTTGCAAAATTGCAAAATTCGATTATCCTTGATTGAAGTGAGGGACACTACATGGCTGAAAGACAATTTACGAAGGTGCTTGTTGCAAACCGGGGCGAAATTG
>CAYXNK010000226.1:0-3087 GCA_964466395.1 uncultured Oscillospiraceae bacterium | reverse complement strand
CAGCATGCTTTTTGAAGACCTCGGCATAGCCCCCATCCTCGTCGCTTTCATACCTGTTTTTCATGTCCCGGGATAGCCCAAGATAAAGGAGCAAGCCGGCCTCATCGGGAAAGGTTTCCTCGGCCTTGCAAAGGTTTCTGTACTTCTGACATTTCGCTTCAAGCGCATCAGCCGTCTGATACCGCAGGGTCTCGCCCTCCGGCTCCCGGTTTTCGCTTTCCTCTTGCCCTTGCCCCTCAGTCAAACCCACACCTCCAACCGCAACATACGGCATAACCGCTCGTTTTCATCTGTCGTCACAATACCACAAGTCAGCCCAAATTACAAATTTCGGGCCTGTTCGAAAAGCACAGATAACTGTATCGAAGCCAAGGAGTTTTTTCAAAAGCATTCAAAGTAGATGCTTGATGCGTGCAGTTTTATCCCCATCTCTGACGAGAGGGGGATTTTTACAGCGGCTGGTTCCGGGGCCCGGAGCGGTGTGTATCCCCGCGATGTGCGGGAAGAAAGAAAAAACCGTCTCCGATCATTAATTCGGAGACGGATTGGAAGGTTAGCTTTTTTGCAATTTGTTTACTTCTTCTTTAATGGAATTATAACCGACCTTCCATTTCTCAGCCGCCTCGGTATCACCATTTGCCGCTGATTGTAAGTAGTAACTTCGGTACACCTGAGATTTACTGATCAGCAATCCAAGCCTAACTTCTCTTGTCATTCACAAGCACCTCCCTTAGCAATACTTATTTATATTGTATCATACACTGTCAAATAAGTCGAAAGGATGAACCTGATGCCATATTGGCAGGCATGGGGAACACGGCCTGACGGCCTGCTCTGGGACGCACTTCCCGTTTAAGTTCCTTGTAAACTCGGCTGACGAGGGAGACGTTGAGGGCGAGGCAACCGAACCGTCCGCCTGGCCGCTGGATGCGTGGGATCGGGCAAAGGGTATTCATCGATGGCCGCGCGCCGAGGCCACGCTGCTTCTCGCGGCCACGGTCGCACTCTTGGCCGTCACAGCCCGGGCAACCGAATACGACCCCGGCACAGACTACATGGCGCTGATGGAAGCCGAAGAGGTCGCCGGTGACGCGGAGGCCGGACAGACTGCTGAGGCCGCGCGAAACGCAAAAATCTCCGGTGCGGGAAATCCCGTCACGGAGATAGCATGGTAGGATCTATACCTGCTGTCCAAAGTCATCTACGCCGAGGCGGGGTCCGACTGGCTCAGTGACGAGTGGAAAATGTCTGTAGGCGTGTTTAACGGAAAACGCTTGGGAGAGGCGCTGCCCGCAGGAGGAGGGACAATAGCCCGGCTAGATCGTAGCTGAGGCAAAATGGACAAAAAAATACCAGGGCAGCCGCTACCCCGGAACTTTCATTACTTGCTGCTGACGTGTGATTCCCCGTCATCACTTTCGAAGATTAAATCGTCAATATCTAAAATATTCAATTTATACATTTTTGCTCCTTTCTGTTTGCCATAATGGCAGTAATATATAAACCCGCCCCCGTGTGGGGGCGGATCGGATGCAATGGTTAGGCAACGCAGACGTTGATGGCGCGCAGCTTGTTGCGGCTCTTGGGGTCAGACTCGGTGTCAAAGGTCACCTTCTGGCCTTCGTTCAGGCTCTTGTAACCGTCGCCCTGAATTGCGGAGAAGTGAACAAACACATCATCGCCGCCCATGTCGTTAGAAATAAAGCCGAAACCCTTATCACCGTTGAACCATTTTACAGTACCGTTATTCATAACCGTACCTCCTATAAGATGTTATTTCGGCCATATAAAACAAAAATCACAGGCACTTGTCACAACGAAATGACAAAAACCTGTGAGGAAAAATAATCATACATTCGAAATACTATTTCAGTATACACCCATACGCATGAAAATGCAAGTATTATTTTAAGGAATGTTTTTTGATCACAAAAGAATGGCTCATGAGGGCTGGAAAATAGATAAACAAAAAGATGCAATTCAAAAGAGCTGCCGAAAAGATGAGCAGTTATGGAGGATATGAGGCGGCAATAAAAAAAGCAGAGATTGCGTACGAGAAATATGCTAGCACCCCAGAATCATTGCAGCAATTGTCTTATTGCACTGTGGATACAGAGTAATTGCGCAGACAGCCCCTCTCGGATTGATGGACCGGGAGGGGCTGTTGTTATTTATATTTTACCATTGCTTTGAACTTGCTTATAAGCCGCTTGATGTTCAATCGCAGTCGCAGCCTTCCGCGCTAGTCGCTTCACAAGTAATACTTGGTTCACCGACATCGGCTTTTGCACCAAGGGCAACAGGAATTTCAATACACACCCGCTGGCTGATGGTAAATTGGCAGGAACGGGCGCTTGAAGGACACTGGGTTGCTCCAGGCGTTACTACGGGGTCTCCGCAGCACATTGTCCTTGTAGTTCCGGCAACCGCAGTGGGAACAACCGTCACGGGAACGCAAACAGTTGCAGTCTGGAACGTGAAGGTTTCACAAGGAGATACTTCTCCGCAGGAGGGACCACAAATACTCAAGCCGCTTTCGGTAGTTGTGCCGCCCTTCATGCAAACAAGGTTTGGCCCAACGGGGTAAGGCGTTGTAAGCTCGAAGCATACATGCATTACCGAGTCTTCCTCACCTAATATCTTATTAAGCCCGAAGTCAAATTTTAATCCTGTGCACTCTGTTGTCGGGTCAGTACCCAAAACGACATTTGTACCGAACACTACAGTTTGCGGTGTTGTACCGATTACAACGCTTATGGTTTCCGTAACAATCTGTTCCTCGGTTATTTCATCGCAGATACCTAAAACCCAATGGCTCAAATCTTTTTGAGTTGGTACATCAGCACCAACTCCCGTCACGATATAACAAAATTTTTGAAGTTCACCTGGAGCCGGGTCTAATACCGAGTTACCCAAATCAAGCTCTACTGTAAAAGGAAGAACTGCACCCGGCAACGTTGCAAAATTAATCAAAGTATTACATAGCAATTGCGCTGGCATTCAATTTCACTTTCTTTCAATAAATTCTTACACTCCGCATTCTTCGCAAGTTTGGCCAGTTGCTTCCCCGCATTCGATAGTGGGGCA
>CAYXNK010000225.1:0-3093 GCA_964466395.1 uncultured Oscillospiraceae bacterium | reverse complement strand
TCTCACATACATTAGTACATAATTCTTCTATCATTAGAGCGTATACTCTGACTAATGACAAATCCTTATCAGCTTGATATATTTTCATAGCATTCTGGTAAACCGGATTATTATATACTACTGGCTTAGATGCTAGGTATTCCATTACATTAATTTCGTCATCACTAATCATCACTTTATTACTCGACTCTTTATTGATATTATCTTTCATTCACTTATTCTCCTAATATTTTCATAAACTCTGACTCGTTAATAACTCTCAATCCTATTGACATAGCTTTCTTATATTTACTCGAGGTTGGATCAGTATTATTAGTTACCAGATACTCACATTCACTCATGTTTGATGAGATTTTCCATCCATTATCAGATATTAACTTATCGAAGTCTGATCTCTTAATTGACAGAGCTCCAGTCACTCCTACATACTTATAAACAAGATTACTAGTCTTCTTAGTATCTTTGAATGTAACTAATGAATACAACTTCTTTATGTAATTAAGGGATCTACAAATTGACTCAGAAGCTGAATTACCTAATCCTCCTATTCCTCTTATCAGTGATCTTATATCATTTTTGTTATCTGACATAGCTATGATGTCTAATGGACATACTCCGTTATCATCCTCCGTAGTCAGTAAATTAGCTGCCTTACGTCCAATCCCTTTTATATTGCATCCAACTAGAAAATCAGATTTATTAAGTGGACCTCTGAGTTCACTCATCATGTCAATAAGTAACTTATAAGTTGTCCCTCCTACTCCGTCTATACTCAGTAGCTCTGACTCGTAGTTATTCAGTTCATACAAATCAACTACTGAATTAATCCCAAACTTATTCAGGAATGACGATACTGAGGACCATCCTAGATTAGGAATATCTATGATACTGAATATGTAATGTAGTATGTTACTCTTTGACAATCCGGTACAGTCAGGATTATTACAAAATAAGTTAACTCCACTTACTACCAAATCACAACCACATTCAGGACATGATGTAGGTAAGTTAACTAAACTATCATCAGTAAATATAACTCTCTGAATATCTGGTATTACCTCTCCTGATCGTGCTACCTCAAGGATTGACCCGACTCCTATTTTATTAGACTTAATATACTCATAATTAAATCCAGTAACTCTCTTAATAATTGCTCCAGATAACTCTATAGGATCAATATTACATACTGGAACTAGCTTACCAGTCCTAGTTAGATTCCAGTCTACTGAAGATACCTTGCTTATCCCTTTTTCTGCTTCGAACTTATAAGCTACTTCAGTATAATCATAGCTACCATCCTTTGAGCATTTGATATCATTATCACTTATTACTAATCCGTCGCAGTAGTACTCATTATTGAGCTCGTCTCTAATATCACTCATCAGTGAGTCGGTCATCACTACATTACTTACCATTAAGTCCTTTACTGTCTCGAATCCTAAATTACTAAGAAGTTTCCTAACCTGTAGTACTGACTCCAATCCCTTATCAGTCCATCCATGGACTTTATAAGTTACAAATCTAAGATCCTCCAAATCACTATAGCATCCAGTATCTCGATTAACTAATCCGGATACATAATTCCTTTGAGATATATTATCAGATGAGTATTTATCGATCCATACTGACTTCTTGATCAATAGCTCTCCTCGTATTGATATCTTACCTCGAGCTCCTAAAATATTATGTGGAATACCAATTGTCTCACTTACTGCATAGAACTTATTGGTTATATCTTGACCTACAGTTCCATCCCCTCGAGTCCTGATTTGATTCAAGTTGCCATCAATATAGTCAACAACTAATGATATTCCATCCAATTTAGAAGATACTACTACAGAGTCATTAGTTATATACCTATTAATAGAGTGTATCTTCTGCAATGATCCAACTGCACCGAATGAGTGACGTGACTTTGACTTCGAAGAGATGTATCCCCACCCTACTGACTTCAATATTGTGCTACCTGGATTAACTCGTCTCAGTTCATCAACTAATTCATCGAACACAGAGTCAGGTACTTTCGATTCACCTTCATAATAGGACTTGGATAGGTCGACTATCTTAGACTCCAACTCACTAATGATCATACTAATTCCTCCAAAACTTTCAATAATAGAATCGTCTGCGACTCCATTATCAGTTTATTTAAGTAAGTAATCAAGAATTCTAAACAATATCCTTATCCTCTTATTATATTCCTTACTAACTCTAGAGTATATTTTCAACGTATCTGATAAGTTAGAAGCATTTGATATCTCATATCTAATATATGGGTCATTATCAAATAGCTCAGATACTGATTCACTATACTCTTCAAATCTATGATACACTAGCTGATTCATGTAGTCACGTTTATCATTGATCTCTTCCAGTAGTAAATCCTCAACTCTCATGTTTCCTACCTAAGTTATACTTCTCAAGTACATTACTTATCATCCTGTATCTAGAGGATATAATATTATTACTTACATCCTGCAAACCTGCTTTGCTAATTGCTTCATCCCTACTCAACCCCTCTAACTCTACATACTGATAATACATTATGCATCTCAGCTCTAAGTTAACTCGACTAACAGTCGGAACCGTGATTGTAGTACCTCCATAATACTTCAGAAAATTCTTTAATGAATCATTATCGAGTAAGAATGACAACTCGGATAAAGTAGAGTATTTCGGATTGTCAGATAATAAGTATATAACATACAAAGCTAATGCATAATCATCCTCACGAGTAAAGAATTTCATATCATCTAAGTTACTCACTAAACATCTCCTCCGACAATAAGTCCTCATTATTATAATTACTAAACTCTACTCTATCTGATATTATTTCTCTAAATCCTACTGATATTTTCTCATTAGATTTACTAACTAAATACTTAACATAATTCTCATCAGCATTATCATACAGTATAATCCTACGATATCTCAGTGACAGCACTAATGAGGTGTAATACTTCATCCACTCTGATGTATAATACTTATACCTTGATTCATCCATAATTCCTAAAATTACTTCATCCAAACTAGATATGTAATCCTTAACATATAAATCCGATATATAAAAATTCGATGAATAATTATACGATC
>CAYXNK010000224.1:0-3148 GCA_964466395.1 uncultured Oscillospiraceae bacterium | reverse complement strand
CCATTTCTCTTTTTGGACGCCTCCAAAAAGAGAAATAGTGTTTTGAATTGCACGGCAACGCCCGTGCAACCCCCGTGCAACCCCTTGCCGCAGATGATATTTAATTGTACCACCTTATTATTCTCCAAAGGCTTTGTCAAGGTTCAAGAGCCGAAAAAAACCGGTACAGGCGAGGATGATAAATTGACCGGTGCACATTTGTGCAAATGGATGAAAACTATGAAATGACCATAAGGTGGCTTGACAAAATAGCGATGTGGTTGTATTATATAGACAGAGGAAAGGGGTATCTCGAGAGGAATCCCAGGCTTGCCCCAACCCTTTTCTTCCATCGCTTTGGTGAGACTCAGCACTTTCCTTCCAATGCACTTCTCATTCCTATGAGACCATTCCGTGGTTCGGGCGCCGAGGCTGTGTTTCGCCTCGAGAGCGCCAAGAGCCCAGCAAGCGGCATCTAGGTAGTCAGAGTAAGAGCCTTGCCCCAGCGAAATCCCAAAGAAGTGAGGAAACCAAACTGCATGATCAAAACTGAATGGGCGTAACCCCCTGCTCACACTGGATGGGCAGGGGGTTGTGTTTTGCCTGCTTCATACTAATCCGCAATTAAAATACGCGCAGCTTTACGGTCTTTTTCGCCCTCCGCTGCGTTGTCCTCCTTGAAATGCGTCAGCATTCCTGCGTCGTCCGCCTTGCGGAGAACTAAAAATCCTCGCAAAGCTTACACGCATTTCAATCGCGGATTAGTATCAGGCTGGGCAGACGAAAAAAATCCGACTCTCCCGAGCCGGATTTGTGATTAAAACAGATATTTGATAATCAGCAGCAGAATAACCCCCGGCAGGCCGAGGACGCCGGCAACCAGACAGTTTAGGAAGTTTATCGTCAGAGTCAGTCCCACAAGGGAACCGAAAAAGTTCAAAACGACCAGGGCGATAAAGCCCGAAAGGGCGTTGAGCAAAAGCTTCATGGCCCATTTCAGCGGGGTTTTGATAATTTTTAAAAGCAGGACAATCAGAAGGATACAAACAATTAAAACGGCTATGGTCATGGAAGCGGCTCCTTATGTAGTGGCGCCCAGAGACGCCGGCTTAATAGAACTTTTCGCGGTAGCTCTTAATCGCGGTGTTGTAGCGGCTGCGCAGGGCACTAATCTCGAAGATGCAGGCGTCCAGGGTGTCGCCGTCTGTTGCGCCGTTGAACTGGGCATAGGCCCCGTCCAGGCCGGAGCGGATGTTGCCGATTTCATCGGCGCAGCGGGCCAGCTCTGCACGGCGCGTTTTTTCGTCTCGTTTTTTCTTGGGCATGGTATCCTCCCTATTTGGCTGCGCAGTCCAGTCTATGCGGCCTGCGCGAAAGCAATGACAAAGGTTTTTCCCTCTGTCATATTATCGCCGAGAGGGGAGAAAAATAATCAAAAATCGAGGACAGCCCCGCTTTTTCACCATTGGGTATTGCTTGATTTTTTGGTAAGGATAGGATATACTATATAAGTTAAGGACTAAGGCTAACCGCACGAGATGTTGTGATTCTTCTTTGCGGTTTCCGTGTATTTCAGGGCGTTTTGGAGGAACTATGAAGAAAAAGACCGTAGTGGAATATGGCAACACCAGCATCTCACAGCTCAAGGGGGCGGACAGAGTCCGTAAGCGTCCTGCCGTTATTTTTGGCTCGGACGGGCTTGAGGGCTGCCAGCACGCCGTCTTTGAGATTTTGTCCAACGCCATCGATGAGGCACGGGAGGGACATGGCGACATTATAACAGTTACGCGCTATGATGACAAGTCCATTGAGGTAGAGGACTTTGGCCGGGGCTGTCCTGTGGACTGGAACGAAAAGGAAGGCCGCTATAACTGGGAGCTTGTGTTCTGCGAGCTCTATGCCGGTGGAAAGTATCAAAACGACGAGGGGGAGAACTATGAGTTTTCCCTGGGACTCAACGGTTTGGGTTCCTGCGCCACCCAGTATGCCAGTGAATTTCTTGACGCCGTTATCTACAGGGACGGCAATAAATACGGCCTGCATTTTGAGCGGGGTGAGAATATCGGCGGTCTTAAAATAGAGCCCGCTGACCGAAAGAAAACCGGCTCCCGCTTCCACTGGCGACCGGACTTAGAGGTGTTTACAGACATCGAGATTCCCCGGGAATTTTACCGGGAGACTCTGCGCCGCCAGGCCGTTGTCAACGCCGGCATCCTCTTTCGCCTGCGCTGGCAGGGGGAAAACGGAAAAATTGAGACGGAAGATTTCAAATACGACAACGGCATCTCAGACTATATCACCGAAATCGCAGGGGAGGAGAGCCTCTCCGCCCCGGTTTTCATAGAGACCGAGCGCCGGGGGCGCGACCGGGAGGACAAGCCTGAATACAAGGTGCGCTTAACGGCGGCCTTCTGCTTCTCCAACCGGGTCAACCTCATTGAATATTACCACAACTCCTCCTGGCTGGAATACGGCGGCGCACCCGAAAAGGCCACACGCAACGCCTTTGTCTATGCTGTGGACGCGTATTTGAAAAAAACGAATAAATACCAGAAGGCCGAGAGCAAAATCAGCTTTCAAGACGTGGCAGACTGCTTAGTCCTCGTATCCAACTGTTTTTCCACCCGCACCTCCTATGAGAACCAGACCAAAAAGGCCATTAACAATAAGTTTATCCAGGAGGCCATGACGGATTTCTTCCGGGAACAGCTGGAGGTCTATTTCATTGAGAACAAGGCCGAGGCCGACAGGGTCTGCGAGCAGGTTCTGATTAACAAGAGAAGCCGAGAGCAGGCAGAAAAGGCGCGGCTGAATATCCGCAAGAAGCTCTCCGGCACTTTGGACATCTCCAATCGGGTGCAGAAATTTGTGGACTGCCGCACCAAGGACATTAACAAGCGCGAAATTTACATCGTGGAGGGCGACTCGGCCTTGGGGGCCTGTAAGCTCTCCCGGGACGCGGATTTCCAGGGCATCATGCCCGTGCGGGGCAAGATTCTAAACTGCCTCAAGGCGGACTACGCCAAGATTTTCAAAAACGAAATTATTACAGACCTCATCAAGGTTCTGGGCTGCGGTGTCGAGGTAGAAAAGGGCAGAGGCAAAGATTTGAGCACCTTTGACCTGGACAACCTGCGCTGGAGCAAGGTCATCATCTGCACCGACGCCG
>CAYXNK010000223.1:0-3303 GCA_964466395.1 uncultured Oscillospiraceae bacterium | reverse complement strand
AAAGCTCCGTCTGCTTACGATGTAACGCAGACTACCCGTTGCGACGAGTTAGAAGATTGGACGGGGGACGCCCCCCCTCGTCCCGCGCCGTCGGGGGGTGCAGGGGGGCGGCGCGGAGCGCCCCCTGCTCGTGGGGTTCCAAGGGGTCAGCGAAATGACCCTTGGTCGCTTTTTCTTTCAGGCTCCACCCGGTTACTTTTTGACGAAATCAAAAAGAAATGGGGTGGAAGGGCTGCAAGTCTGCTTGCACCGAATTCAGAAGTAACAAGCCATAAAGTCCGGTAAAAAAGCGCATTTGCACGAGCATAGACCCATAAGAAGACAAACCTCTCCCATTTTTATACATAAGCGCAGAAAACCTTAGTAACAAACTACACAATTCCCTAAAATATTCATATATTCCTACAAAATATCAGAACACACCCCACCTGTACAGACTTTTGTATAACCAATTGTGTTAATATGGTAGTAATAGTAAAAACACACGGCTAATAAAAGCTATTAGCTTCAAGCTCAAGATATGAAAAAAGCGATGGGATTCTGATATTGAAGGGGGAGCATAGATGCTCGCTGAAAAGGCAAATGCAGTCTGCTTGCTAAAGATTTTAACCGAATATTCGGATGAAAAGCACATTCTTCCGATGCGAGAAATCATTGCAAGGATGAAACAGGACTATGATGTTGCACCAGACCGGCGCACGATATACAGCTCAATTACAGTGCTGATAAACCTCGGCTATGAAATCTCCGCCTATGAGGACAATGGAATTGGCTATTACCTCAAGCAGCGCCTCTTCGAGCCCGGAGAGGTTCGCCTTTTAATGGACGCTGTCTGTTCTTTTTCGTGTTTGTCCCAAAAACACACAGAGGAGCTAATAAAAAAGCTTCAATGGCCCTTAAGCATCAATGAGCGCAAGCGCATCAACCATTTCGCCATAGCCAAACCGAAGTCAAAAACGAAAAACCGACAGATGTTCTGGAACATTGAACAGCTTGACGAGGCAATCTCAAGCAAGGTCAAGGTAAAGTTTACATATCTGCAATACAACCTGAACAAAGAGCTTGTCCCCAGGCGTAAAGAATGCTATACAGTCAATCCCTATGGCATGATGTTTCACAACGAAAAATATTACCTTGTCTGCGTAAAGGACAATAAAGACACGGTCAGCATGTACCGCATTGACCGGATACAGGACATTGAAATCACAAATGATGCGCTTGACCCGCAAGAGCCGGGCTTTGACCCGCAAAAGTCAACAGAACAGGCAATCTATGCATATTCCGGCGAGCCTGAGCAGATTGTGATTCACTGCAAGCGCAGCATTCTCGACCATGTGATCGATAAATACGGAACAGATATCCTGATTCATGAGCGGGATCATGAAACCCTCGAAATTCGTTTCACGGTTTCCCCAAACGGCGTAAAGTTCTGGGCGCTGCAATATTTGCCCTCTGTAGAGGTCATTTCCCCGCAATGGCTGCGGGATGAAATCATCGAGAGCATAAACGCAAGCTCCTATTTTGAGCTTTCGGCACAGAAGGAGGCAATAAATGCCTGATGACTTTGGGTTTTAAGGCAAAGGCGCAGGCAGTTATGCACACGATATATAATCAACCCTTGAAACGCAAAGGAGCGGAAACGGCGGAAAACCCGCCGTCAAACAGCGGTTATCTGATATCCGACATCCTGGCGCTTTTTATCATTGGCGGTGTTGTCTCGTACTTTCCAAAAAAAGCAGTACATATTCTCACGCGGTGAAGGTGAGCTTCAGAAAAAACTGAAGCAAGCAAAAAAAGAAAATTACGGAGGAAGAAAATGAAGCGTAGATTATTGAGTTTAATGCTCGTGTTTTTAATGTGCATTTCCCTGTTCCCGCTGTCCGCAATGGCAGCAGGCTATTCCGATACGAGCGGCCACTGGGCCGAAGCCGAAATTGCCAAGTGGAGCGGATCCGGCATCCTCACAGGCAGTGATGGCAGCTTCCGTCCCAACGACTCCATCACAAGGGCAGAGATGGCCACCATCTTTGACCGGATGATGGCCTATCGCACAAAGGCTGCAAACAGCTTTTCAGACCTTGGACAGAGCTGGTTTACAGACGCGATTCTGCGTGCCAATGCCGCCGGCCTGATGTTGGGCGGCGATGGCATGGTTCGCCCCAACGACAAAATCACCCGCCAGGAGGCCGCAATTTTAATCTGCCGCGCCATGGGAATTCCCGAAAAGAGCGGCAGCTCAAGCTTTGCCGATGATGCAAGCATCGCAAGCTGGGCAAAGGGCTATGTCAATGCGCTTTCCTCTGCCGGCCTGATTGCCGGTGTTGGAGAAAACCGCTTTGCACCGACAGAAAGCATCAACCGTGCTTCTGTTGTGAAGATGCTGGACAACGCCATAAAGGGATTTTATGCGACAGCCGGTGAGCACACAGGAGATGTTGCAGGGAACGTCGTTGTCAACACAGCGAACGTAAGCCTGAAAAACATGAAAATCTCCGGCAACCTCATTATTGCAGAGGGCGTGGGCGACGGAGACGTTCGCCTGGATAACGTTAACGTTGCCGGCAAGCTGATTGTTCGCGGCGGCGGTGTGAACTCCATCTACATCACCGGCGGCAGCCAAATTGCAAACATCATCATTCAGAAAACAGACGACGGCGGCGTCCGCGTTGTCACAGAGGGCGGCGCTGTTGTCGAAGCTGTTTTTATAGACGATGGCAAGGATGATGTCATCCTGACCGGAAGCTTCAATAATGTTACCATAGCTGCAGACGTTCCTGTTTCCGCTGTCGGCGCAAACATCGCAAACGTCACAGTGACCGGCTCCGGCGCCTCCCTGATGGTTGACAGCGCCTCAAAAGTAACGGCAGTAACCGTTGCAGAGACAGCAGCCAAGGCCGAAATCACCGTAAAGGGCGAGGTCGGCACACTGACTGCAAACGCACAAATCACAGTGGACAACCAGGGCACAATCAAAAAAGCCGAGGTTAAAGCCGATAACGTGATCATCGACGGCAACAAGCCCGCAGAGGTCGCTGTGGACAGCTCCGTAACAGAACCGCCCAAAAGCAGCGACGGCAAACCCGTTGAAGGCGGCGGCGGCTCCACCGGCGGTGGTGGCGGCGGCGGCGGGGTTGTGATTCCAAAATCCACAGCAACGATTACCCTTGACGGTGAAGAGGCCCATTCAAACGCTAAATATGGAAACACTTTAACCTTAGGCGAAGACCTTAAAGTAACAGGAACTTTGAAACATCATGACACAGACCCAACCGGATTGGGCTTTGCAGCTTATGACAAGCACTT
>CAYXNK010000222.1:0-3320 GCA_964466395.1 uncultured Oscillospiraceae bacterium | reverse complement strand
CTCCTGAACGTTTCATTTCCGGCGGCTTGGGCTCCGCCTTTCATCTGACGTTCGGTGAGACGTTTTTTCTGTACACTTTGCCGTGCGTATCAGGCCTTGCCCGAAAAACAAACCGGATATTCATCCGGTTCGAGGCTCCGTTCAAGCGATATACGCCGTGCAACAGAAACATTCTCAACCGCCCGATTCTCGCCGGGCCTTTCCCGGCTGCGGACATACTCCACGAAAGTTACCGGCCACGCCGCAATCTCCCGCTTCATCGCATTTTTCGCTCTATGGGCGCAACTTTCCCAATAGACGCTCCGCTATATTATCAGACTTTTTTTTCCCTGTCAAGGGAAAATTGTATTTTCTTATACATTTATATATAAGTTTGCATTTAAGGAAGAATTCCCTTATTTTTCGCCCCTTTTTCCCCTTTTTGACAAAAGGCAAGGGGGCATTTTGCGCCCCCTCACCTTGCTTTCCTTTATTTTAATAGTATGAGGCCGGAGCTGACATCGCATATATAGCGGGTGGACCCCACTCGCTGAAAGCCGAAGTCCAAAAACAGGGCCTGGCTGGGGCGGCTCTTCAGCTCTTAGCCCCCCGTTGGCAAAATCGAAAAGTGCATATAATCCGCTGCCGTGCTCCAACCTTGGCCGCCTTCCCCTCTCGGCTTGCGCCGCGCGGGGCCCCAAGATGTTTTATTTGCGGTCGGCGGGCAAAGCCCTTCGACCTCCGCCGCTCTTGCGGCGTCCCACCTTCGGCGGGTCCCGGCTGGGGCGGCTCTTCAGCTCTTAGCCCCCCGTTGGCAAAATCGAAAAGTGCATATAATCCGCTGCCGTGCTCCAACCTTGGCCGCCCCAGCCCCAGCCGTATTTGGCGAAGGCACGGACAACACTGCTCTCAGGTGTGATGCAATAGGGGCTGCTGCCGTTTTTATAGCAGAAGCTGCCCACGGTCTGTCCGGTCTTATAGTTAATGTAGTAGTTCTCGTTGGGGTTAATATCAATGGCGCAGCCCCAGCTGTGGCGCAGACTGTCCGTAAACCGTGCGCCGCCGATGGCGTTAATCGGGAAGCGCTCGGGGGAATTGTAAATCTCGTTAAATATTGCCTTGACTTCCTTTTCCACCAGCTTATGTACCTGAATCGTCGCCGTGGAGCTGGTTTTCTGCCCGGTCTTCTCGTTAAGCTTCCAGACAGGGAAGCTCACAGACACCATATAATTCTTCGCCTCATTGGTACTGGCAAAATAGGTCTTATTGGGGTTGCCGAACAGAAGCTGGCGGCGCTCGGCATTGGAAAGGCCGCGGTATTGAATTGCAAAGGACGTAAACGTGGGGTCTACCTCCCGCTTTTTCTCCACCGCCCAGCTCTGCTTGACCCGCTGGCCGCCGAAAAGCAGGCGTTCAATCACCGCCGCACCCTCGGCCCGGGTCAGCTGGTTGCTCCCCTGGAAGGAGCTGTCCTCATAGCCCGTCAGAATCCCCTTGGCATAGACCTGCTCCACGCTGCCCCGATAGGCCGCGTCCATGGTCTTATAGTCGCCGATGTGGTTTATAAAATCGTCGCCGGTTGAGGCCAGAGCCATCTGGTTTTCATAGTAGACCATGTAGACCAGGCGGTTGATCAAAAAGGCCATCTCATAGCGGTTGATTTCCTTTTCCAGCTCAGCGAACTTCAAAGGAATCAGCGGGTAAGAGCGCTGCACGTCATTGGCGTTGGTCTCGACAATCTCCAAAACCCCCGCCTCGTTTAAGGCGTTCCAGAAGTTTTCCGACCAGTGAATCCCCTTTGAGGGAGTCGTGGAAATCAAATACTCCCCCGCGATGGTGAGCATCTTAATAAACTCGCCTCGCCTGAGCTTATCATTGGGATGGAAGCGCCCATCCTCCTTGCCATTAATGATCCCCAGCTGCACTAAGGTGTTCACAGAGTCTGCAAACCATTCTCCCTTGGGCACATCGGGAAAGGAGATCGCCTTTGCGCCCGCCGGCAGAAGCTGCAGGAAGAGCACCAGCACAAGCAGCAGGGTCAATATTCTTTCACACGTTTTTCTCATATCAAACCTCACCTGTCTCGCGCTTTTCATCCTCCCCGTCCAAAAGCCGGACAAAGAGGGGGAGCGAGGGGTTCATATTGTCCTTCCGCCAAAAGACCACCAAATCAAAGCCTGTGTCCAAATCCGAAACCTCCAAAAGAGTGCAGCCCTCGCCCAACTCCCTGGCCAGGGGGCCGGGGGCGAGGGATATCCCGTTTCCGCTGCGCACCTGTAAAAATAGCGCCTCCAGCGAAGGAACCTTCATAATCTCGCTATCGGGCGTCTGGGCAAAGAGCCGTTCCTCCAGCTCTCTGGCAAAGATGCTGCGCTGCTCACCAACGCTGAGATAGACTCTTCCGTTTAACTCCGCCGCCCGAACAGAGCCGCGTCCGGCCAGGGGGTCATCCTGGGCACAGACCAGATAAAACCGTTCCCGGGCGAGGCTGCTCCGGCAGAAATCTCCATTTTCCCTGGGCATGGCATAGGAAAAGGCAAGGCCAATATCCTCCCTGCTACCCTCCACAAGGCTGATGACCTCAGACAGTCCGGCCTTGTAGATTTCCAGCACGGTGCCGGGGTGTTTTGCGCAGAATTCACCATAAACCGCGCGCAATTCGGCGCTGTTCATGCTCACTCCTACAAGAGAGAGGGTTCCCGCAGCGGTGACGGCGGCATTGCTCACCGCCTCCTTCAGGGCTGAAATCTGCTCTAAAAGGCGCTTTCCCTCCCGGTAGAGCAGGCTGCCCGCCTCGGTGAGCCGTACCTGTCTGCTGTCCCGCAGCAGAAGGCGTGTGTTCAACCGCTCCTCCAGAGCCGAAACATTGCGACTGGTTGTGGAATGGCTGATATACAGCGCCTCAGCGGCCTTGGTAAAGCTGCCGTTCTCTACCACGGAAATAAAAATCCTGATTTGTTCGATGTCCATGGTTGTCCTGCCTTTCTCCCGAAAACTCGGCAAAATGGTCAAAAATCTCTCTTAATTCGTCAAACGAAAGGCGTGGGGCAAAAGCTGGCTGAGCTTATAGCTCACATAGCCGCCGCCGGCATTGGCACAGAGCAGCTCCAAATCCCCACCCGAAAACTCCGCCATCACCTGGCGGCAGGAGCCGCAGGGCATACAGTAGTCCGCACTCTCGCCATAGATTGCGATGCGCGTAAACTGCTTTTGCCCCTCGCTCACGGCCTTGAAGATGGCCGTCCGCTCGGCGCACATGGTACAGCCCAGGGCTGAGTTTTCCACGTTGCAGCCGGTGAACACCCGGCCGTCGGCGCACTCCAGCGCCGCGCCTACCTGAA
>CAYXNK010000221.1:0-3351 GCA_964466395.1 uncultured Oscillospiraceae bacterium | reverse complement strand
TAAGGGCGATGGCTCTTTCACCCAGGAGGTCGTGAGCGACCTTGAGCAGCAGGGTAGAGTCCACTCCGCCGGAGAAGGCGACGCCAAGGCTGCCGAGGCCCTTGATGTTTTGTTTTAGTGCTTCAAACTTTTGTTCCAGTGTCTGCATGGGAGGCTACCTTTCTATGTTCGGGGGTGAGAGCAGGGCGGCGGCCTCGGCAAGGGTCAAATCCTGTGCCTTTGCGATTCTGGCCAAATCCTCGTATTCGGGCTTGGTGACGCCGCCGGCTGTTTTGAGACGCACGCTGCCATAGGGGGTTTCGATGATCTCAAAGCTGCGCGGCAGGGTCTTGCGCCTGTGGCTTGTGATGCGAACGCCCAGGCTTGTGGTGTGGCGCAGCATAAGGTCTGCAAGGCGCTCCGTGTCCTCAGGCTTGCAGAGGCAGGAGAGCATAACACCGGGGCGGGACTTCTTCATGCCGATAGGCAGGGTGTAGGCGTCCAGTGCGCCTTGCTCCAAAAGCAGCTCCAGGGCAAAGCCGATGGCCTCGCCTGTCATGTCGTCTAAGTTGCAGGAAACCTCGTCCACGGTTTCGGCGGTGCCCTCTACATCACCCAAAAGGGCGCGGACACAGTTTGCCCGGGGAAAGACCTTTTTCCCCACGCCATAGCCCAGGCCGGAAACGGTCATCAGGGGTTGGGGAACGAAGTCCTGCACAAAGTGGCGGAGCAGGGCAGCCCCCGTGGGGGTGCAGAGTTCGCCTTGAATCTCGCCGCCATAGCTGGGGATGCCCCGGAGCAGCTCTGCTGTCGCAGGAGCCGGGACGGGCAGAACACCGTGGGCGCATTTGACCTGGCCACTGCCCACGTGGACGGGGGATGCGAGGATTTTGTCGGGACTGAGCTTCTCGATGAGCATACAGAAGGCCAGCACATCGGCGAGGGCGTCCAGAGAACCCAGCTCGTGGAAATGCACCTGGCTGAGGGGCTTGTTGTGCACCCTGGCCTCGGCACCGGCAATGCCCTGATACACCGCCAAAGCGTTCTGGCGTACCGGTTCAGAAAGGGGGAGCTGCTCAATTAGAGCCGCAATTTCTGCGGGACCCCGTTCGTGGGGATGGTGGTGCTCATGGCTGTGACCATGGTGCTCATGGCTGTGCTCGTCCTCCTCCTCGCCATGGACAACAATATGTACGAGGAGGCCACGGATGCCGCAGGTTTCGGTGTTTTCAATGTGCATCTGAACCCCGGGGATTCCAAGGGCGTTAAACTCCGCCACAAAGGCGGCAGGGTCGGGGAGGCAGTCCAAGAGGGCGGCGGTGAGCATATCACCGGCAGCGCCCATGCTGCAATCAAAATATAGAATCCGCATTATAATTTCCCCATGTGGTTAATCATTCCGGCCAGATAGCCCGCGCCGAAGCCGTTGTCAATGTTCACGACCGAAACGCCGCTTGCGCAGGAGTTGAGCATGGACAAGAGAGCTGCCAAGCCGCCGAAGGAGGCGCCATAGCCCACGCTGGTGGGCACGGCAATCACCGGGCAGTTGGCAACGCCGCCAATCACGCTGGCGAGAGCGCCCTCCATACCCGCGATGGCAACAATCACCCGGGCGTCCATGATGTAGTCCATGTTGGAGAGCAAGCGGTGAATCCCCGAAACGCCAACATCGTAGAGCCGCAGCACCTCATTGCCCAGAGCCTCTGCCGTGAGAGCGGCCTCTTCGGCAACGGGCATGTCGCTGGTGCCTCCTGTGGCAATGACAATTTTGCCGTCCCCGTCGGGAGAGGGCAGTTCGCCCACAATGCCGACCCTGCCCATTTCGTGGTAGGTCAGGGGATGCTGCTGGGAGACGAAATTAGCCGCCTCCTGGTCCATCCTTGTAATCAGGATGGTGTCCTGTCCCATACGGCGCATGGCATCCACAATGCCGGAGATTTGCGCAGGGGTTTTGCCCGCACCGTAGATGACCTCGGCTGCGCCCTGGCGCAGGGAGCGGTGGTGATCAACCTTGGCGTAGCCCAAGTCCTCGAAGGACTCAATGCGCAGGCGGGCAAGGGCGTCCTTGGAGGACAGAGTTCCCTGTTCCACAAGCTGTAAAATATCGAATATCTGATGTCTATCCATAGAAATTTCTCCAAACTGAAGGTTTTTTGCCGCTTAGCCCAGGCCGTTCATGATTAGAACGCCGGCCATAATCGGCAGCAGGATGTATACAAAAAGGGCGATTTTGTCCTTATCGATTTTTCGGTAAAGCTTCAGGCCTAAAACACCAGCCAAGAGCGCGGCAGAGACGGAAGATAAAAGCTCCGGCAGTACGGCGGCATTGATGTTGCCGTAGACAAAGGTGTGCATGAAGGTGGTGTAGAGCCCCGCCATAAGAAAGCTGAACTCCAGGCTGGCCTTGAGTTGAAGCGTGCTCTCGCAGACATTAAGATAATACACCATAAAAAAGGGGCCGACAATGTTGAAGAGACCCGTAGACAGGCCGGTTAACAGTCCTGCCCCCGGAGCGAAAATAAAAGGGCCAGCTACAGAACCGGGTGGTTTGTATCTGAGCCTTTGCGTCCGAAGTTACCACCACTTGATCTGTTCGGTGACGTGGTTGCGGATTTTAATGAATTCGGGCGAGGTGATATCCCGGGGACGGGGAAGGTCTACAATGACTTCTTCCTTTATTTTAGCGGGTTTATTGGTCAAAATCAAGACCCGCTCGGCGAGATATACAGCTTCCTCAATGTTGTGGGTAATAAAGACAACGGTGGTTCCAGTTTCCTTCCAGAGCCTGATGACCTCGTCCTCCAGGTAAAAGCGTAGCTTAATGTCCATCTGGCCGTAAGGCTCGTCCATCAGAAGAAGGTCGGGCTGCATGGCGAAAGCCCTGCCGATGATGATACGCTGGGCGGTGGAGACGGAGAGCTGATGGGGGTAGCGGTCGCGGAACTCCTCAAGACCCAAAAGCTTGATGACATTTTCGACCCGGCCGTTAATCTCGTTCTTCGGGAGCTTTTTGATCTCCAGGCCGAAGCGGAGGTTCTGCTCAACGGTCAGCCAGGGCATGGAGGAGGGTTCCTGAAACACCACGGCGAGGCTGTGCTTCTGGGGGTCTGCGGGCACGCCGTCGATATAGAGTTCACCCTTTTTGGGTGTGTAAATGCGGGTTAAAAGGTTCAGTTCAATGTACTGGAAGGGCCTCTTTCTATCGCTTGGAGCTAAAATAGGGGCGAAACCAGCAGATTACTATAAGTAAATTTAAGACTTAAAATACAGAAAACCCGCAAGCCACTGATTTTACTAGGCTTGCGGGCTGTTTGTTTTTGGTGACTCAGCGGGGATTCGAACCCCGGACACCCTGCTTAAAAGGCAGGTGCT
>CAYXNK010000220.1:387-3390 GCA_964466395.1 uncultured Oscillospiraceae bacterium | reverse complement strand
ACACCTCCATCTCAATCTGCGGATAAATACCGTCCGCTTTCAACTGTTCATAAATCCTGAGTTTGTCACTTGAGAAGTAAATATTATTTGAAAAGCGTTCAGCCTGAACGCTTTTATTTTGCACTAAAATTTAATTTTATGTTGTGTTCTGTAGTGAAATGTGGTATAATGGCGAAAAGGGGTGTTTTCATGTATATTCGAGTAACGAAGAGTCCGACTTCAACGCATTCGAAGGTATACCTGGTCGAGGGGTATCGGGATGAGCAGGGAAAATCCAAGCAGAGAATCGTCAAGAGTTATGGCAATCTGGAAGAGCTCCAGGCGAAGGATCCAGATATTCTGGACAAACTGAGGCTGGAGGCGAAGGGAATGGAACTCAATGAGGTAACCGTCGAGCTCAACCTGAAGCAGAAGAACGGCACCAACGGTCCCGACCTGAACTATGGCTATTTCTTCCTGGAAGCGCTCTATGAGCAGCTTCAGCTTCCCGCTTTCTTCAAAAAAGCGGCTGCCCGGTGGAAGAAGGAATACGACCTAAGCGAAATCGTCAAACTGCTGGTTTTCTCGAGGATTATGGATCCCGCCAGCAAGCTGGCGACTTTGGAGAATCAATTCAGCTTCTTCGAACCCTTCCAGATCGAGCAGAACTCCGTCTATAGGAGCCTTTCCGCAATGAACGAGCTCAAGGAAGAACTCCAGTCTTTCCTGCACAAGGCGGTTTCTGAAAGCTTCGCCCGGGATTGCTCCCTGGTGTTCTATGACGTGACCAACTACTACTTCGAGATCGACGAGGAAGATGACCTGAAACGGGTCGGGATGTCCAAGCAGAATCGAAAATCCCCCATCGTTCAGATGGGGCTGTTCATCGATGCCAACGGTCTTCCGATTTGTTACAAGCTCTTTTCCGGCAATACTCCGGACACCTCGACACTGATCCCCATCGTCAAGGAGATGAAACAGCGCTACGGTCTGGGCCGCGTGATCCTCACCGCGGACAAGGGCCTCAACAGCGGAAAGAACCTTGCTCACCTCGTCAAGCGAGGAGATGGCTATGTCGTTTCCCAGAAACTTCGAGGAACCACCAGCACGTTTATCCGCAAGGTCCTGGAAGAGGAAGGCTATGAGTACAACAAGTCAGGAACCTTCAAGGTGAAATCCTTCCTCCGGGACCGTAAAGTGGAAGATGAATCGGGTGAAGAGGTGGAACTGCACGAAAAGGTCGTTTGCTTCTGGTCCAAGGATTATGATGATCGGGAAAAGCACAAACGGGAAGAACTCGAAAAAAAGCTGTACATGTTTCTGGAGAACCCTTCCAAATACAACGCTTCCAATCGATTTGGTCTGAAGAAATACCTGAAGCTGAGCCATGTCAACGAAGAGACCGGAGAGATTGAAAAGATCAAGCCCCATCTGGAGTTCGACAAGAAAAAATATGCTCGGGACCAGGAACTGGACGGCTACTATGTGCTGATCAGCAGCGAAGTCGAGCTGTCGGAAGCCGAAATCATCGAAAAGTACCGGGGACTCTGGAAAATCGAGGAAAGCTTCAAGGTCATGAAATCCGATTTGGAAGGGAGACCGGTACATGTCCGTCGGAACGACCGTGTGGAGGGACATTTTCTCATCTGCTTCCTAGCGCTTCTGTTTTCCAGGATCCTCGAGCTTAAGCTCGAGCACAGGCATTCCGTCCGCAGGATCCAGAAATCCTTGAAGAACGCGAGTTGCCGGATGATCCACAAAGGGGTCTATTCGTTAGCCAAGCAAGATGAAGTGTTCCGCGATATCGAGTCGATCTTCGGAGTGTCCCTGGATCAGGATTATGCGAGAATAGAGCAGTTGAGAACTTATAAAAAGGAAATTAATAAAGTACACAACAAAAAATAAAAGATCGAAAAAGCTAAGATTCCTTGCAGCGCAAGAAGAATCTTAGCTTTTTTAACATCAAAGTGACAAACTCAGGGTACATTGTTAATCATCAGACAATACCTTTTGAAAAAGATATCATATTTACAATTATTTCACACATTAGTCGTTATTTGTTTATTATCATACAGAAAAAAGTATTAAAATCGTTAATTATTTCTGTATTTTTAGCAACTTTATTATGCAATCGTTTATATTTTAGCTGATAAACAGTGTTTTTCGTCCAATAATTAACAAAAAAACAGTAGTGATTTATTTATCACTACCGCTTTTATTAATTATTTTTTAAAACTCCACCTTACGCCTTGGGCTGTATCTTCTAAAATTATCCCTTTACTGGTGAGATCATCCCTAATTTTATCCGATAAAGCGAAATCACGGTTCTTTCGAGCTTCATTTCTCATTTTTATGAGTTCTTCCACTTCATCTTCAAGTGTTCCGCCTATTTCGTTTTGCATGATTCCCAGCGGACTTCCCAGGTCTCTTAGTAAATTAATAACGAATTTAACCAATTCAACCGAACTGTTCTCGTTAATCTTAACATTAACATCACGGATAAGTTCAAAAATCACAGAAATGCCATCAGCTGTATTAAAATCATCATCCATTTTATCAATGAATCTGTCTTTATATGATAACAGCTCGGCTTTCATCACTTCTTCCTCTGGTGTGATTTCTTGCTTCTCGTTTTTCAAATACCCGTTAAGGATATTAAGGGCATTATACATTCGTTCAAGTGACGCTTTGGCTGAATCAAGGACTTCCATGGTGAAATTGATCTGTGTTCGGTAGTGTCCGGAAATCATAAACAACCTCACCACTTCAGTATCGTATTTTTCAAGGATTTCTCTTGCCGTAAAGAAGTTATTCAATGATTTGCTCATTTTCCTATTATCTACATTGATGAATGCACCATGCAGCCAATACTTTGCAAAGGTCTTACCGGACCTTCCTTCGCTTTGTGCGATTTCATTCTCATGATGAGGGAAGATAAGATCGGTACCACCAGCGTGAATATCTATCGTTTCACCCAGGAGGTTGAGCGCCATGCAAGAGCATTCGATATGCCAGCCTGGTCTT
>CAYXNK010000220.1:0-377 GCA_964466395.1 uncultured Oscillospiraceae bacterium | reverse complement strand
GAAGGTTCGAAGGGTTTTGCCTTCTTCCAAAGCGCAAAATCCATAGGATCTTTCTTACGCTCATCTACATCGATTCGTGCCCCAGACTGCAGATCATCAAGATTTTGACCCGAGAGCTTTCCATATTCCTTATAGGATTTCGTTGAATAGTAGACATCACCATCCATTTCATAGGCCAAACCTTTGGCGATGAGCTCCTCTATAAAACTAACCATTTCCTTGATGTATTCAGTTGCTCTTGGATTCACTGTGGCCCTTTTGATTTTCAGCTTGTCTGCATCCTTGTAATACTCCATGATATAATGATCGCCCAACTCTTTTACGGTGGTATTATTATCCTTTGCCTTCTTAATCATCTTGTCATCAATATCTGTAAA
>CAYXNK010000219.1:0-3399 GCA_964466395.1 uncultured Oscillospiraceae bacterium | reverse complement strand
AGAGCGCCGAGGAGAACCAGGTGTCCAGCACGTCCTCGTCCCGGGTGATGTTTGTGCTGCCGCACTTTTCACACTTGGTCACATCCTCACGGGAGACGGTTGTGTGGCCGCAATCGGCGCAGTACCAGGCGGGAATCTGGTGTCCCCACCAGAGCTGGCGGGAAATGCACCAGTCGCGGACATTTTCCATCCAGTTGGTGTAAATCTTGGAAAAGCGCTCGGGGACGAACTTGGTCTCCCCTTCCTCAACCACACGAATGGCCTCCCCGGCCAGCGGCTCCATGCGCACAAACCACTGGGCAGAGATAATCGGCTCCACGTCGGTGGAGCAGCGATAGCAGGTACCAACATTGTGCTGGTGCTCCTGGGTTTTTTCCAAGAGTCCCTGGGTGTCCAAATCAGCGAGAATCTGCTTTCTGGCCTCATAGCGGTCAAGACCCTGATACTTGCCGCCCAGCTCGTTGACACGGCCGTTATCGTCCAGCACGCGGATGACCTCAAGGTTATGGCGCAGGCCGACCTCAAAGTCATTGGGGTCGTGGGCGGGGGTCATTTTGACGCAGCCCGTGCCGAATTCCATGTCGCAGTAATCGTCGCAGACAATGGGGATTTCCCGGTTCATCAGGGGGAGTGTGCAGGTTTTGCCGATTAAGTGCTTGTAGCGCTCATCATTGGGGTTCACGGCCACACCCGTGTCACCCAGCATGGTTTCAGGCCGGGTGGTGGCCACAACGAGGTGACCACTGCCGTCTGTCAGCGGATAGCGCAGATGCCAGAGGTGGCCGGGCTTGTCCTTATACTCCACCTCCGCGTCAGAGAGCGCTGTGGTGCATTGGGGACACCAGTTGATAATCCGGCTTCCCTTGTAGATTAAATCCTTTTCATACAGGGAGACAAAGACCTCTCGCACGGCCTTGGAGCAGCCCTCGTCCATGGTGAAGCGCGCCCTGTCCCAGTCGCAGGAGGAGCCGAGCTTTTTTTGCTGCTCGACGATGCGGTCGCCGTATTTTTCTTTCCAGTCCCAGACCCGCTCCAGGAACTTTTCACGTCCCAAATCATGCCTTGAGAGGCCCTCCTCCTTGCGCAGGGCCTCCTCCACCTTAATCTGGGTGGCGATGCCCGCGTGGTCTGTACCGGGCACCCAAAGGGCGGCAAAGCCCTTCATGCGCTTATAGCGAATCAAGATGTCCTGCAGAGTTGCGTCCATGGCGTGGCCCATGTGCAGCTGGCCTGTGACATTGGGGGGTGGCATCACAATCGTAAAGGGTTTTTTGTTGGGGTCGCGGACGCCCCGAAAAGCGCCGCCCTGTTCCCACATTTCGTATATGCGTTGTTCCGCCTCTTTCGGCTCATAAACCTTTGAAAGCTCTTTCGGCATAAAACTTCTCTCCTTCAAATTAAAATAGAAAGCGCCCCAAGCATTTGCTCAGGGCGCTGTAACACGCGGTACCACCTGAATTCACGGCAAAAGCCGCGCACTCGACTGTCCTTAACGGGGACAAAGCGAACCGGCATTTCCTCCGGTCAGCTCCAGGGCGACAAGCGATAGGTTTCCGGGAAAGCTCACACCAAGCCGCTTTCTCTCTTTGCCGGAACCCCCAACGCACTTCCCCTTCAGGGCTATTACTGATGAAAAATTATACGCGATATCTTACTTTTTGTCAAGATATTCGCAGGCAGCCAGGGCCGCCGTGTTCCCCTGGCCCGCTGCCCGGGCAATCTGATAGGGTCTGTCAATGCAATCCCCCGCGGCATAAACCCCATCGATGGAGGTTTTCATATGCTCGTCCACAGCGATGTGTCCGTTTTCCAGCGCGAGCCCCTGCAAAAAGCTTCCGGGGGCGATGGTGTTGCGCAGGATGAAGATGCCGTCAACCGGATAGGATACGCCGTCTGCAATCAGCTCCTTCACCGTGCCCTCCCCGCGAATCTCATATTTTTTTGCCCGATTTTTATCGAAAAATTCCACCAGACAGCCGATGGAACGTAAAAACTTCGTCTCTTCCTCGGCCTCCTCATTTAAGCCGATAACCGCGACATTTTTGCCCCGGTAGAGCATTCCGTCACAGGTGGCGCAATAGGAAACGCCCCTGCCCAGAAACTCCTCCTCGCCGGGATAGACGTTCTGTTGGGTAATCCCCATGGCAAGAATCAGGGCGCTGGCCGAAAAATACTCCTGACCGCAGGAAACGGCAAAGCTGTCTCCCATGGGCAGGGCGTTTAGGGCGCGGAGGCTCTTCACTTCAATCTCCGCCGTCTCAAGCTGCTCACGCATGGTCCGGAGCATACTCGCACCGGTGACAGCAGGCATGCCGGGATAGTTTTCCACGAGCTTCGCCTTCCAGAGGCCGCTCTGCTCCGGCTCATTGGAAATGACCAAAACGCTCTTTCCCCTGTTTTTTGCCGTCAGCGCAGCGGAAACCCCGGCGGGGCCGCCGCCGATAATAATAAGGTCCATCATCTGTAAATTGTCCCCCTCCGTGAAGAATCTCAGCCGCATTTTAATGGCTCTGGATTATTCTAGCATATTGCTGTTGTTTTTACCAGCATAATCGCTTATAATATACGGAAGAAAATAACACGGAAAAAGCGAGAACACCGGCGTTTTCCGGCAGCTAGAGGATGGTTAGATACTATGGACGAGAACACCAGCAACTTTATTCACGATTTTATTGACGAGGACCTTGCCCCGGGCGGAACTTATGAGGGGATGCGCGTACACACCCGCTTTCCGCCGGAGCCCAACGGCTACCTCCACATCGGCCACGCCAAGGCCATCTATATCGACTTCGGCACCGCCCAGAAATACAAGGGCCTGTGCAACCTGCGTATGGACGACACGAACCCCACGAAGGAGGACGTGGAGTACGTGGACGCGATTATCGAGGATATCCACTGGCTGGGCTACGACTGGGAGGACAGATTCTATTATGCCTCCGATTACTTCGAGGCCATGTATGGCTTTGCCGTGGAGCTGATTGAAAAGGGGCTCGCCTATGTCTGCGAACTGACCCCCGAGGAAACCCGGGAAATGCGCGGCAGCGTTGGCGTTCCCGCCCGCTCCCCCCATCGGGACAGACCGATTGCCGAAAGCCTTGACCTCTTCTCTCGGATGCGCGCCGGCGAGTTTGAAAACGGAAAAATGACCCTGCGGGCCAAGATTGACTTGGCCTCAGGCAACTTCAATATGCGCGACCCCGTAATCTACCGCATTAGCCATACCCACCACCACCGCACCGGCGACAAGTGGTGCATCTATCCCATGTATGACTTTGCCCACCCCTTAGAGGACGCTTTGGAGCACATTACCCACTCCCTCTGCTCTTTGGAGTTTGAGGATCACAGACCCCTCTATGACTGGGTGATTGAAAATACCTCCGTCCCCTCCCGCCCCCGGCA
>CAYXNK010000218.1:0-3415 GCA_964466395.1 uncultured Oscillospiraceae bacterium | reverse complement strand
TGGCTTGCCGCCATCGGCATTCTGGTTTATCAGCAGGGCTTCGGCTTCATTCAGCTGTATATGGCGCCGTTTATGATGGCACTTCCCGCGGTGTCGGCCATCCTCATCGGCGGCGCTTCGGTCAACAAGGCCTCCATTTCTCACGTAATCCTCGGAACCTTTTTGTTCCAGGGCATCGTGACCATGACTCCGACGGTGATGAACTCCGTGATTCGTATGGACATGAGCGAGGTTATCCGAATCATCGTTTCTCAGGGCATGATTCTATACGCCCTGACAAGAAAGACGGAGGGACTAAGATGAGCAAGAAAAACGGTCAAACGCTCAATGCGGGAAAAGCCCTGGGCGGATTTGTGCGCAACAATGCCGTGCCGCTGATGTTTGTGGTCATTTGCGCCGTGTTCATTCCGATTTCCGGTTTTTCCGCGGGCTATCTTCTGGACGAAATCGTCACCAGAATGAGCAGAAATATCTTCCTGATTCTCAGTCTTTTAATTCCGATTATGGCGGGCATGGGCCTAAACTTCGGCATGACCCTTGGCGCAATGGCCGGGCAGATTGGCCTAATTTTGGTGGCCGACTGGCAGATTTGGGGCATTCCAGGCATCATTCTCGCGATGATTATCTCCATTCCCATCTCCATTGCCCTGGGTCTTCTCTGCGGCTCGTTCTTAAACAGAGCCAAGGGCAGGGAAATGATTACAAGCTATATCATCAGCTTTTTTATGAATGGCCTATACCAGCTGGTCGTCCTCTATATGATGGGCCCGATTATTCCGATTAAACACTTCTCCATTATGCTGCCCAGAGGCTATGGCATCCGGAACACCGTCAGCCTTCTGAACATGCGTCAGGCCCTTGATAATTTGCTTGCGGTTCACATTGGCGGCGTAAAGATTCCGGTGCTGACCTTTTTGATTATCGGCCTGCTCTGCCTGTTCATCATGTGGTTCCGCAGAACGAAGCTGGGTCAGGATATGCGCGCGGTTGGTCAGGACATGGATGTTGCCCGGGACGCGGGCATCAACGTGGATAGAACGAGAATCATCGCCATCGTCATGTCAACGATATTTGCCGGTCTGGGCATGATTGTCTACCTGCAGAACATCGGCAACCTGTCCACCTACAGCTCCCACTCCCAGATTGGCATGTTTTGCATTGCGGCGCTGCTCATCGGCGGAGCCTCTGTTGATAAAGCCTCCATCGGCAACGTATTCCTAGGTGTGATTTTATTCCACCTGATGTTCATTGTGGCGCCATCTGCCGGCGCAAAAATCACAGGGGACTCCATGATTGGCGAATACTTCCGCGTCTTCATCTCTTATGGCGTCATCACGGTCGCCCTGATTATGTACGAGACAAAAAAGCGCCAGGCCAAGGGCAGACTCGGCCGGCAGCTGGGATTGGCACAGCAGGAGGAGAATAAATGAACAAAACACGCAGGCTCCTATTTCGAGCAGGTGCGATTTTACTTCTTCTCCTCATAGCGGGCACCATGTTCATCATCGGCAGAGGACACACCGTATATCTGGACAACAAGGCCCTCGAATACAACGGACAGACCTACGCCACTCCCTACAAGGTCGTTGCGTCCGTGGACGGTGAGCAGGTGGCCAAGCTCTATGACAAAGAGCGTGGCAAGGCAATCAGCATCGGTCAAAAATTCACCATGTCCCTGGAAATCACCGAGACCAAGGGTGGCAGCGAGGAGACCACTGTCACCACCCTTCGCCTGCCTTACAACATGGACAGCATTATTATCAACCTGCCCGCCCTGCTGGCAGGGCTTCCTCAGGAGGCCTATCTCTCCGAGTTTTTCATTGTCCCCAGCGAAACGGAAGCGGTCGATGAGGAGCCTGTTCCGGACGACTTCGGCCTGCCCGAGGAAATGCCGGAAATCGGCTAAAGCTACAAAAAAACAAAAACACCGAAATCAAAATGATTCCGGTGTTTTTGGCACGCCCTAAGAGATTCGAACTCCTGACCTTCTGGTCCGTAGCCAGACGCTCTATCCAGCTGAGCTAAGGGCGCAAATGCACAGCGCTTGAGTATAGTACCATATTCCGCTGTGAAATGCAAGCCCCTTTTGCAAAAAACCCTCAGCTTTTCCCGCTTTTTCGGGGATGCTACATATTAAAGGCGTTTCCGATATTTTCAGCAATGTCTCCCACGGTGCGGAGCGCCTTGCCGACTTTACTCTTTGTCTGCTTGCTGCTGTTTTTTGCAGCTGTCACTGTCATACCGATGGCGGAACCGACAACGATGCCGATGCCAATACCTCTTGCAAAATTATTTGTATTCATGCTCTTTCCTCCCGGGCTTTTGCCCCTTATTTTCTTGCCTTTTCGACACACGCTGCCGCCACACACAGGCAGCGGATTTTGGGAAAGGCTTCCGCCGGCTCCAGAGGCTCGCGCATGAAGCCGTCGATTACGGAAATAGTATGTGCAAATTGTAAATTTATATGAATTGATTTGCATAGGTCTGGGATTCTATGCTAGAATAACTGCGTATGCGATACGACAGCGCAGACCATTTCAGGCTCGGCTCCACGGCGCTTCTCCAGCAGCGCGTAGACCGGGCAAAACCGAAAGGACAACTCACATGACTGTGAACATTCTTGCCGTCGGCGACATTTGCGGAAAAACCGGGATGGACTTTCTGCAGCAAAATTTAGGCTCCATCAAAAAACTCAAAAACATTGCCTTCACCGTTGTAAACGGCGAAAATGCAAATGTGGTGGGCGTAACGCCTGCCCAGGCGGAAAACCTTCTCTCGGCGGGGGCGGACGTTGTCACCCTGGGCAACCACACCTGGTCCCGTTACGAGATTAAAGAATATCTTGACGCAAACACCCGGGTGCTCCGTCCCGCAAACTTTGCCCTACGCTGCCCCGGCTATGGTCACGGTATCTACAGCACCCCCTTTGGACAACTGGCTGTGATAAATCTCCTGGGGCGCTTTACCCTGGATTCCAACACGGATAACCCTTTTTATGTAGCGCAGGAAATTCTCTCCTCCCTGGATGCGAAGCTCATCCTTGTGGATATGCATGCCGAGGCCACCAGCGAGAAGCAGGCCATGGGCTTTTTCCTGGACGGTCGGGTTTCCGCCGTCTGGGGTACGCACACCCATGTCCAGACCTCTGACGCCTGCGTGCTGCCCCAGGGCACAGGCTATATTACAGACCTGGGCATGACGGGGCCTGCCCTCTCGGTTTTGGGCATTGACCCCCGCCAGAGCGTGGAAAAATTCCTGGGTGAGCCGCCCCGACGCTATGAGTCTGCCGAAGGCCCTGGCAAGCTGGAGGGCGCTGTCTTTACCCTGGACACCGAAACCGGAAAATGCTTGAATGTGGAGGCCATCAGAATCACATGAGAACGTTTACGCTGCTGCACGCCGCAGACCTGCATCT
>CAYXNK010000217.1:0-3478 GCA_964466395.1 uncultured Oscillospiraceae bacterium | reverse complement strand
CTTGCTGTATAAGGTTGTGGATCCCAGAATTAGCTTGTCAGAGGGAGGAAAATAAAAATGGCGGATAAGATAAAACGTGCAAAAATTGGCACGCTTCAGCCTGATATTGAAAATCTGCTTGACCTGAAGCCGGAAGATTTTCTTTCCGCAAGCGAGGCGCAGAAGGAGGGCTTTATCCCTGATCGGGAAAGCATCTCCTATTGGAAGGACGCCTGGCGCCGACTGCGGCAGAACCGGGTGGCTATGGTCGCTCTTGTAATTGTTTTCCTCTACATTTCCTTTGCCTTTTTGGGGCCTCTCATTGTGCCCTATTCCTATAGTCAGTTTATCTCCGGTGCGGAAAATCTCTATCCTTGGCATTACTCCCTGGAGGATCAGCGTTTAATCGACTCTCTCTCCGGTAGTGCCGACGAGCGGATTGAAGCGGCCTTAGCCGCCGCCGAATCCGAGAAGGGAGTGCCCCTGACTAGCATCGAAAAGGCGAAAATTCGTGCCCAGGCCGGCGCTAAGGGCGTTGACACAGATGACTTTATTAAGGAAAACAAGATAAAGCTCCGCCTTTTCGGCTATTCCAAGGCCGAGCTGGAGCAGAAGGAAGCGGGGGAGAAGGTGTTCCCCCACGTATTCGGCACCGATAAATACGGCCGTGACATTATGGTCAGAACTATGGTCGGAACCCGTGTTTCGATGATTATTGGCGTTGCCGCAGCTCTTTTAGTCCTGCTCATCGGCGCAACCTATGGCTCCATCTCCGGCTTCTTCGGCGGAAAGGTTGACGCTGTGATGATGCGGATTGTAGAGCTGATTTACTCCATTCCAGAGATTTTAGTTGTTCTGCTTCTATCCACAGCCTTAAAGCCGGCTTTGGAGGCCTTCCAAAATAGTGGAGCTGGCCCTCTCCAACGACTTGTGGGCATTTTGGGGCCGAACATCATCTCCCTATTCATTGCCTTCGGCCTGCTCTATTGGGTCACCATGTCCCGCATTATCCGCGGGCAGATTCTTCAGCTCAAGGAGCAGGAGTTTGTCACAGCGGCAAGAGCCCTGGGTGCAAGCCCCGGGCGCATCATTAGAAAGCACCTTCTGCCCAACTGCGTGGGTCAGATTGTTGTTACCACCTGCCTGCAAATCCCTTCCGCCATCTTCCTGGAGTCTTTCCTCTCCTTCCTGGGCGTGGGTGTTTCTGCCCCGATGACCAGCCTTGGCGCTATGGCTTCGGACGCGCTCAGCGGTGTTGAAACCTATGGCTACAGGCTCATTATTCCCGCAGTTTTACTGAGCCTGATGATTCTGTCCTTAAACCTCTTCGGCGACGGCCTGCGTGATGCCCTTGACCCGAAGCTGAAAAAGTAGCAAGGAGGAGACTCTCTTTTGAATAACAATGCAATCAGCAAGCTCGATGCAAAAAGCGAGCTTGAAGTAAAGAATACAGCTAACAAGCTTTTAGAAGTAACCGATCTTAAGGTTTCCTTCTTCACCCCCGCCGGCGAGGTTAAGGCTGTCGGCGGAATTAGCTATGACCTAGGCTATGGCGAGGTCATGGGCATCGTCGGAGAGTCCGGCTCCGGAAAGAGTGTAGAGGCCTATTCTATTATGGGTCTGCTCCAGTCTCCGGGCAAGATCATCGGCGGCTCCATCCAATTTGAGGGTGAGGACGTCCTTGCCTACGACAAAGATGAGATGGCCAATTTTCGGGGAAATAAGGTCGCAATGATTTTCCAAAATCCCATGACCTGCTTAAACCCCGTTTATACCATCGGCAACCAGCTGGTGGAAGCGCTGCGCGCCCATAATAAGGACGTTTCCGCGGCTGAGGCCGGCGAAAGGGCGATGGAAATGCTCCGTCTCGTTGGCATTAACAACGTGGAGAAGCGTATAAAGCAATACCCCCACGAGTTCTCCGGCGGTATGCGCCAACGTGTCATGATCGCCATGGGGCTCATCTGCTCTCCTAAGCTCCTGATTGCCGACGAACCCACCACCGCGCTGGACGTGACCATTCAGGCGCAAATCCTTGAGCTTATGAAGGACCTCCAGAGACAGACCGGAATGGGCATCATCTTCATCACCCATAATCTGGGTGTTGTCGCTGAAATCTGCGATAAGGTCTCCGTAATGTACGCCGGAAAAATTGTGGAGCAGGGCAATGTGGAGGACATCTTCTACAAGCCCGGCCACCCCTATACCGAGGGTCTCTTGCGTTCCATGCCCCGGGTTGACGCGAAGGAATATGAGCGTCTGATTCCGATTTCCGGCACACCGGTTGATATGTTAAATCCGCCGGAGGGCTGTTCCTTTGCGCCCCGGTGCGAGCACTGTATGCAGATTTGCCTCAAAAAGGCGCCTCCTTATGTGGACTTGGGTGAGGGTCATCGAAGCGCTTGCTGGCTCCGGGTACAGGAAAATCTGAAGCAGAAGGAGGCGCAGAAAAATGGATAATAAGGTGCTTCTTCAGATTGAAAATCTCCACAAACATTTTCCTGTAAAGGGCGTCAAGGGCCCCGGCGTCCAGGCCGTTCAGGATGTTTCCCTGTCCATCAAAAAGGGCGAAACTCTGGGACTTGTCGGCGAATCCGGCTGCGGAAAAACAACTCTCGGCAGGACCATCCTCCGTCTCTATGAGCCGACACACGGTCGTATTATCTATGACGGGAAAACCATATATGACAGCGGAAACTGCGAAATTCCCGCTCTGGACAAGGAAGGTAAGCCCTTGCGTGACAAGGACGGCAAGCCCCAGATGACCATGTCAAAAAAGTTTGCAGCGGACATGCTGCCTTATCGCCGTAAGATGCAGATTATCTTTCAGGACCCTTCCGCATCCCTTGACCCCCGCATGACGGTGGGCGAGATTATTGGCGAAGCCATTGATATTCACAAGCTTGCCAAAACCAAGGAAGATCGCGCAGATATGATTAAGGCTCTCCTGTCCGACGTAGGCCTCAACACTGAACATGCCAACCGCTTCCCCCACGAATTCTCTGGCGGACAGCAGCAGCGCGTCGGCATTGCCCGTGCCCTGGCCGTGAAGCCGGAATTTATAGTCTGTGATGAGCCGATTTCGGCACTGGACGTTTCGATTCAGTCCCAAATTGTCAATATGCTGGAGGATATGCAGAACGAGCACGGTCTGACCTATCTCTTCATCGCCCACGACCTCTCTGTTGTACGCCATATCTCCGACCGCATCGGCGTGATGTATCTCGGCTCTCTGGTGGAGCTGGGCGAAAGCTATGAGCTGAACCGCCACCCCCTCCACCCCTATACCAAGACTCTGCTCTCCGCCGTTCCCGTGCCCGACCCCCAACTCTCCCGGGAGAGACAGCGCATTGTTCTGGAGGGCGATATCCCCAGCCCCATGAATCCCCCCTCCGGCTGCCGCTTCCACACCCGCTGCCCTTATGCAAAGGACATCTGCAAGGAAGTTTGCCCTACCTTCAAGGAATATGGCAAGGACCACTTTGCCGCCTGCCATATG
>CAYXNK010000216.1:0-3496 GCA_964466395.1 uncultured Oscillospiraceae bacterium | reverse complement strand
TCTGCTCTTGCTTCCATTTTTCTCCTCCTATCTTCCGGTTTTGGAGCCGGCGTGACCGCGGTAAGTGCGGGTGGGCGCAAACTCGCCCAGCTTGTGTCCGACCATATCCTCCGTAACGTAAACGGGGACATGACGGCGTCCGTCATGCACAGCAATGGTGTGGCCAACGAAAGTCGGGAAAATAGTTGTAGCACGGCTCCAGGTCTTGAGAACCTTTTTCTCGCCGGTTTTGTTCATTTCGTCAACCCTTTTCAGCAGCTCGGGAGCGGCAAAAGGGCCTTTTTTAATACTTCTGCTCATTTAGTCCCCTCCTTACTTTTCATTGCGGCGCTTGACGATAAGCTTGCTGCTCTTCTTCTTTGTCTTGCGCGTCTTATAGCCGAGGGTAGGCTTACCCCAGGGGGTAACAGGGCCGGGACGGCCGATGGGAGCCTTTCCTTCACCACCGCCGTGGGGGTGGTCGCAGGGGTTCATAACAGAACCGCGGACGCTGGGACGCCAGCCCATGTGGCGCTTACGGCCGGCCTTGCCAATGTGGATGTTGCCGTGGTCGATGTTGCCCACCTGGCCGATGGTGGCGATGCAGTTGATGAGAACCTTGCGGTATTCGCCGGAGGGCAGACGCACGGTTGCGTAATTGCCTTCCTTCGCCATCAGCTGTGCCTCAACGCCAGCGGAGCGGACCAGCTGTGCGCCCTTGCCGGGGTACATCTCGATGTTGTGAATCACGGTACCAACAGGGATGTTTGCCATAGGCAGCGCGTTGCCGGGCTTAATGTCAGCGCCGGTAGAGGAGATAACAACATCTCCATTCTTGAGGCCGACAGGAGCCAAAATGTAACGGCGCTCGCCGTCGGGATACTCAATCAGCGCGATGTTGGCGCTGCGGTTGGGGTCATACTCCAGACGAAGTACCTTGCCCTCAACATCAAGCTTATTGCGCTTGAAGTCGATGATGCGGTACTTTCTCTTGTTGCCGCCGCCCTGATGGCGAACGGTGATGCGGCCGGTGTTGTTGCGGCCAGCCTTGTTTTTTAAGACCTCTACGAGAGACTTTTCGGGCGTGGCGTGCTTATCGACGCCATCGAAGCCCGAAACTGTCATATGCCTTCTGGACGGTGTAGTAGGCCTATAAGTTTTAATGGACATTTCTCATTTCCTCCCTTACACCATACCCTCAAAGATTTCGATGTTTTTAGATTTTGCGCTGAGCTTGACAACGGCCTTTTTCCACTCAGATGTGTAGCCCGCGGGCTTTGAGCCCACACGCTTTTTCTTGCCGGGAACGATGCTTGTGTTGACTCTGATGACCTTCACGTCGAAAACTTCTTCGATTGCTTTTTTGATCTCAATCTTGTTCGCGTCTCTCACCACTTCAAAGACATACTTCTTGATGTCGAGGTCCTCCATGGACTGTTCTGTGACGATGGGACGGATGATGATGTCGTAAGCTGTTCTCATCATGCGTAGACCTCCTCGATTTTCTCAAGCGCGGCCTTGTCAACAACAAGCTTTCCGGCATTCAGGATGGCATATGGAGAGAGGATTGTGGCAATCGTCGTCTCAACGCCGGGAAGGTTTCTTGCGCTCTTAATGACTGTCTCGTTGACTTCCTTTGTGACCACGAGAGCCTTGCCGGAAACCTCAACCTTCTCGAGAAAACTCTTGAAAGCGCGGGTCTTAATCTCGGGCAGGGCAAGTCCGTCAATCACAATGATTTCTCCCTCGGCGGCCTTTGCGGAAAGGGCGCTCTTGAGAGCCAGTCTCTTGACCTTCTTGTTGAGGCTGTAGCTGTAGTCACGGGGCTTCGGCGCAAAGGCCACGCCACCGTGTCTCCAGATGGGGGAACCGGCATAACCGGCACGGGCACGGCCTGTGCCCTTCTGGCGCCAGGGCTTGCGGGTGGTATAGGAAACCTCGCCCTTGGTCAGTGCACTCTGGGTGCCCTGACGGCAATTTGCAAGGTGGTTCTTGACTGAGTCATGCAGAACCGACTTGTTGGGTTCAATTCCGAAGATGGATTCGGAGAGTTCAATCTCGCCGACCTTTTCGCCGGTCATGTTGTAGATGGGTGCTTTAGGCATTACATTCTCTCCTTTCCCTTATTTGCTTCTTGCGGAGGCCTTCTGGGGGTTAGCCCTTGCGGAAGCCTTCTGCGGGTTGTGCGTGATGCCAGCTGCTGTGCCCTTGGCCTTAACGTTCTTGACGGTGTTCTTCAGATAAACAATACCGCCCTTGGGGCCAGGAATCGCGCCGCGAACAACAATCATATTCAGCTCGGGGTCAACCTTGACAACGTCCAGATTCTGGATGGTAACCTGCTCGTTACCCATCTGGCCAGCGCCAATCTTGCCCTTAAAAATCTTGGAGGGGTCTGTGCCCGATCCCATGGAACCTGCATGACGGTGAACAGGGCCGCCGCCGTGGCTCATGGGCGTTCTGTGCGCGTTCCAGCGCTTGATAACACCGGCGAAGCCCTTGCCTTTGGAGATGCCGGTCACGTCAACCTTGTCGCCCTCTGCAAAAACGCCGGCGTTCAGAATGTCGCCCACGTTGAGAGAGGCTGTGTCCTCAAGGCGGAACTCCTTGAGATACTTTTTGAGGGGGACGCCAGCCTTGTTCAGGTGGCCCTTTTCAGGCTTTGTGAGTTTGCGCTCAGCCCTGTCCTCATAGCCGAGCTGCACAGAGGCATAGCTTTCGCTCTCGACTGTTTTCTTCTGGACAACGACGCAGGGACCCGCTTCAATAACGGTGACCGGAACGACCTTGCCCGCTTCATCGAAGATCTGTGTCATGCCGATCTTTTTTCCGATGATAGCCTTTTTCATCATGTTATTTCCTCCTTACAGGTTATTGGTCAGCTCGCTTAGGTCTGGCCCAGAGGCTGCTGACTTGACCCCGCCCGCTTACGCAAGTTGCAGGCAATCGGTTTTTGATAGTGAGTCTCAGACTCAAATAGAATTAATTGCGCAGAGACTTTTCGTCAGGCCAAGGCCTAACGCTTATCTCCGCGGCGCCGGGCTTTTTCGCCGAATCAAAGGCGCGAAGGTGAAACTGTAATAAAACAGCGAACCGCAAAGGCACAGAGTCGGCGAAAAAGACCAAGCGGGACAATTTACAGCTTCATCTCGATCTCTACGCCTGCGGGCAGTTCGAGAGACATCAGAGCCTCAACGGTCTTCTGGGTGGGGTTTATAATGTCGATGAGGCGCTTGTGCGTGCGGCGTTCGAACTGCTCACGGCTGTCCTTATACTTGTGGACTGCACGAAGAACGGTGATGAGCTCTCTCTTGGTGGGAAGGGGGATAGGACCAGAAACCTTGGCTTCTGTGCGCTTTGCGGTTTCAACAATCTTCTCCGCTGCCTTGTCTATGAGTTGATGGTCATAGGCCTTGAGTCTGATGCGAATCATTTTCTTTGCTGCTGACATTGTTTATTTTCCTCCTGAACGTTTCATTTCCGGCGGCTTGGGCTCCGCCTTTCATCTGACGTTCGG
>CAYXNK010000215.1:0-3502 GCA_964466395.1 uncultured Oscillospiraceae bacterium | reverse complement strand
GAGATAGGTATATGCCTCTGCGCCACCGAAGGCGCGATTCGTTTTAAATTCACGAACAAACAGCAGCACGCGACTACCTTGATCGCGATGATGGATATACCGTTGCCCGGTTGCGGAATGTTCTGCTGTGGTGCTCTGGCTCTGCCAATGAAACAGCTTCTCGTTAATAGAATAGTCGTTATACATGGTTGTGGGCGAATAATCTTTGTCCGCCTTGTTTAGCGTCACCAAGAACACGTCTATTTTCTTCTCGGGCAGCCATTTCACACCTTCCCGCACATTGCCGGGTGTCCTGTAGTCCATAGCGATCAAAAGCTGGTCACGGGTATAGGTGCAATGCAGGTCGAGCGGGCAGTCAAAGCCAAGACCCACCGGTTCATCGATAAAATCAATGCTATCAAAGTTATGCCGGAGCAACGCCGTTAGCTCAGCACACATTACAGGGCTATCCGCAAGGCCATATAGCTTGTCGAGCACCTCGTCGCTATTCCAATCGTCAGCAGCCTTTCCCCAAACGGTGATATAAAACATTTGCAGCATCCGCCGCTCCATCGGCGACAACGCAGCAAAATCCACATTGTCCAGCCGTGGAAAAACATCCATCAGAAATGTAATCCAGCGGCGGGAGTCAATGGCCGCAATACGGGTGAAGGCCTTTGTCAAGGCTTCTTCGGCCGGTTCCTCAAAATCCTCCAGCTTTCCGGAACGCACGCACATCCGGGAGAAGGAAGAAAACTTATAAACCGACCGGGCGTCGAGGTGATTATAGTTTAGGAAGTTGGCCAGCGTAAGCGGTAGTCCGCTGTCCTCCTCAAAGGTATCAATACGGGAGATCAGCCCAGCGCTATTGCCATAGGAGGCTCGAATATTGTCCAGTATGTACTTGGCGGCTTTCTTTTCAAGCTGTATATAGCAACCCTTGGGCGCAGAAACAAAGCCGTCTCTAATTTCTCGGGGCACGCCACGGGTTGTGCTCGAAAGCAGCGCCGCAAATTTGTCCTCAAAATTGTACTTTTTATTGGCCTGGCCGATAAAATCTAGCACCGTCAAGCATTCTTTATCCTCTGATTGACGCAGACCGCGGCCAAGCTGTTGCAAGAAGATGGTCAGCGACTCCGTGGGGCGAAGGAACAGCACCGTGTTGACTTCCGGAATATCCACGCCCTCGTTGTAGATATCCACCACAAATATGAAGCGCACATCTCCAGCAATCAACCGCTGCTTAGCCGTCTTTCGTTCCTCATCCAGTGACTGGCCAGTCAAAAACATCGACGGAATACCGTGCTCGCTGAAATAGGCCGACATGAATTCTGCGTGGTCAATGGAAACACAGAAGCCCAGGCCTTTCACCTCATCAATGTCGGTAACGTATTTGAGCAAAGATGAGACAACCATATCAGCGCGCCGTCTGGCAACGCCCCCGCTGATGGTGTAAAGGCGCGACAGCTCACCTTTGTCGTAGCCGCCCCGCGTCCATCTTAGATCGTCCAGGTCTATCGTGTCGGTGACACCGAAATACTGAAACGGACAAAGTAGTTTGCGGTCGATGGCTTCCGGCAGGCGGATTTCTGCGGCAACTCGTCCGCCAAAATAGTCCAGAATGCTTTTTCCATCCATGCGCTCCGGGGTGGCTGTGAGCCCCAAAAGAATTTGTGGCTGATAGTATTCTAGCAGTTTTTGATAGGTCGGCGCCGCGGCATGGTGAAACTCGTCCACCACAATATAATCGTAAAAATCCAGCGCAGTTTTAGTGGTGAAGTCTTGTGAGTTGAAGGTCTGAATTGAGATAAACAGGTTTTCGATACTGTCCGGCTTATAGCCGCCAACAAACATTTCACCAAAATTGGCATCTTTGAGCACAGCGCGGTAGGTGTATAGACCCTGCTTGAGAATCTCCTCCCGATGTGCGACAAACAGCAAACGGCAAGGCCTGCCTGGATTTTGTTTGCGAACCCGCTTATAATCTAGGGCTGAGATGACCGTTTTTCCTGTGCCGGTAGCGGCAATCACGAGGTTTCGGGTATATCCGCGCACAGCTCGCTCTGCCTCCAGCTTGTCCAGAATCTCCTGTTGAAAGGAATAGGGCCTAATATCCAGCGTGTAAGCGTCGACGTTGTTTAAGTCAAAGTATCTTTCAGCTTTCAACGCACGGGCAAGCTGCTCCTTCTGATCTTCGGTGTAATATTCAAACTCGCCGGCGTTCCAATAACTCTCAAATGTAGCGGCGATTTTGTCGATGGTTTCCGGCAGGTCCTTTTTTGTGACTTTTACATTCCACTCAAGGCCACTGGATATGGCAGCATTGGATAGGTTAGATGAGCCAACGTAGGCGGTGGTAAATCCGGAATCACGGTAGAATACATACGTTTTCGCATGAAGCCGGGTATGCTTGGTGTCATAACTGACCTTGACACGGGTGTTGGCTAGTTGACGAAGCTCCTCGATGGCCTTCACATCTGTGGCTCCCATATAGGATGTTGTAATGATGCGCAAAGCTCCACCGTTTCTCGTGAATTGCCGCAGCTCATCCATGATAAGACGAAGCCCGCTCCATTTGATAAAAGAAACAAGCATATCGATTCGATCTGCGGATACAATTTCCTTTTTGAGCTCCAAATACATCTGCGGCTCGTGAGCGGCACCGGTAAAAAGGCTGCTCTGAGCAATGGATGTTTCTGGTCTTTCGATATTGGCGGCAGTCTTGCCCACAACCAGGCGCGGGTCGTTCTCCCGTAAAAAAGCAAGAAGCTGCTCTGCCCTCTCGTCTACAGACAAAGCGGCAAAGGCAGTCTCCTGCGTCATTTGCATAATAATCTCGATAATTCGATTGCTGAGCTCGACCTGGGCAGAGATATCCCCGCCGTTATCAAGCACATTATCCAAGCCCTTTTGAACGACGTCTGCGAGATACTGCGCGAGCACTTTCGAGGCCTCTGCCTTGTCGATAGGTGCAGTTGTCTGCCGGGCTGCCGATATAGCCGACAGCTCAGCGCGAAGCTCACGATTGATGATTTGTTCATAAAGACCCGGATTAAGCATAAAAACACCTCAAATAATCGAAATTGCCAAGACACTTTATCTTGGGCAATACCACGCTTCCGCTTGTCCAGTGGCTTAGCCCCTCCCTGTTATGGGTCACAGCCTCGCTTCCCACTCGGCCTCCTTGAAACCTACCAGCGCAAAGTCGCTGCCCACAAAAATCGGGCGCTTGACAAGCATGCCGTCGGTAGCGAGCAGGGCAAACTGCTCGTCCTCGGTCATAGACGGCAGTTTTTTGGACAGCTCCAAGGCCTTGTATTGTAGACCGCTGGTATTGAAAAAGCGTTTGAGCGGCAGGCCGCTTTTCCCGTGCCAGGCGCGCAGCTCGGCCTCCGTCGGGTTTTCCTGTTTGATGTCACGAAAATCGTAGGCCACACCTCTGGCCTCCAGGAAGGCTCGTGCCTTTTGGCAGGTGGTACATTTGGGATAGGTATTGATTAAAGTAAATAGCTAAGATAGGAGA
>CAYXNK010000214.1:0-3718 GCA_964466395.1 uncultured Oscillospiraceae bacterium | reverse complement strand
TGATGAAATAATCGTCTTCCATTCATTGAACAAGGAGCATATAAAACAAATTGTGACATTGATGATAAAAGGTTTATCAAAGCGACTTGAAGAAATGAGTATTCAAATTCAAGTTGATGATAAAGCTATGGATCTATTAGCAGATTCAGGGTTTGATCCAATGTATGGAGCCCGTCCTCTTCAAAGAGAAATAAGAAGAAGAATTGAAGACAGATTGTCAGAAGAACTTCTTAAAGGAACGATAGAAAAATCAGATACAATTAAAATTACTGCTGATGACAAAGAGCTAATTTTCAGCAACAACAAATTAAATTAAAACTGCTGGCTTATATGCCAGCAGTTTTAATTTAATAGACGTGACACGGGGACGGGGTTGTTGACAAGCGGTATTGAAGTTTTAGTTGATTAATAAAGATTGATAAACTATAATAAATAACAAAATAGATAAGTACATTTCAGTTTGATAGGAAAGAGTAAATACTCATACAAGAAATATAATCAGAGTGGTGAGCAATATTAAAATAGGTGAATTTTCAAAAAAACATGGTGTGACACAAAACACAGTTAGACATTATTTGGATATGGGACTTATAACCGCCAAGAAAATAGGCGGACAATATTTTTTCCATAAAAAAGATAGTAAAGATATGGAAGAAGTAATTAAATTAAAACAATTAGGCTTTAATTTAAACGAAATACTTAAATTATTAACCTATTTGAGGTTAATAGGAATTGAAACTGAAGATTACAAAGATATGATTTTGACAATGTTAATAGAAAAAAAAGAAGACATTGAAAAAATTAGTTTTAAATATCAAAAAATGAGTTTTGATATTAATGAAACAATAGAAGAACTACAAACACACAAAACAAAAAAAACTAATTTAATAGGTTTTCCTGTTTCTTACTTAGGAATTCTTAGATGCCCTGACTGCAAGAGTAATTTGAATATTAAGAACGGTATTATAGATAACAATATGCTTACAGAAGGTACTGCCATATGCCGGTGTGGATACCATGCCATAGTTAGATATGGAATTTTTATAGAAGAAAAAGCAATGAGAAAAAGGTTTTTAAACGGTAATCCTTGGCCTTCAAGAGATGATTATTTAAAGGTAGTTTCGTCTAATTTTATAAATTTTGTATATAGCGGTATGGCTAAAATGTCCGACGAATTAAAAAAATACGATACGGGTTCAAAGCTTATTTTGGAATTGCAGCATTGTGTTGGTTATTTTCTTAAGCATTACATCAAAAATATGTCAAGAGATTCCACATGCATCTTTGTTGATTATGATATTGACAAAATAATTGCACTGAAAAAAAACTTGGAATTAAATCAAGAACATAATAATTTTATTTTTCTGTGTTGCGATATAGATAGATTGCCTTTATGCGAATCCTCAATTGATGTTATGATTGATCATTGGATGACAAAGGATTATGTACAAACTGACAAAGGATTTGTTTTAGAAAAGATATTGCCTCTCTTAAAGAGTGAAGGCATACTCATTGGTTCATATCCATATTTTAAAACTATGAATAATATTAAAAATATACATATTGATGCTTTGGATTATTTCAATAGAGATAAGATACTAAAAAAGATTGAATTTCTTGGAATAAAACAACTAATAGCCAATGACATAGGACCTGTTGTAGAAAACAATCCTTATAATTTTGATATTAGCGGTAAGGAAGTATATCAGATGATTTATTTAGGAAGAAAGTAAAACATAGGGTAGCCCGACGTTTTACTTTTTTTGCCTTAAAAAAAGGCTATAATCCCTCTTGACATCAGGTTAACTTTAAATTGTACAATTTAGTTAGATAATTCACAAACATATGTGAATAATAAAAATATCAGGGAGGATTTATGAAAAATATTAAGAGATTACTTGCTCTTATTCTATGTGTAATGATGGTGATGACTGCATGTGCAACAACAGAACAACCGCCAGCGGATGATAAGCCTGCAGGAAATGAATCGGTTATAGATATTACAGCATACAAACCGGGTGCATATACTGCAGCTAGGACAGGCTACAAGGGTCCAATTATGGTAGAAGTAACTGTTGATAAAATGACAATCAAGGATATAAAGCTAATAGAGTTTAATGATACAATGATGGTTGGAACTCAGGCTTTTGAAACTATCAGTAATGAAATTCTTGAATATCAAACATTAAATGTTGATACGGTTTCAGGTGCTACAATTTCAAGTGCTGCTGTTATAGGAGCGGTTACTGATGCTTTAAGTAAAGCAGAAGCAGATATTGATGCTTTAAAAGCAAAGAAAATTGAAAAGGATGCCCCAAAACAATTAAATTGGGAGACAGATATTCTTGTTATAGGCTCGGGAATAGCAGGAATGTCAGCTGCATTAGAAGCAGCTGATAACGGCGCAGAAGTTATTATGTTAGAAAAGTTAGGCAGAATCGGCGGAACAACTACATTGTCAGCAGGATGGGTGCATGCAGCTGGCACTTCAATTCAAGAAAAAAATGGCATAGAAGACAATGTTGACAGATTCTATGAAGAATGGATGATGCTTGCAGGAAATGCCAAAGATGAATTTGTAGATGAAGAAATGGTTCGATATACAACGGAAAATTCTCCAAAAAATATCGAGTGGCTAATAGAACATGGAGTTATATTTACGGATAATTTAATGGCAGCTGGAATTTATGAAGGAAGAAATATTCCGCGTATTCATATGACTGAAGGCGGAAACGGCTTTATAATGAAGTATTTGTTTGAAACTGCAGAAAAATCCGGTGTGGAAACACATTTAAACACTCCTGCAACAGAACTAATTAAGGAAGGAAATAAAGTTGTGGGAGCAAAAGCAATTGACAAAGACGGTAATGAAATAACTATAAAAGCTGATTCGGTAATCATTGCAAGTGGTGGTTTTGCCGGAAACAAGGAAATGATGGCAAAGTATTATCCTCAATATACAGACTATGTAAACACCTCTGTTAATAAAGGAGACAGTTTAGTAATGGCGGAAGCTGTAGGCGCTGATATTATTGTTAAAAATGCATTGCAGCTGCATCATAATCTTATTAATGACACTTCACTAGGATATTTTACCCCTGAATGTATATATGTAACACCTGAAGGTGAACGTTATGTAGATGAAGCAGAATATTTTTATACTCGTACTCGCAAGTTAAACGAAAAGGGCTTTGGAGACACTCATATGATAGTTCCTCAAACTCTATATGAAACTAAGAAAGAAAGTATAGATAAAGCTATTGAAATCGGCAGAGGTTTTAAAGCTGATACTGTTGAAGAATTAGCTGAATTAATGGGTATGAAGACAGATGTATTAAAAAATACTATTGACAGATACAATGAATTAGTTGAAGCAGGAGTAGACAGTGATTTCAATAAACCTTCAAATTATTTATTACCGATTGAAGCGCCATATATAGGATTAGATCTTACGGGTAATTTAAATGACACATATGTAAGCATTCGTATAAATAAAAATGCACAAGTAATAGATACAAAGGGTAGTGTTATAGAAGGATTGTATGCTGCAGGTGGTGCTGCCAGTGCACAAACATTAAATCAAGAATATATAGGTAGCGGTTCAGCTTTATTAAACGGATTAACATTTGGTAGAGTAGCAGCTGCGCATGCAGCAGATAAATTAAAAAATTAAAAAAACCCTTGACAAACAATTTTAATTGTATTAAATTGTATATAA
>CAYXNK010000213.1:0-3722 GCA_964466395.1 uncultured Oscillospiraceae bacterium | reverse complement strand
GTGAGCTGGTTTCCGAGGTTGCCACCCTCATGTGCTATGAGGTCACCCGGGATCTTCCCCTTGAGGAATTCGAGATCGAAACCCCCGTGGCAAAGACTAAAGCCCGCCGCATTGCGGGAAAGAAGCTGGCCATTGTCCCCATCCTTCGCGCCGGCCTCGGCATGGTGGATGGCATGCTCACGATGATTCCCAACGCAAAGGTCGGCCACATCGGCCTCTATCGCGACCCCGACAGCTTGCTCCCCGTGAAGTATTATTGCAAGATGCCCAACGACATTGCAGAGCGCGATGTAATCATTGTTGACCCCATGCTGGCAACCGGCGGAAGCGCCGCTGCCGCCATTGACTTCATCAAGGAATATGGCTGCCGCCACATTAAGCTCATGAGCATCATCTCCGCCCCCGAGGGCGTGAAGAAGATTCAGGATGAGCATCCTGACGTGGACATTTTTGTTGCCGCCCTGGACGAACGCTTGAACGACCACGGCTATATCGTCCCCGGCCTCGGTGACGCAGGCGACAGAATTTTCGGCACAAAATAAAAAAACCCACGGAAGCGTATCAATTTGCTTCCGTGGCTTTTTTCTGCTTAATAATGAGGGCGCAGGGAACTCCCCTGCAAAATTCCTATTCCTTAAAATGCACATGGCTGTTAATATGGTTGATGCAGAAGCAGTGATAACCTGCACACTGGGAGCAGAAGCGGAATTCCATTTCCGGGTCGTCCCGGTCTGTGGCGCCGCAGACCTCGCACTTGCGCTGATAGGGCTTATTGGCCTGCTGCCGGGCATATTGCCGTGCGGCGTTTTTGAAGTCCACCGTCTTTTTTTGCTGCTGAAGCTTTTCTGGGCGGAAGCGGGCGGTAAGCCAGCTGCCGAAGAACAGCAGGTAGTTTAAGATGGCCACAAGGGGCACGAGCTTGAGCTGCCAAGGCAAAATAAGCATAGAAAGAACAATACCCGCAGCAGAGAGATAGGCCAGCCATTTGATTTTAACAGGAATGATAAAAAGCACCAATACGGTGTGATCCGGAAACAGGGTCGCAAAGGCCAGGAACATCGAGAGGTTCAGATAGGTTGCGCTGACCATGGGGTCAAAGTCCGTAATCAGCCAAACCAGAACGCCGTAAAGGATGCTAAAGGCCATGCCGCAGAGGTAATAAATCGTAAATTTTGCGGTGCCCCATTGCTGCTCTAAAATGCTGCCGATGAAGTAATAAAAATACAGGACAAGCAGCGTAAAGATGCCGCTGCCCTCAGGCACAAGGACGAAGGTGATCAGTCGCCAAACTTGGCCTTTGGTAAAGATTGCCTCCGCGCTAAAAACCAACAGCCTCTCTAAGGTCTTGCTCTGATCCATCATGCCGATGAGCCAGACGAGGCCGGAGCCGATGACGAGATATAAAATCAGATTGGGGATTCCGAACTGCGGATGCGTATAGCAAAAGCGGTCTACCCGCTTCATAAATGCTTTCATGCTGCCTGATGCCTCCCTTTGAAAAGTTGCCCTATCATCATACCCTTTTCGCCCTCAAATGTCCATGCTTTTGTGCAAGATTTGGGCAGAGCGCCTATTTTTTTGCACCGGGAGTCCCCGGAACGTAAAGATTACTCTTTAAGTTCCCTGTTAAATGTGATATACTATGTCAAATCCACACCCTGTGTTTTCAAAGCGTCCTGCTCTGCAGTGCGCAAACTATATAACAAAAGCCTGACAGAAAAAGAGGTAGATCAAAATGAACAAGCCTTTTAACCGCGTTTTTACATCGGAATCCGTTACAGAAGGACATCCCGATAAAATGTGCGACCAAATATCAGACGCCGTATTAGACACCATTTTAGAAAACGATAACAGTGCTCGCGTTGCCTGCGAGTGCATCACCACCACCGGTATGGTCTCGGTCTTTGGAGAAATTACAACAAACTGCTATGTGGACATCCCCGCCATTGTGCGTAAAACCGTCGCCGAAATTGGCTACAATAACCCCGAATACGGCTTTGACAGCAAGACCTGTGCCGTTTTAACCTCCATTGACGAGCAGAGCCCCGACATCGCCATGGGCGTTGACCACGCCTTTGAATCCAGACAGGGTGAAAAGGACTACGACGACGACACCGGCGCCGGCGATCAAGGCATGATGTTCGGCTATGCCTGCGACGAAACCCCCGAGCTGATGCCCGCTCCCATCTCCTTTGCCCACAAGCTGGCGCAGCAGCTGGCGGCGGTTCGAAAAAGCGGTCAGCTTCCCTGGCTGCGTCCCGATGGCAAGACCCAGGTCACCGTCCAATACGGCGCTGACGGCAGCGTCCAGCGGATTCCCGCCATCGTGGTTTCCACCCAGCACAGCGAGGAGGTCTCCCGTAAGGAGCTCACAGAGGGTCTTATGGACGCTGTGATTCGCCCCATCATCCCCGCAAACCTCATTGACGCCGATACCAAGTATTTCTTAAACCCCACCGGCCGTTTCGTAGTCGGCGGTCCTGTAGGCGACTCTGGCCTCACCGGACGCAAGATTATTGTTGATACCTACGGCGGCTATGCCAGCCACGGCGGCGGCTGCTTCTCGGGCAAGGACCCCACAAAGGTTGATCGCAGCGCGGCTTATATGGCCCGTTACGTCGCAAAAAACCTCGTGGCGGCAGGATTCGCCAGGCGCTGCCAGCTGGAGCTTGCCTATGCCATCGGCGTTGCCCAGCCCGTTTCCATCACCGTGGACACCCAGGGCACAGGCCTCCTGCCCGACGAGCAGCTGGCGGCCATTGTGGCCGAGTCCTTTGACCTGCGCCCCGCCCGCATCATTAAAAAGCTCGACCTGCTCCGCCCCATCTACCGGCAGACAGCGGCTTACGGCCACTTCGGCAGGACGGACATTGACCTGCCCTGGGAGCGCACCGACGCCATCGAGCTTCTCCGTGACCGTGCTGGTTTGAAATAAACCTAGTCCCTGCAACTGACACAAGCGCTGTCCGAGTGAGGGCTAATCTGTCCTCCTTCGAACTGCTGAAATTATATTTTGGAGAACACAAATGGATTTTGAAAACGACCGGGACGATATTATCGAGGGACGAAACGCTGTGGTCGAAGCCCTTCGCGCCGGGCGCGTCATTGATAAGATTTTCATCCAAAAGGGAGATACGGACAAGACCCTGGGGCACATTGCCTCGCGTGCCCGCGAGGCCGGCATTGTCGTTGTGGACGCGGACAAGCGGAAGCTGGACAGCATGAGCCAAACCCACTCCCACCAGGGTGTGATTGCCCTTGCCGCCATTCGGGAATACTGCACGGTGGAGGACATTCTCGCCATTGCCCAGGAGCGGGGCGAGCCGCCCTTTATCGTAATTTGCGACGAATTGTCTGACCCCCACAACCTGGGCGCCGTGATTCGAAGCTGCGAGGCCGCCGGGGTGCACGGGGTGATTATCCCCAAGCGCCGCAGCGCTGGGCTAACCTCGATTGTGATCAAAACCAGTGCGGGCGCTGCCGAGCACATGGCCGTTGCCCGAGTGCCAAATCTCACGGCAGCAATTAAAATCCTCAAGGAGGCCGGCGTCTGGGTCTATGGCACAGCGACCGAGGGTTCAAGCCCCCTTTGGAAAACAGACCTCACAGGCCCTTTATGCATCGTCATCGGCTCCGAAGGCGACGGCATCAGCAGACTGATCCGTGAAAATTGCGACTTGCTCGTTCACATCCCAATGAAAGGAAAGGTCTCCTCCCTCAAC
>CAYXNK010000212.1:0-3733 GCA_964466395.1 uncultured Oscillospiraceae bacterium | reverse complement strand
ACCTGTCTACACGGTGGACGGCGTGCCCCAAAACCCCTATGAGGATGACCCCGCCTACCAGACGCCCTTAAAAAGCGCCAAGCGCGTGGCGGTCATCGGCGGCGGAAACGTTGCTATGGACGCTGCCCGCTGCGCCAAGCGCATGGGAGCCGAGGAGGTCTATATCGTCTACCGCCGCAGCATGGAGGAGCTTCCAGCAAGGCGCGAGGAGGTGCACCACGCTGAAGAAGAGGGCGTTGTCTTTAAGCTTTTAAATAACCCTGTGTCTGTCATTGGAGACGAAAACGGTTATGTCCGAGGACTGGAATGCCAGGCAATGCAGTTGGGCGAGCCGGACGAGAGCGGCAGGCGGCGGCCTGTCGCCGTTGCCGGGTCAAACTTTGTATTGGATGTGGACGCTGTGATTGTCTCCATCGGCACCAGCCCGAACCCGCTGATTAAAGACACCACCACGGGGCTCGACACCAGCAAATGGGGCGGTGTTATCGCAGATGAGCAGGGACAGACCAGCCGCCGCGGCGTTTTTGCAGGCGGAGACGCTGTAACTGGCGCCGCAACGGTGATTCTCGCCATGGGTGCGGGAAAGAAGGCTGCCATGGGCATCGATGCGTTCTTGAAGGAAGAGGAAAAGTAGGGGAGACCCCGCCTTTTGCGCAGTTGTGCAGACCCTTCGAGCAAGGAACTTGTTTTTCGGTAAAACGCAAAAAAACACTTGCATATTTATATACAATATGTTATCCTTATTAAAGACGGTAAAGTAAGCAAAGAGAAGGAGTGGGAAGTTCCCACTCCTTTTGCTGATTAAAAATTAATTGTAAGAATTTGGTAGTAGGTGCTGTATGAGTAAGATTGTCGATAAAATTGTTGCCTTCGTGCGTCCCGTTGTGGAAGAGAACGGCCTTGCGCTCTGGGATGTGGAATATGTCTCCGAGGGCGGCCAATGGTATCTGCGGATATATATTGATAAGGAAGGCGGCGTTTCCATAGAGGACTGCGAGAAAGTCAGCAGGGCTGTGGATCCGATTTTGGATGAAAAGGACCCGATTCCCACCAGCTATATTTTTGAGGTTTCCTCTGCTGGGCTGGAGCGGCCGCTGAAGCGGCTGGAGCATTTTATGCAGTTTATCGGCTCCACTGTGGAGGTTCGGCTCTACAAGTCTATAGAGGGCGCAAAGCAATATGCGGGCATACTAAACGCATATGAAAACGGCGCTGTGACGCTGGACTGCGGTGATAAAACGATGACCTTTGCCAAGGAAGAAGTTGCGGGTGTCCGCCTCAGACTGGTATAATTTTCGGGAGGAAATTTGAAATGAACGCTGATTTTTTTGCGGCTATTGAAGATATCGAGCGGGAGAAGGGCATTCCCAAGGAATACATGAAAGAAAAGATTACCCAGGCGCTTCTGGCTGCATACAGGAAGGACAGCCCCGCCAGTGCGGACAATATCGTCATTAATATGGACGATGAAAAAAAGCGCATCGATATGTTCCTGCGCATGGAGGTTGTGGAGGAGGTTGAAAACCCTGCAACTCAGTTGCTTCTCGAAACCGCCCATCACTACTCCAAGCGCGCCAAGGTCGGCGGAACAATCGAAATTCCTGTCGAGACCAAAAAGTTTGGCCGCATTGCTGCCCAGGCCGCAAAGCAGGTCATCATTCAGGGAATAAGAGAAGCCGAGCGCGGCATTATATTTGATGAATTTACATCTAAGGAGCAGGAGATCTTAACTGGAACCGTCTCGAGAATCGAGCCGAGAACCGGCTCCATCTCTATTAAAATCAACTCCAATGCCGAATACACCGAGGCCATGCTCTCACCCAACGAGCAAATTAAGGGTGAGCGGCTTACAGAGGGTGAAATGATCAAGGTCTATGTGGTGGAGGTCAGAAAGTCCACAAGAGGCCCCCAGGTGATGATTTCCCGCACCCATCCCGGTCTGGTGCGCCGGCTGTTCGAGTTGGAGGTTCCCGAAATATTTGACGGCCTTGTGGAAATTCGCAGCATTGCCAGAGAGGCCGGCAGCCGCACAAAAATGGCGGTTTGGTCCAACGACCAAGATGTTGACCCCATCGGCGCCTGCGTTGGGCCCAAAGGTGGCAGAGTTGCCGGCATTGTGGATGAATTGGGCGGCGAAAAGATTGACATCATCAAATACAGTGAGCAAGCCGATGAATACATCGCAGCGGCGCTGTCCCCGGCGGAGGTCATCTCCGTCACTATACTGGACGAGGGCAAGAGTTGCCGCGCCGTGGTGCCGGACAGCCAGCTTTCTCTTGCCATCGGCAAGGAGGGGCAGAACGTCCGTCTTGCGGCTAAGCTCACAGGCTACAAAATTGACATTAGGCCCGAGTCCGAAGCGGACATTTAGAAAAGTATCTTAGGAAAGGGGTGGCCGTAGTGCCGAAAAAAATACCGATGCGGCAGTGTTCCGGCTGCCGTGAGATGAAACCCAAGCGCGAGCTGATCCGCGTGGTTCGTTCCCCGGAGAGCGAGATTTCCCTCGACTTCAAGGGCAAGGCACAGGGTCGCGGCGCTTATATATGCAAGAGTCCAGACTGTCTGAAAAAGGCAATCAAAAGCCGTGCTCTTGAGCGGTCGCTGGAGGTCTCCATCCCGGAAGAAATTTATACGCTCCTGCAGGAGCAGATGGAGGCCGGAGATGAGTAAAGCGCTGAATTATATTGGAATGGCAAGAAAAGCAGGGGCAATCGCAATTGGGGAAACCAACACTGGAGCGGCAATTCGGGGCGGAAAGGGAAGGGTTTTGCTCCTTGCTGCCGACGCGTCTGAAAACGCGCGGCGCAGGGCAGAGGGCTTTCTTTACGGCACAAAGCTGCCCATGGCAGTGCTGCCTTATACCAAAGCGGATCTGTCACAGATAACGGGCGTGGGCGGCTGCTCTATGGCGGCCTTCACGGAAATTGGGTTTGCGGCTGTTTTTATGGCGGCACTCGCAGAGGAGAAGCCCTCCTTCCGGGAACTGGCGGCGCTTTTGGAAGAAAAAAGCCAAAAGGCGCAGCAGCGGAAGAAAGAGACTTTGGCGCATGAGAGGAACATGAAAAAAGGCGGGGCGCGCTTCCCGACCGCAACGGGCAAGAGGAGGAAAAGCATATGAGCACACTGATTAAATATAGAGTCCACGAGGTGGCAAAGGACTTTAAACTGACATCCAAGGATATATCCCAGGTTCTCACGGACTATGCGACAGCTCCGAAGAATCACATGCAGGTTTTAGAGGGGAATGAGCTGGATCTCATCTTCGAATACCTGACCCAGAAAAACCAGATTGCAGACCTTGCAGAGGTCTTTGCGGACGTGGAAAAGGCCGAGAAGAAGGCATCCCCCGCCACAGAAAAACCTGCCGCTGATGCTCCCGCCCAGCCTTTACAGACGCCGCAAGAGGCAGCAAAGCCCAGACAGCAGGAGCAAAAGCCACACACACCCAGAGCCGTTCCCGAAAAGCGCGTAATCGACACCCGCAGCGGAACAGTGAATATTGCAAAGTATGATGAACGCCTTGACAAGCTGGTTCCTGAAAAGGTTCAGCAGCTGGAGGGTAAGGAAAAGTTCACCAATAAAAATAAAAAGCGGCAACAGACTGTAAGCCAGAAGCGCAGGCAAGAGGACAAGGACAAGATCCAAAAGCTTCAGTTTGAGCTGGCAAAGAAGGCGCCCCTCAAGGTTCTCATCCCCGATGAAATCAACGTGGGCGAGCTGGCAAGCCGCATGA
>CAYXNK010000211.1:0-3733 GCA_964466395.1 uncultured Oscillospiraceae bacterium | reverse complement strand
ATCATGGCGATAAACTCGCTGTTGGTCGGCTTGCCCTTTACGTTGGAAACAGTGTAGCCAAAGAACTTCTGCAGGGTTTCAATATCACCCCTATCCCAGGCCACCTCAATCGCGTGCCGGATTGCCCTTTCCACTCTGGAGGGTGTTGTAGAAAACCGCTTTGCAACGGTTGGATACAAGACCTTGGTTACAGAGTTTATAATGTCCATGTCGTTTATGGTCAAAATGATTGCTTCTCTCAGGTACTGATAACCCTTGATGTGCGCGGGAACGCCGATTTCGTGAATCACGTCTGTCACGACTGCCTCAAGGTTTTCTTCCCGGCGGCTCATGTCAACGCCCTGCCGCTTCGACACGCCCATAGCACCGCGATTCTGCGCTGTGACCTGCCTGATGCGGCAAAGCAGAGCAGGAACGTCGCAGGGCTTTGGCATAAAGTAATAGGCGCCAAGCTCCGCTGCCTCCTGTACCACATGGTCATTGAAAAAGCCTGATACGATAATTACCGCCGGTTTCTGCGCAGATTGTGAGAGCTTTTGAAGGACACCCAGGCCGTCTAGCTTTGCCAAAACTAAATCCATAATGATAACATTTGGGTGCTTTTGATCAATAAGTGCCAGAGTTTCGATGCCGTCCCCGGCTGCGCCTACGACTGTCATGTCCTCCTCTGCGGATATTGTTTCTGCCATGAGAAAGCGAAAGTCCTCCCCCGAATCTGCGATGAGTACCCTAGACTTGGTTTCCATAATATTCCCTCCGTTATTATACATATACGGTAGGCCCTCTCTTTTTTTTAGCACAAGTACCGCCAAACGAGTTTAATTTACCATATCATCCCTCAAAGTGCAACAAAAATCTTTGAAATAGCAATTCATTTTTGTTTACATAAATCGACTCATCTCGACTTTTTACCCATTATTTACAGCATTCTGCAAGATTTGACAAGATGTGACTATCTTTTTTGCCCTCTTCCGCTATTCTTCTATGCATTTCTAACAAATTTTGTTGAAAGATATTGTACGCTAATTCAGTTGAAATTTTGTTATTTTGGTTACTTTTACGTTCAATTACAGATAATTTGAGAAATATTATTGTTATTTCACATGTCCAAACTTTTCCATTTTTTTGTATTTCCACATAAATCAGTTTACATAATTTTTTCATTGCTTTTGCTGTCACCGAGCCGAAAGCAGCCGCCATGACAATGTGCCACGGCGGCTGCTTTTCTTATGCTGCACGGTCTATATTCAGTCCCTGGGTCTGTTCTATCATCTTCTCCACCGAGATACCAAAGCCCTTTGTTGGGTCGTTAATCATCACATGGGTCACAGCGCCGATGAGCTTACCGTTTTGCAGAATCGGGCTGCCGCTCATGCCTTGGACAATGCCTCCGGTCTTTTCCAAAAGCGCCTCGTCCCGAATTGAGAGCATCAGGCTTCGGCCGTCGTTTTCCCCGTGGTAGACCCTTGTAATCTCCACCTCAAACTCCTGCACGCTTGTTCCCTCGACTCCTACTAAAACCGTTGCCTTTCCCAGAACAATTTCACTGCTTTCGGCAAGGGGTAGGGCTGTTGCCACATCCGGCTTCTCCCCGCTGAATTGGCCAAAAATCCCGAAATGCGTGTTTTTCAGAATGCTGCCGCAGGCGCTATTTCCTTTAAAGTCACCGCAGAGCTCACCCGGCATGCCGGCACAGCCTTTTTTCACCTCGACAATGCGGGAAGGGTAAATATTACCGCCGCCCAGAGGCATAATCACACCAGATTCAAAATCATTGATGCCGTGTCCCAGACCGCCATACAGCCCTGTCTGAGGGTCATAAAAGGTCAGGGTTCCGATTCCGGTAATTTTATCACGTAGCCAGAGGCCAAGCTCGGGGCCTGCGCTGCCCACGCTGGGCTTGAGGCTTATCTTCATGGACTCTCCATTCCGAAGAACCACCAGCTCCACAGGGTCGCCTGTGAGCTTTTGCATCTGTGCCTTGAAATCCTCGGCAGAGCCGATTTTGTTTCCGTTCACCGCAACAATCAGATCTCCGGGAATGACGCCTGCAATGGCCGCCGGTGAAATCTCCTGCCCCTCCCGGGTTGCAGACAGCCCCACCACCAGAACGCCGTCCGTATGCATTTGAATGCCCACCGTGTTTCCCATGGGCACCAGCATCCGCTGTTCTGTTGCAAGAGCCGTCGCACCCTGGGAAATGAGGCTGAGCACCAAGACCGCCGCGCACATAAATCTTTCGATATGGTATTTTTTTATTTTTGTCATCACTGCTTCCCCCGCTAAAATTTAAATAAATACAGCAGTAACAGTATGTTCGCCAGCGCATGAATTAAGCACGATTTTGGATAACAAAATATATCTCTATTACCTTTTCGCTGTTTTTTGCGGCAGAGAAAGGCTATGATGAAAGCGGTAATTTTGGCCATGTATGATCTCCAAGAAAATCATAGGCGCTCGGCTGATCAAAATCTGTAACGGCTGGGCAATCTTGCTAGGAAGGAGGAAAAAATTAAAAAATCGCAAGGTATTTGCGGTCTCTGGGGAGGAAAAAAGTATGAATTGGCAGCAGAACGCCGACCCAACGGGCGGAAACAGCGGGCTTTTTCCTGCGGGCAGCCTGCCCAATCTGCCCACCTACAGCACAGTCTATAGGCAGATGCAGCGCTTCGCAGGGAGATATCCCTTTGTTTCCCTCTCCTCTTTCGGACGGAGCGTGATGGGCAAGGAGCTTCTATACATCTGTGCCGGACGGGGAAGCAGAACAGTCTTTTACAGCGCATCCCACCACGCAAACGAGTGGATTACCACCCTGGTCTTATTGAAATTCATGGCGGAGCTTTTCGAAAAATCGCAAACCGGCGGCAGTGTCGGCGGCTTTCCAGCGGCAAGCCTCTTGGAAAATGCAAGACTCTGCTTCGCGCCTCTCGTGAATCCCGACGGCGTGGATCTCGTTTCCGGCACACTCAAGAGTGGTCCTTCCTACAACTATGCGGTGCGAATCTCCCGGGACTATCCGCAGATTCCCTTTCCCGAGGGCTGGAAGGCCAACATTGAGGGCATCGATCTGAACCTCCAATATCCCGCGAACTGGGAGCTGGCCCGGGAAATTAAATTTGCCCAGGGCTTTGTTCGCCCCGCACCCCGGGACTACGTGGGCAGCGCCCCCTTGGTCGCCCCTGAGAGCAATCAGCTGGCGGGCTTCACCCGGCGCTTGGATCCCTCTGTGATTCTGGCACTCCACACCCAGGGTGAGGTCATCTACTGGCGGTTTGCGGATTTCAATCCGCCGGGCGCCTATGAGCTGGGTCAGCGGCTTTCCGAGGCCAGCGGCTATGCCCTGTCTGAGACCCCGCCGGTCAGTGACAACGCCGGCTATAAGGATTGGTTTATTCAGGAGTATAACCGTCCCGGCTACACCGTGGAGATGGGTCTCGGCACAAGTCCTCTGCCCCTGTCAGATTTTGACAGCATCTATTCCCACATGGCGCCGCTTTTGGCAACAGCCGCCACAGGCTGACAGAAAAACGCCCCGTCGGCAGCTTGCACTGCGGGGCGTTTTCCGGCTGCAACACCTTATTATAATAAAGTATCCTCTACTTCCTCCGGAAATTTGCGGAAATTTCACTGAGCGCCTGGGAAGCTTCCATCATATAGGTGTCCTCCCGCGCCAAATCCCCCAGGGCGACAATTCCCACAAGAATGCCGTTGTCCGTCACCGGAATGCGGCGGA
>CAYXNK010000210.1:0-3758 GCA_964466395.1 uncultured Oscillospiraceae bacterium | reverse complement strand
AATCTAGAATGATAGGATAATATAGGATTTCCATAATCAGTAAAGTCTATTATATATGCATACTTTCCTGACTTAGACTTTCTCATTGCTCTACCTAACCTCTGTATAATCCTCCTTGACTTCTTACCTCCTCCTGCTAGTATACAGCAGTCAAGATTCTTTATATCTACTCCTTCATCCATATGACTAGTAGCTATCAATATATTTATATCATTTGACTCAAATTTACTAAGAGAATTATCCCTTATATATTCATTACCATCATACTCATACTCAACTCCAGATCCGAATGATAATCCTACAGTCATTGACATATAATAATCATCACTTATTAGATTACATATATTATAAGCTTGTGACTTTTGAGATACTAATATTAGAACTCTCCTAGCTCTTCTTGATAACATCTCTGCTATATCTGATACCATCTTGTTTCTGTCTTCACTATTTATACCTTCTGAATATAGCTTATGATAATTATTACACGATAATAGTGACTGGATAACTCTATTCTTCAGCCTGAACACTTTTGGAGTAGCTAATATACCTTCACTAATATAGTATGACATGGGTATATTCATTAGAACCTTACCTGTAGTACCTATGACTAGTAACTCCTTATAATCATACTCCTTTATATTACTGCACCTCAAGTGACTAGACTTTATAGCCGATGCTGAGAATCCTAAACTGTACTCTACATTCTTCAACTTCTGACTCAACTTAATTATAGATATAGATGAATTATGATGAGTCTCATCATATATAACTATATCTATATTATCTAACATACCTGGATACTTCTCTTCGTCATTTAATAATGACGATACATGAGCAATTACTACGTCAGAACTTATCGACCTACTAACAGAATATAGTTCCGAATCAATCTTGTTAACTCTAAGTGCATCATTTATAGTACTGGCTATTGATAATGTATTAGCTACTATCAATACATTCAATTCAGGATTAACTGATCTCAATAAATTAATTATTGACATATACACTGAAGTCTTACCACTACCTGTAGGTAGCTGTATTATCCCTCGCTTATTATAGAGTGACTTCCTTACTGCTAGAATCTGATCTGATCTAAGTTTATATCCTGAGTACGGTAATGAATTCTCAATATATTCGTCAGATAATTCAGAAACATCAAGACTTATTACTCTGCTTTTTGATTTATCAATTACCGAAAATTTACTCCTATCTATAACATCAAGAAGACCTGATGGAAACTTAATGCATCCCTTATCCATAATATATAGTGGTCTAATCTCACTAACGTACTCATGAGATCCTCTACCTATAGGCCTATATACCAACTCAGATGTAGTCAACTCTGACTTAATTAATGATAGATCCTCAGCACTATCAATATCATTAATACATGATATATTATTATACTTATATATTGTAATAGATATTCTAGTCACCTACTCTCTTAAGTCAACAAACTCCCAGCATGATGACTGATATAATATGTTCTTTATCCTAGGTACCTTCTTTAGTATGAATACTCTACCATCAAGAACAACTCTACCTGTTCCAAAATCATATAACTCCGCTAATTCTGATAATCCATACTTACTAGGATCAATCATCTTTCTACTATCAGGACTTGACTCATCAGGATTGTAATAGTACCCTATTTCAGAAGATATCTTCTTACTAAGGAGTAGTCCAGGCATCTTAAAGAATACTCCACCTAGAAATACAGGAGTTATATTCTCATAGGATAAGTAGTACAATGGTATGAGTCTTCTTGATCTTATTACTTTAGAGCACTCACTAAATCCGTCATCCTCTAGAGTATCTGGTACTCCCATCTGATTAACTTCTTCACATATGTCTAGAAGATTCCATAATGACTTTACCATCCAAATCTGAGGATCTTTATCCTTAGTTATGCTCAAGCTCATTATATACTCTATATTAGATTTTCTCTTCTCTAGCTCCGATAAGAATTCCTCATAGTCTGATGATCTCATTATTGAACCTCACTAACAATTAATTAGACTAGTTGTTAAATCACTTTTGAATTCTGGTGATAACTTGACTGATACTTTTGAGGTTGTAACTACTCCTGAAAAATTAGTGTTTACTCTCCTCAAGTACGGCTCAAGCACTCCAATCCCTGAAAGCTCGACTCCACTAGAATTTATAAGATTCTCTCTAATATTGTGAGAGTATTCATCCAAAATTAATTTAATTACTGTCTCGCTTATCATAACTCCAGAATTATTAATACATCTGTAAACTTCTCCTACTGCATCCTGATAAGTCTTCATTTCACTACCTCCTTGATCCTCACTTACACTAAGAATCGTATATAACTTCAAATTAAGTTCACAACTACAATACTCACTACAGCTGTATTCATGTTATCACTGCTAGATAGTATCTTTGACCACTTGACTGATGAATTATGAACGTCGTCAACTCCTATATACTCCTTCAGACAATCCTCGAATGGCTTGATAGTATTAGAAATATCTATGCTGTAATACCTGGTATAATCTAGATAGTAATCCAGGGATAATTCTATTCCAGTCTCTCCTTTTTTGACTACATCAGATATACTAGTGCTAATAAACTCCTTAAGTCCTTCTACTTCACTGAACTTCTCTTTACATAATACTTTATAATTCTTTAGTTTAACTGAGGGTATCATCCTAGCTGACCACTTATTACTGCTTCCTTTAACCTTATAAGGTCTAGCCCAGTATGAGTCATTACTACTGATCATATCTATCTCTATACTAAATGAGAATCTGCTCAAGCTGTCTTTCATAATCCCTCCTAGTTGATATAATGAATCTTCGATCTAGAGCTCTTGATTAGAATATCACTAACCTTTATTACTCCTCGACTACCTAAATCAATTTCCTCACTATCTATTCCGTAGAAATATCTTATCTTATCTCCTTTTAGATCAATTAACTTCGAACCTGTAATAAGTTTTGCACTCAGTACTGAACATACCCCTCCATTCTTAGTCTCTATAATAATATACTTATTCACAGAGCTAGCTATTCCTGCTACATCACCATACTTATCACAATTCATCCATCCTGGTACTAATCCCCTGATCATATCTTTATAGACTACTCCAGAACTATTTATTATTATTACTGGATCACTGATACTTACTCCTATGTCTCCTAAGTAAATTCCTTTAGGTCTTTTGTATAATTTAGCTTTTAATTCTACTAAAGTAGATGATAATAAAATTGAATGCTCTCTATCACTATATAATTCACTAACGGAGCTCTTCAAATCCTCATATAGTCCAATAATATACTCAGATATATGATCAAGATTATACTTTAAAGTCTCAATTTGGGACTTTAAGTTAATAATCTCATCATCATGTGATCTAGTCATATATGATATAGGCTTCTTAAAAAAGTCTGACAATAAATCATTTACATCACTACTAAAAGATTGTGCTGATATATCCTTCTTAACTTTATCTGAGAATTCTTCTTTACTAGATCTTCCTATAGTCATTGATAGATCTTCATTATTCCTAATAATTTGAATTAACTCTAGTACTTCATACTGATACTCGACCTTTGTTATCTTAGTCTCTAGATACTTTGTGATACATTCTCTAAGATATGAAGATGATTTCTCAACTACATAATCTAAAGTTGAGTATACTCCAGTATCTCCATCAATCATTAGCCTAGTAAATGTGTGAGTACTCCAAGTTGAGTCTGATAAATCCTTTTCAAATTCATCATGATTAACTT
>CAYXNK010000209.1:0-3777 GCA_964466395.1 uncultured Oscillospiraceae bacterium | reverse complement strand
GCCCCGTGTCGCTTCCTGTCGGACCGACGAGTCCGGTCGCGCCGGTGGCTCCGGGTATAACCGGTGTGCGCAGCGCGTCATTGAGCTTTGCGTTTAGCAGAATCTGGTTTTCCGCGATCGTGCCAAGCAAATCATTGGCACTGCTATTGACTTCCATAATCTCTGCAATGGTGGCGGGAGTTTCCAGCCCGGGAAGGCTGCCAAGGGCGTATTGGATCTTTTCTCCCTCGGCGTTGATAACGTGGCTCAGGGCAAGCTCCTCCGAGGCAATTGAGGAGATAACCTGATTGACAGCATCCTGCCGGGTCAAGTCAGGGCTTGGGCTAAAGGTTGGTAAAGACATTCCACCCCTCCTAACTCAATCGTTGGATCATCAGCGTTGCTCCGGCTCCCGTGGCCAGGACCGGGTTCAGGGAGATACCGACCAGCTGCAGTTGAACTGAGCTGTTTGCCGGCAGATTGATCAAAATCTCGTTGGAGTAGTTGGAAAGGCTGATGAGCGGTGTAACCGTGGAGGCTGTGTTGGCGCTCCCGTTAATGAAAAGGCGGGTAGTCAGCAGCAGTCCGACTGTGATGTTTACCGCATAGGAAATACGGTACAGCCCCGCGGGAGCTACGGTAAAGGTCGTGTGAGTTCCGTTAACCGTAATACCTGTGGGCAGAATCTGCCCGTTGGGCAGCGGAACGGGAGTTCCGTTCAAGTCAGCGGTCAAGGCCGTGCCGCTGGCATAGGCAAAGGCGGAGGTGCCGGTGGTGTTGCTCCCCGTAGCGCCCTGGGGGCCTGCGGGGCCCTGTGCACCGGTAGCCCCGAGCATTAATCCGCAACCGGCGCTAAAAAAATATTGCGCCTACTCGGCTTCTTGCTATTCGCTGCTGCTTTCCACAACTTCGAGAATGTGTTCAAGCTCGTCTTGGAAGCGGAACAAAATGGTGATCTCCTTCCCCTCATGCACATAAACGGTGTCCACCAGTTCCACCAGTAAGTTTCGGTCGAGTTTTTCAATGTTACCCCATTTCAGAATCTCGGTAAAAAGCGGATTCTCATCACTCTTGCCATTGTCCGTCCGCCGCTGTTCTTCTTCAAGGTTCAGGATGACAGCTTCAAGCTGCTCAACCTGCTTTTCAAATTTTTTCTTCATCCTCTGATAGTCCGCACGGCTGATTTCGCCGCCTTTCCAGTCAATATAAAGTCCGTCTGACAACCGCCGCAGCCTTTCCGATTCCTGCTGCTTTTCTTTCAGCATTTTTTCTATGCGCTTTGACTGCGTGTCGACCACAGGGGCGCGGTTGATTTCATCCACGATTTCCGACAAGGAGTCGATGAGCGCAACTTGTGCCTGAATGGACGCCAGCACCGCCTTTTCCAGCAAATCCAGCCGTATGGTATGCCTCGTACACTTGTCTTTAGATTTTTCCGTGTAGGTTCTGCAAGCGTAGTAGACAATGTTTTTAGCGGATTTTCTTTGAAGCGCCTTGCCGCAGTCCTTGCATTTTAAGAACCCGGCGAATAAATGGACAACACCCTTCCCGTTTGGCGCTCGGGTGTCCCGAGCCAGCAAACGCGCCATCGTGTCGTATTCCTCCCGGGTAAAGGTCGCCTCATGGGTGTTTTCCTTTATAAACCACTCGGGCTCCGGCACGGTCACCTTATCGTGAACCTTGTAGCTGACCACCCGCTGCTTGCCCTGCACCATATGACCGAGATTTACTTTGTTGAGCATCATCCTGCGCACCGTGCTTCCTGTCCAAAGCCCGTCATTATCCTTAGTCTTAGGATTGCAGTAATTCCAGCCCTTGCTCAGCTTATAGGCGGTGGGATTGGGGATACCCAGCTCGTTCAGGCGTTTGGCTGTGCCGCTCAGACTCATGCCCTCATCCACGATCCAGTGCAGAATGTCCCGTTTGATGGGAACGATCTCCTCATCCAAAACCAGCTGATTTTTGTTATGGGGCGCTTTGAGGTACCCGTAAGGCGGGAACGCCCCGATAAATTCGCCGTTGCGCCGCTTCGTGTTGAAGGTGCGGCGGATATCGCTGGAGGTTCTTGCCGCAAAACGGTCGTTCATTAAACCGGTAATGGGAACCTCCAGCCCGGTGATGACCTCCGGATTCAGATGCGTATCGATCTTCGGGTCACCCGTGGAAATAAAACGCACATTTTTCCGGGGGAAATAATACTCCAGATAATAGCCTTGGTCGGAGTAATTACGGAAGGCACGGGAGAGGGTTTTACACACCACGCAGTTTACTTTTTTCTGCTCAATATCCTGTACCATACGCATAAAATCGGCTCTTGTATCGTCGGTGCCGCTGAGTCCGTCGTCTATGTAAAAGTCAATGACCTCAAACTGTCCGTCAAAATATTCCTCCAGAAACTCCTTGAGGATTTTTTTCTGGTTTATAACGCTTTCGCTCTCCTCGTTGCCGTCCTCTCTGGAAAGCCGGATGTACACGGCAATGTGCCACAGGCTCTGACCAGCCCCCTTGCTTTGAGGGGCAAGCGTTTCTTCTTGCATATTATGAGTGCGTGCCATAGTTTCCTCCGATCCTCCGTAATCACGCCGGGGCCTGCTTCGAAAAGCCCGTCAGAGCGAGCCTGTGAGGCCCCTAAATACTCTTTTTTATTGCGGATAAGTACGAGCTAAAAGCTTCTTTCAGGCCTTTGCCCTCCGGGGAGAACCGTATGTTCACCGCGATATCTCCGCATTTAAAAGCGTATGGGTTTTTTATCCGATTGAGATACTCCTGCGCCCGAAAGTCAACAGGCGCGCTAGTATCTATTCTTATCCCGGCAATATCCACCCGCTCTTCAGGTACTTCCCGGGTATTCTTCATTTGTGCCAACAGCTGTGCAAGCACCACGCTCCCCCCCTTCCCATAAGGGTGCAATATCATCATATGCTCCCCGTCAACAGCCGATGTTACATTGTCACGCCGCAATTGTAAAAGCAGGGAAAAAAAATGCAGGCGCCCGATTCGGGCGCCTGTGAGCCGAACTGAGGAGGAAGGTCTAAGCGGGCACTTCGGATAGGGGATGTTTTTTTACATAGATCTCCCCGGCTATCCACACCGCCAAAGGTAGGATCACCTGAAACAAAAAGGCGTAATACGGGTAATAGGGAATGAAGGCGAATATCCCCATTACATTTTTATACAGGCTGGCGCAAATGGCCATTGCGAGCAAACCCGTGGGCAAAACGACGGACCGATAATCCTCCAGATTGAAAAGACTGGCTATACCCTTGCTGGCCGCAAGCAGGCACACGGCGATTTTAACGATGCCGGCAAACAGGAAGTTGGAGGAAATGGAGCCCTCGATTCTGGCTAAAAAGTCACCGATGCCAATGATACGCGCCATCATATACGAGGGGAAGTAATTCATGGATGACAGCGTTGTGCCCATCAGGGTTATATTCCTTACGATAACAACGATAAACACCCCCAGGATGATGAGCAGCGAGAACAAAAACAGCTTGTAGGGGTTGTCTTTTTTCGAAAAGGAACCGGCAAGGCATAAGAAGAGAACGGATTCCGCATAGGGAAAGGAGAAGACGTCAAAAGCGGCCTGGGCAATCTGGGCGGGGGGATGCTCAAAAACCGGCAGCAAAGCGTCCCACTTCAGTTGGGGGATTGCTGTTACAACGGTGAGAAAAACCACAAACACCACCAAGAAAATAGCAACCATCGCCCATTTTCCAATTGCGCGCATACTGCTTCGCGCCAGATAAGCCGTGGTAAGAATCATCAGTATCATGATGGGAAGCTGGGGAGTTTCCG
>CAYXNK010000208.1:0-3777 GCA_964466395.1 uncultured Oscillospiraceae bacterium | reverse complement strand
ATTACGATATGAACGACTATACGCCTCCCGCACCCAGAAAGGTCAACAACTGCGTGCCTACCCGCGTGTACAACCTGCCTGTCGCAGAGCAAGACTAAAACCTTTGGTTTTAGTCTTGGGATATGTTAAAAAAACCGGCATGAACACAGCCCCTCCGGGGGCGGTTCATGTCGGTTTTTTTGCAAGGATATCACAAAAAAGGGAATAGAAAATGCAAAATTGTTTGCATCTACGCGGGAAAAGTGCTATTATAAAGAGGAAATAGCCGAAAGGCAAAACAATTACGGAGGAACGAGACCATGGTTATCTGCAACTGCCTTTTCACCAGCGAAACCACAGAAATGAAGGACTTTTATAAGACTCTCGTAGACGAGGGACTTGTGGCAGCTTCCCGTGCGGACAAGGGCTGCGTGATGTATGACTTTTTCATCAGCGTGGATGACCCCAAGCAAATGATGCTCATTGAAAAGTGGGAGACCATTGAGGACCTTCAGGCGCACTCCGAAACAGAAATGTTCCAAAAGTTCCGCCCTGTGTGCAAGGCAAACGCTGTTAAGTCCCGCCTGGCCATGTACGAGGAATAAAAGCCCCCGGCAAAAGACATTGCAAGCTTCAAAGCGGTATCTTCCGATACCGCTTTTTATAATTCTATAGAGGGGAATAAAAGCGAAAGAAAGACGGAAGCAACTCTGCTTCCGTCTCAGCTTGCCATTCTGGAAAAGGGGGCTCTGTCCCTTTTTCAGCAATTAGTTTTCAATGACTGTTTCATAAACCGGCTGTGGATAGATGGTGCCCTTCCCATAGTTCTGGCCCTTCCCATAGTTCTGGCTCTCCCCATAGGTTACGGGCTGGAAGTCCAAATTTTCTTCCAGCCAGCGATTCGTCCGCTGGGCGTCCACGGTAAGGGTGGTGTAAAAGGAATCATATTCAAAATCCCCATCGCTGTTGCGACGTAGGACGGTGAAGTTAATCGTACAATCGTAGACAGACCGGTAGTAGTCATCGTCGGCGACCAGCCAGACCTTACCCAGGGCGCCGTCCTCAATATCAGGCAGGATGCAATCGTTATAAAGGGTGTAGGTCTGCTCGCCGGTCAGGGCAAGCGTCTGATAGGTATCGGCCTCCACATCAAAGTAATTGATGTAAGCGTCTGTAATGCTCTCCGGTGTCGCAGGGAAGCTCAGCCGCTTGCGCCAGTCAACAGCTTCGTTGGTGTTCAAAAGATTATTTAAGGTCTGGATATCTGAGCCGGAGTCCCAGAGGATGGAATAGTTTCGGCTCAGAGAACGGCCATCCTTGTAGGTATATGTTATTGAAAGGGAGCTGCTGCGATAGAGTGCCTCCGTGTTATTTTCCAAGGACTCGCTGATGGCCTTGTTGCGAATGATGTCTCCGTGTAGGGCAATTATAGTTTGAATATTATCCTCTTGCTCGAAAAAGATGGGGTCACCCGCGCAATGGATTTGTACACTTTCAATTTCTTCAACGGCGGGAACCTTGCGTTCGATGCCAAAAGCGTCGTATTCTGTGGCGAACAGGAAGCCGGTGATCACAAGTGCGACAGCAGCCATTCCAAACCAAGTCCGACCGCGGAAAACGCGGAGGGTTTTCTGCAGGAGCATCTCCGAGGCAAAGTAACCCACGAAGCCGCCGAAGAGCATGGATAAAAGCATGAAGACCAAGGAGAAGGGATTGTTTTCTACCCGAAAGGCGGTATAAAAGATGATGATGCCGATGACCAGCGCACAGCCAAAGGCCATACAATATTTGAAGATAGGCTTTAAGGGCTTTAAGGCCACAACATCGCCGGCGGTTTCCATACGGCGGCGGCGAATGAGACGCATTGTCAAAAGCACAAAGACCAGACCAACAAGGGCGAAGATAATTAGGGGAAGCCAGCCTTCAAATGTGGCACCCGAACTGATCCACGTGCCGTTGATGACCTCCCCAATATTTTTTACAGACATCTTCTCGATCATGTAAACCGGGGGTGACAGGAAACTCAGGGGGATGGAACCGCTAGTAGTAAGGCCGTAGACAAAGAGGCGCATCACCTGACTGACCAGCTCGCTCACCACATAAACTGTAAAGTTCAAAAGGCCAAAGACCACGGGCAGAACCAACACATTGCCGGTGAAGCTGGCGCAAAGGCTGGCAAAGCCGAAGTAAAAGATGTTCATCAGGCAAACAATTGCCAGCCACTGGAGCAGGAAGCCAAGGGCAATCGAAAGCTGGCCATAGGCGGCAGAAACCGCAAGTGCAATCAAAAATGTCAGCAGATTAATGACCAGCATCCCCACCATTCCGGCAGCGTAATGGGAGAGAAAAACCCCCTCCCGTCGGATGGGCAGAGAGCAAAACAGTGAGACGCTCTTGGCATTATATAAATAGTTATAGGCAGCCATGGCGAGGATAATACCGGTGGTTCCGGAGAGAATCAAACCACCGTAAAGGCCGGAATTCAAAATGAATCTGCCCGTATCGGCAGAAAAGCTGACCGGGTTGAAGGAATCGTTCGGCCAAAGAGCATAGCTAAAGAAGTTTGCCAGAGAGGCCGGAAGAGCCACCAGCCAAACGACAAAATAAGCGGCAAAAATCGGCCAATACCGGCGAAAAAGGGACCCAAATAGTGTTCTATTAAAGAATGATGTCTTTGACTGCATAATGCTCGCCTCCCAACTCATAAATGAAAATCTCCTCTAAGGAAAGGGGAACCACGTCCATAAACAGGGGCGCCGCAGTTGCCAGCTTGTTTGTAATATCCTCCGTCTTGCCTCGAAGAATAATGGTCTGCAGACGGCCTGTGCTGCTGTGGTGCAGGATGTTCAGATCCTCGGGTAGGTCTGTGCCGTCGGGCAGAGCCAGCTGCACCTTTGCGATGTTCTCCTGCAGGTCGGACAGGTTGCGCTCCAGCAAGAGGCTGCCCTTGTTCATGATGCCCACATGATCGCAGACGTCTTCAAGCTCACGAAGATTGTGAGAGGAGACCAAAACCGTTGTGCCGTGCTCAGCCACGTCGGAAATCAGGATGCTCCAGACCTGGCGGCGCATCACGGGGTCAAGGCCGTCCACAGGCTCGTCCAAAATCAGAACCTTGGGGCACATGGAAATCGCCAGCCAGAAGGCAGCCTGCTTCTGCATACCCTTGGAGAGGCTGCGCATTTTTGTGTTTTCGTTCAGGTCAAAGGCCGCCCGCAGTTTGTCAAAGCGCTCGGCGGAAAAACTGGGGCAAACGCCCTCGTAAAAACGTTTCATGTCCCGAATTGTGGATTGTGTGAAGAAAAACACATCATCGGAAATATAGGCCAGGTCTTTTTTGACCTGAGGATTTTCAAACACTGGCTGGCTGTTTATCAGCACCTCACCCTCGTCCTGACGGAAAATGCCGGTGATGTGGCGGATAATTGTGGATTTGCCCGCACCGTTGGGGCCGACGAGGCCATAAATCGCACCGCTAGGTACGTGGAAAGACAGGTTGTCCAAGGCCATAAAGCCGTCAAAGCGTTTGGTAACATTCTTAACTTCAATCATGAGCGAAGCTCCCTTCCAAAAGAGTCCTTAATGTGCGCACAGACATCCTCCGCCGTAACGTTCAGTTGCAGAAGTTCGGAAACCGTCCTCTCCAAATCGGCGAACAGCGCCCGACGGCGCACCTCAAGAGCCGGAGCATAGTCGCCCACAAAGCTGCCCTTTCCTGCGACAGAATAGGTGTAGCCCTCTGCTTCCAGCTCACGATAGGCCTTTTGAATGGTGTTGGGATTGATGGCAAGCTGCCCG
>CAYXNK010000207.1:0-3797 GCA_964466395.1 uncultured Oscillospiraceae bacterium | reverse complement strand
GGGCTTGCCCTTGGGGTCATCCTGCCGGAAGGGAACAAAATAATAATGCTTCCGGTTCAAAAGCTCCCCGATGTTCCTGGCGTTTGCGCCCAGAGCGTCGTTTGTGGAAACGGCGACCACAATGGGTCTTGCGTTTCTCAGGTGGGCCTTGCAGGCCAAGCTGACTGCGCTATCGGCAATGCCGCAGGCCAGCTTTGCCAGGGTGTTTCCCGTGCAGGGGGCGACGGCGATGATATCAAAGAGCTTCTTTGGCCCCACAGGCTCTGCCGCCCGAATTTCCGCAATTACAGGCCGCCCCGTAATCTCCTCCAGCCGCTGCCGCATTGTTTCGGCAAGGCCGAAGCGGGTGTCTGTGCCCGCTGCCGTCTCGGACATGATTGCTGTCAATTCGTAATTTTCTGCCAGGCGTTCCGCCACGGGCAGCACCTTGTCGAAGGTACAGAAGGAGCCGCAAATCGCAAGCCCCAATGTCGGTTTCGGCATTGTTTTGTCCCTCCTAGCCCCTTTGCCGCCTATCCCGTCCCTGTTCCCCGGGTCTCTCTTAAAATATTTAAAATTGTCTCTTTGATAATCTTGCCGGCAGTGATCGGAGCGGTTTCTGCCGGGAGTCCAAGCGCCCAAATTAGGTTAATTTCCAGGTTCTTTGCTGCCTCAAAATCAAAGCCGCCGGGTCGGGAGGCAAGGTCAATGCACAGGACTTCCTTTTTGAGCAGCTTTAGGCGCTGCTCACCCATGACCCGTGCGGGAACCGTGTTGATTACCGTGTCAAAGCTCCCGAGCTCCTCACCCAGACTGCGGGTATCCAGAGCACGGCAGCCCATGGCGCGGATGTAGGCCATGTCCCCGGGCTTTCGAGCAGAGACCGTCACATGGGCGCCCAGCGCTCGCATCCGGGCAGCGAGCATGCTGCCGATGCGCCCGAAGCCGATGATGAGCACCTCGCTGTCCCAGATGGTGATTGGCGAGTTTTCCAGCAGCACGGAAATGGCACCCTCGGCGCTGGCCAGGGCGTTGAGTGCCACTAGCTCCTCCCGCGCAAAGTAATCCACCAGCTGCAGCCCCAGCTCCTCTGCCATCCTTTTAATCTCTTCTCCGGGCATCCCCGCGCAGATTAGGGCGCTTTGGGGCATCTCTTTCAGGATGTCCTCCACCTCAAATTGGAAGCTGCTCATGGGCGCGTTGAGCTTGCCCTTCATATCCGTGACCGGCAGGGGAAGGATGACACAATCTGCCTTCCGGGCGCATTCTCCGGGGGAGAGAGCACAGCTTTTTATCAGCGTGCCGGGCGCCTGGTCCAGGGCATAGCAGCCGATTTCGTGCCCCTCGGCCTCGAGCATTGCCGCCAGTCGCACAATTCGCATATCTCCGCCGATGATAAAAAATTTCATGAATCCACTTCCTTCCGTGTTTCAATACATCTTATGACGCTCTCTGATTTAAGTGATTGCCCCTCTTAATAAATTAAGAAGGCATGTATTTTTTCCATATTTTACGGACAACTCTATTTGAACTGTAGTATAATATCTATTAGTTAGATTTTTCTCAATGGAAATCACGAGCGGGGGGCAGCAATGGATAAAATTATCGAAATTAAGGGCCTCTATAAGTCCTATGGGGACATCGAGGCGGTCAAGGGACTGGATTTTTTTGTGGAGCGGGGAAAACTCTTTGCCTTTCTCGGCCCGAATGGCGCGGGAAAATCCACCACCATTGACATAATCTGCACCTTTTTGGCACTGGACGCAGGAGCCGTTACTATCGACGGCCTCCAGCTGGGCAAGCAGGACGCCGAGATCCGCAAAATTATTGGCGCTGTTTTTCAAGACGGGGTTTTGGATGAGTTGCTCACCGTGGAGGAAAATCTTCGGGCGCGCGGCAGCTTTTACGGCCTGCGGGGCCGTATGCTGAAGCAGGCCATCTCCGCGACGGCGGAGCTCACGGGAATCACCGAATTTTTGAAACGGCCTTATGGCAAGCTTTCCGGCGGTCAGCGCCGGCGCTGTGACATTGCGCGGGCTTTGGTTCACACGCCGAAAATCCTCTTTTTGGACGAGCCGACCACGGGGCTTGACCCCCAGACCCGCCGCTATATCTGGGATATGATTACGGAGATTCGGCAGAAAAACGAGATGACGGTTTTCTTAACTACCCATTATATGGAAGAGGCAGCGGCTGCGGACTATGTGATCGTCATCGACCAGGGCGAAATCTCCGCCAAGGGCACCCCCGCAGAGTTGAAGGACCAATACTCCAGTGACAGGCTTTTACTGTGCTCCCACGCACCCGAGGCGCTAGAGGCGGCTTTGCGGGAGCTGGAGCTCTCCTTCTCCGCCTTTTCCGACAGCTTTGCTCTTCCCCTTGCGTCCACATTGGACGCACTGCCGATTCTGGAGCGCTGCCAGGGTCTCTATGATAGCTTTGAGGTTGTAAAGGGCACAATGGACGATGCCTTTATCTCCATTACAGGAAAGGAGCTGCGGGAATGATTTCTTTTGGAATCCGAAATTTAAAGGTTTTTTTCAAAGACAAGAGCTCCGTCTTTTTCTCCCTGCTTTCTGTCTTTATCATTATCGGCCTGTATGTCTTTTTTTTAGGGGACGTGATGGTCAGAAGCCTTCCGGGCATTGCAAGCGCGCGCTTTTTAATGGACAGCTGGATTATGGCCGGCATGCTCGCCGCCGCCACTGTGACAACAACCATGGGTGCCTTTGGAATTATGGTGCAGGATAAGGAGCAAAAAATCGTCAAGGATTTTGCCGCCTCCCCTGTTTCCAAAAGCAGCCTGGTGGGCGGATACATATTCGGTGCCCTTGTGGTCGGCCTTATCATGAGCCTTTTGTCATTTCTCCTCGCCGAGGTTTATATTCTCTCCGGTGGCGGAACGCTGCTTTCTCCAATCAACGCCTTAAAAACACTGGGTCTGATTGTTTTGAACACCCTTTGCAGCAGCTCGATTGTGCTGTTTCTCATCAGCTTTATGAAAAGCAGCAACGCCTTTGCAACAGCAAGCACCATTCTTGGCACCCTCATCGGCTTTCTGACCGGGATCTATCTCCCCATTGGCCAGCTTCCCGAGGCGGTGCAGATGGTGGTTAAGGTCTTTCCCGTTTCCCACGGGGCCGCCCTGCTCCGCCAGGTGATGATGGAGGCGCCCCTAGCCGATGCCTTTTCTGGTGTACCCGCGGAGGCCGTGGCAGAGTTTGAACAGGCCATGGGTGTGCGGCTCTTTTTTGGAGATACGGCCGTCCCCCCTCTTGTGGGCATTTTGATTCTTCTTGCAACAACCTTGGTCTTTTATGGCCTATCTATTTTGAATCTCTCCCGTAAAACCAAATAAGAGCCCGTTTTCTTGAAAGCCTTGCAAAAACACGAAAAAAATCATATAATATTTAATTATAGATATTCTCAGGACCCTTTTGGGAAAGATAGCTTTTACCACGATAGATAGAGGACAGTTTTATGCTTAATTTCAAACCCATTACTCCCAGCGACGCAAATAAGCTACGCCGATATTATGAAAGCTGTGACTACGGCCTCTGCGAATACGCCGTGGGCACCAAGATGATGTGGCGCACAGTGCTCCATCCGGAGTGGACAGAGGCAGACGGTTGCCTTATTGTGCGCAATCACTTAGACGACGGACGCTTTCTTTTTGACTACCCGGTTGCAGGCCCCGAAGGCGACGAGGAGGCTGCGCTGAAAACCATAGAAAACGACTGCATCCAAAATGGCATTCCCTTAATCATCTCCATTGTGCCGGACTCCGAGGCGCCGGTGCTTCTCTCCCGCTACCCCTA
>CAYXNK010000206.1:0-3815 GCA_964466395.1 uncultured Oscillospiraceae bacterium | reverse complement strand
TTTCGACCATGTTACAGCCGGAAACTTTACCCTTTCCAAAGACGTTTTGGAAAGCGTTTGGAATATTGCGGGTTCCAGCGAAACGATTGACCTTGACGCCACAACAGGCTCCACAAACGCGGCCAACAACGAGATTGCTCTGGAGCTTTCTCGGCTCATCAACACCGGAGCCTATGGCGACAAGCTGGACAGCCTAGTCTCCCATCTGGGTCTGGATGTTTCCAGCCTGCGGAACGAATTGGACGTTCGGCACACCCTGGTGGAGAGCATCGACAACCAGAGACAGTCCATTTCCGGCGTCTCCATCGATGAGGAGGCCGTCAACCTCATCAAATACCAGCAGATTTACAGCGCCTGCTCCAGAGTCATCACCGCCATTGACCAGCAGCTGGACAAACTGATTAACAGCACCGGCAGAGTGGGACTCTAAGCAGGAAGTGAAGCTAGACAGGGGGAGAGAACATGCGAATTACAAACTCGATGATGATGGGCAATTACCTATCCGATTTGAGCGGCAACCTAAACCGCCTTTCAAAATATCTCCAGCAGCAGACAACGGGCAAGTCCATCAATCGCATTTCCGACGACCCCGTGGGCGTGACCAAGAGCCTTTTGGCCAGAAACCGCTTGACCGGAACAGAGCGGTATCAAGAAAATGTCAAAACAGCCCAAAACTGGCTCTCGGAAACCGAAGCTGCGACCGCGTCCCTCAATGAGAGCATTCAGCAAGCCTATGAGCGGGCGGTCAGTGCCTCAAACGGACACCTTACCGAGGACAACCTCAAGGCCATTGCAGAGGACATTGCCCAGCTCAAGGAAGAAATTTTATCCACAGGCAACGCCATGATTGGCGACAGCTACCTCTTCGCGGGGTACAACACCACCAACAGACCGGAAATTGGAATGCCCTTCACCGTGGATACAAAGGGCCACCTCTACTATAACGGCATCAACATGAGCAACGAAGGCTTTTCCGACACCATCAGCGATGCGTTTACGAGAATGCTGGACAGCACAAAGGAAGGCAGCTCTTTGCACAGTGCCGAGAAGGCCTTTGGCGCGGTGGCAAGCATCACAGGAAACAACGGCAAGCTTGCCAATCTCCAGGAGACGGTGAACAACCTCAAAAAAGCGGTGGAGGCCGGAAAAACGGCGGGGGACAGAGCCGCGGATATTGCGGGCTCCAAGGACCACCTTGGCAGCAACATGGCCGCCCTTTTAAACGGCCGCGCAAAAAAACTCTCCGAGCTTGTCAACGGCGTTCCCGCCGATCCCACCCCTCCGGGAACTCCGGCCATAGAGGGCGCCGATTCCCTTACAGGAACGGCGGAGGGCCTAATCAATACCGCCCGCACGCTGGCAGAGGAGGAAGAACTAGCCTATAATGCCTGGCAAAAGGCAGTAGGCACCTCCGATGAGGCAGAGCTTAAAACACAGTATGACGATGCCGTAATCAAGACAGCAGATGCCGTGAGTAAGGCGGAGACGGCCGTTAGCACTGCGCTGACAGAGACAAAGGAAATTGAAACCGAGGCTGGCAAGCTGGACACGCTTATCAAGGGGGCAGACGAGGCAGCCGGGGCATTGATGGATGCCGCTGCAGATTTCGACATAGCGCTGAAGGCCTATGAAAAGCTGCTAGATGAAGGTGCGGATCCCGCTGTAATCGCAAGTGCAAGAGCCGAAATCATATTACAGGCAGGAAAGACAAAAACGGCAGCAACAGCAATCTCGGGGCTTGCGGGCGGTGGAATGACAGACCTTGATGCCAAGACCGTGCCTTTGACTGATGCCATTGCGCTGGACGATTTGGACGCCATTAAAACAGCGATGCAGGCAATGAAAACTGCCGACCTTTCCGGCTTTGATGCTATGACAAAGGCCTCTCGGGCGCTGGATAAGGAACACGGCAACCAGATTGAGCTCCAGGTGGGCAACGCCCACACTATGGGAATCAGCGCAACGGGGACAGAGCTTTTGGGCCGCGGCAACAACAACATCTATGCCGCTTTGGATAATCTTCATAAGGCGCTGAAGAGCGGAGACCAGGATACGGTTAGAACCAGCCTGGATAAGCTCCAAAGCGCCCAAAGCCGGGTGCTCTCTCACACAGCAGAAATCGGCGCAAAAACCCAGAGACTGGACACGCTGACCAAGCGCTATCAGGAGAACGTTATAAACTACACACAGATGCGTTCCGACGCGGAGGATGTGGACATGGCCGAGGCCATCATGAAATTCTCCTCCGCCCAGTCTGTTTATAACGCGGCTCTTGCTGCAGGTTCAAAGGTTATTCAAACCTCATTGATTGACTTTTTAAGATAAAAGGAAGAAGGCGGGAGCAGGTCCCAAACCGTACACCTCCGGTTTACATCATGTGGAATAAGCCGGACCGATCAGCCCGGGTGGTGATACAAATGCAAGGAATTAAACTAAATATTGAACAGCAGCGTGCCCAGATTAGCGTTGAGATTCAAAACGCGCAGCTCCACGTAAAAGTACCCCATCGGAAGATGCACATTAACCACGAGCCTGCGAGGATGGAGATTACGCGGAGCGAGGGCAAGGTCAACATCGACCTCCAGGCGGTGAAAAGCAACCTGGGCTTAAAGAGCTATGACGAAATGACCCGCGCTGCCGCTCAAAGGGCCAAGGCCAAGGCGCAGCAAGGCGTTCGGGAGAACGTCAGCAATGCTGCCCAGATCGCAGACCCTGCAAAGGGGCAGAGCCTTGGTAAGCTTGCAAAAAGCAAGATGATAGCCTTAAAAAACCCGAAACCCGGCCGCAGCCCCGTTCCGCCGCCGGTGGGGATGGAGGGCCAGCCCGGCCGGATGCAGGTTGAATGGGTCAAAGGCGGCGTCACCATTGACTGGGAGGGCGACAACCTTGTGGAGGTCTATGTGGAACCGCCGCACTCAGTGAATATCCAGCTGACCCAACGCGCCAGCATTCAAATTTCGCTGATTGAAGAGACCCTGCCCGAGGTGCTGGGCAGAAAGGTCAGCGCCGAGGCATAAGCAAAACAGGGCGGGGCAAAGAAAATTCCAGGTAAGACAGCCGTCCGCCGGCAAAAACAGCGGGCACGGAAGAAGCCTCTCCCGTGCTGAAACGGAGGAAACGATGAACATCAAGACCAGACGCTTCGGTGAAATTGAGATTGACGAAAAAAAAATCATCACCTTCCCCCAGGGCGTTCCGGGGCTGGAGACGATTAAACGCTATGCGCTGATTCAGCATGAGAAGACCTATCCCATCAACTGGCTGCAGGCGGTGGACGACGAGGACATTTCCCTGCCGGTGCTAAACCCCTTTGAGGTGCTCTTGGATTATGAGTTTGACATTACCGACACCGACATTGAGGATTTGGCGCTGACCGAAAAGAGTGATTTGCACGTGGTCAACGTTGTTGTGATTCCGGAGGACATCCAGAAGATGACGGCGAATCTCTCCGCACCCATCCTAATCAACATCAGAACCAATCTTGGGAAGCAGATTATCATTGACCGCAGGGAATATAATGTGCGTTACCCGATTTTTGAACAGATTTGCAATAAGCTCAGGGAGGTGCGCGACCATGCTGGTGCTGACACGGAAGGAGAATGAGGGCGTCGTCATTGGCGACAGCATCAGAATCTCTGTTTTATCCATTGACGGAGAGCGCATTAAGCTGGGGATTGAAGCGCCGGTGAGCATGCGCATTTTCCGCGAGGAGCTGATTCGGGAGACGGGCGAAACCAACCGCAGCGCCCTCAATTCACCGCTTGTGACCTTTGAATTGAATTAGAGCCTTTTTCAAAAAAAGGCTCTACATTTGG
>CAYXNK010000205.1:0-3849 GCA_964466395.1 uncultured Oscillospiraceae bacterium | reverse complement strand
CATATAAAGCTGCAAATTCAATCAAAATCGAAGTTACTTCAGGAACAAATTCTAAAATAACTGTTGTGAAAAGCTGGACTTAATTCACAATCCCCCCCCCGAAAGGATACACCCAAATGCCCATGGTCACGACGCTTACATATATCATCATATTCCTTTTCGGCATCGCCGTCGGGAGCTTTCTGAACGTCTGCATCCTGCGGCTGCCGAAGGGGGAGAGCGTTGTGACTGAGCCGTCCCACTGCGTTCGCTGCGGGAGGCGGCTGCGCCCTCTTGAACTGATTCCGCTTTTTAGCTATCTGTTTCTGCGGGGGCGCTGCGCCTCCTGCAAGGGCCGAATTTCCCCCCAATACCCCCTGGTTGAGGCGGCAAACGGCTTGCTCTGGCTTATCCTTTTCCTGCGCTTCGGGGCAAGGCCCCTGTTTGCGCTTTCCTGCCTGCTCTGCTCGGCCCTGCTTGTGCTGAGCGTGGTGGACGCGAGAACCCGCGAGATTCCGCCGGGGACGACGGCAAGCATCCTCGTCCTCGGCGTGCTTCGCCTGCTTTTTGACCTGCCAAACTGGCAGCTTTATAGTATCGGCTTTTTTGCCGTCTCTCTGCCGCTGTATGGGATCCTCATGATAAGCGGGGGCCGGGGCATCGGCGGCGGCGACGTGAAGCTCATGGCCGTTTGCGGCCTGTTTCTGGGCTGGAAGCTCACTTTGCTTGCTTTTTTCGCCGGCTGCGTGTTCGGCTCGGTGATTCATCTTTCGCGGATGGCCGCAAAAAAGGCCGGGCGTGTTCTGGCCCTGGGGCCTTATCTGTCCGCCGGCGTCTTCTTTGCCCTGCTCTGGGGGGACGCCCTGCTCAACTGGTATTTCAGCCTGTTTTAAATGTGTATGTTCATCCCAAGTTGTGTTCCAAGGGATTTTTTTGATAAATGCGAAAAGGGGAGATATGAGATATGGCCTCCAAAGTGCTTAACATTCAGGTCGGGGACCGGCTTACCAAGGTTTGCCTCTCAGTCAAGAAGGGCAAATCCTATCAAATCAGCAACAGCTTTATGTTCCAGACCCCGGACAATGCCGTGACCGACGGAGTGATCACAGCCCCCGACCTGCTGGGCGCAAAGCTCAACGAGCAGCTTGTCAAAAACGGGGTTGACCGGACGAAAGCGGCAGTATTTTCTCTGATCTCGGGCAAGGTTGCAACCCGTGAGGTTATCCTTCCCCCGGTGAAGAACGCCCGAATCAAGGGCATTGTGGAAGCAAACGCCTCGGACTACTTCCCCATCGACATGTCAAGATACCATGTCACCTATAAGCTGCTCGAGCGCACCGCCAAGGGCGAAAATCCCGGCTGCCGGGTACTCGTTTTTGCGGTTCCTGTCTCTCTGCTGGAGAGCTATTTCAAGATGGCGGACCTTGCCGGGCTCAACGTGCAGGCCATTGATTTTTCCGGCAACAGCCAGTATCAGGCCCTGCGCTCCCTGAAAAGCAAGGGGGTCTGCATGTATGTCAACGTGGACTGCAGCAGCACCCTTGTCACCTTAATTCACGAAGGCAAGCTGCTGATGCAGAGAACCTTCACCTTCGGCGGGGACGAGCTGATTCTCAATTACATGAAAGCCTCTGGTAAAAGCAGCGACGAATATCTGACCTGCCTGCGGGATTGCAGCGAGCCGAACCCCGCCTTTTTGAAGGACGGCACAATGGCCTCCTCCACGATCACCGAAAGCCTTTCAAGGCTTGTCAGCAGTGTTGTCCGCAGCTCCGACTACTTCAATTCCAACCACTGGGAGGTGCAGGTGGAGAAGGTCGTCCTCATGGGGCCGTGCAGCCGCCTTGTGGGCCTGATGGAGATGGTTGCAAACGGCACAGGCGTCGAGACAACATGGTTAGACGATGTTCCGGGCATCAGCTCCTTTGCAAATGCGGCGGAGCGGGTCTCGTTTTATATCACCTGCATCGGCAGCAGCATCGACCCTGTGGACTTTATGCTTCCTTACCTCAGCCAGGACAGAAAAAAGCTTAAACGGCAAAAGGAAAGGACCGACGAAAACTCCGTCCGAAGCGGCATCTTGATTCTGGCCATGTGCATTGCTGCAGCGGCTGTCCTCGCCGCCGTTTCCGTCTTGGGCTACTTCGATGCAAACAGCGAAAAGGCCGCGGTCGAAAAGCAGCTTGCCGCGCTTGCATACACCCGGGAGATCTACAATCAATATATCCAGTATCAGGCCGGGGCCGACAGTCTGCTGGCTCTGGACGCACAAGTCGATTCCCCCAACGACAGCCTCACAGAATTCATCCGGGAGCTAGAGCAGAAGATGCCCTCCGAAATCCTGGTGCTCTCCGCCACCTGCGGGCGGGAGGAAATCAGCATGAATGTCACCGTCCCCAGCTTTGACGAGGTGGCTGTTGTGCTTGTCAAGCTGCGGAGCTTTGAATCCGTCAGGGATTTGAACATCAGCGCCGTTACCGAGACGATGGGCGACGCGGGAGTCTCCTCTGTCAGCTTCTCTGTCTCCTGCTTATATAAGACCCCGGAGCTTCCGGCCGAGATTTTGGATAATACGGAAACCACGGAGAATACCGAAAACGCGAATACTACGGAGGGGGAGTAAAATGACAATCAGTAAACGTGACGCAAAGCTCCTGCTCATGCTGTTGGGAATTATAATCCTGATGGCGACCTATCTTGCCGTTTATAACCCCTATATCAGCAAGACCGAGGCCGTCCAGGCCGAAACCGCCGCCATAAAACCCGAGCTGACAGAGCTTGAGGGCTATTACGAAAACCTCAGCACCTATCAGGCGGAAATAGAAAGCTTCCGCCAGACCATTGAAGACGAGCTGAAACATTACCCCACGCAAATCAGGCCGGAGGATCTGGTTATGTACGCCATCGGGCTTGAGGATTCCATCGGGCTGAACATCAGCAGCATCGCCTTTTCCCAGACAGAGCCGATCATGCCCCTCCAGCTGCCCCAGCAGGACGAGAGCGGGCTCTTTTCCCTCCGGGAAGCCTCCGCCTATCACAGCGGCATGACCATCAGCTTCGCCCTTGGCTATCAGCAGCTCAAAGACACCATAGACTATCTGGCCAAGACGGACAAGCGCACCGCCCTGGATACGATCAGCGTCAGCTTCAACGCGGAAAATGGCGGGCTCCTTGGCACCGCCACCATCAATAAATATTTCGTTGCCGGCCCCGATGAGACCTATGTCGAAACCATAGTCCCCAATGTCCCAATCGGCACGGACGATTTGTTTGGCACCTTTACAGCCGTGGCTGCAGACGGAGCGTAAATGAAGGGGAAGGAGGTGGGCCTGTTGACCATGAAACCCGCAAAACTGAATAATCAGGGGCTCACCCTGGTGGAGCTGCTTGTGGCAGTTACCATCCTGGGCATTATTGTCGCGCCCCTGCTGCATACCTTTGTTTCCTCGGCATACACGGCAAAAAAAGCCCGGGAATACGGCGACGCCACAACCGCTGCCCAAAACATTATTGAAGTCATTGAAGCCACCGACACGGATGTCCTGCTCTCAAATGCCGACAGTATTGCCGGCGGAGCGAAATTTTATAAGCGCAAGGTTGATGAAAACGGGGTAGAGAGCTTTGAAGAGAGCCCTGAGGCAAGCAAGGATGAAAACGACAAGTATTACATCGGTTTGCCGGCGGATTCGGGAAGCACCCGCTTTGACGCCCTGGTCACGCTGGACGCGAGCCATAAGATCAACGATAAGCCGGTAACGGAATATACAGAGCTCATCGCAACCACCCAGGCCACCGGGGCGGACAACCCCGATTTCAAGGCAAAGGCCGAATTTGACAGCGCCTATGCATACAACGGAGGGAACAGCCCCA
>CAYXNK010000204.1:0-3865 GCA_964466395.1 uncultured Oscillospiraceae bacterium | reverse complement strand
ATGATGTGGAAATCTTGCTCATCGACCGCCGTCCCTTCCACACCATGCTCACAGAACTGCACGAGGTGGCAGCGAATCGCGTGGATGAGGAGAGCATCAAGATTGACTTCTCCAAAATATTCGCCAAACGCCAGGTCAAGGTGGTGTTGGACACCATCCAAGACATGGACCTAAACGCCAAAACCCTCACGGGTAAGGACGAAACATACAGCTTCGACTATCTCATCGTCGCCTCTGGCTCCAAGCCCACCTGCTTTGGCCTGGAGGGCGCAGCGAAGCATGCCTTCCATCTCTGGAGCTATGAGGAGGCCATCGCCCTGCGCGAGCACACACTGAGGATGTTCCGCAGCGCTTCCTGCGAGGCTGACCCTGTTCTTCGTCGGGAGATGCTGAGCTTCGTTGTCATCGGCGCGGGCTTCACGGGTGTTGAGATGATGGGTGAATTGGCCGAATGGGTACCAGAGCTCTGCCAAAAGTTCGACATTCCCCGGGAAGAGGTTAAGCTCACCCTCTGCGACGTTCTGCCCAAGATTATGCCCGTTCTTCCTGAAAAGGTTGCCAATAAGGCAAAGCGCCGCCTGGAAAAGATGGGCGTGGAGCTGATTCTCGGCATAGCCGTCACAGACATTACAGAGACTGCTGTTGTCCTAGGTGACAAGGCCCTTCCCACACGAACAGCCATTTGGAATGCCGGCGTGGAGAGCTCCGAGATTGCCTATTGCGTCAACGCCGAAAAGGTCGGCCGTGGTCGCATTAAGGTGGATGAGCACCTGCGCATCCCCGGTTACGACTATGCCTATGTCATCGGCGACAACATGTTCTATATCCCTGAAGGTGAAAAAGACCCCGTTCCCCAAATGGTCGAAAACTGCGAGCACGCGGCGCCTGTCGCTGTGAACAATATTCTGCACAGCCTAGGTCTTTCCAAGGAGCTCCAGTCCTATCACCCCAAGTTCCACGGCATGATGGTCAGCATCGGTGGACGCTATGCCTGCGCCTGGGTGGGCTTCCCCGGCCACATGTTCTCCCTGGCTTCAATGTTCGCTATGATTGCCAAGCATTTCATTAATGTGCTATACTTTGTACAGGTGGCGGGCTGGAACAAGTGCTGGAGCTATGCCATGTACGAAATCTTCAAGGTGCGCCAGCGCCGCAGCATCTTTGGCGGACACTTCGCAAATTCCGCTCCCGTATTCTACAAGGTTCCTCTGCGGATGTGGGTGGGCTTTATCTGGCTGGCACAGGCCTCCCACAAGCTGTTTGCCCTGCTCCAGACCGGCGATAAGACCAAAATCTTCCCCATCAGCTTCCCCGCGGCAGCAAACGCCGTTGCTGACGCTGTCTCCGCCGCCTCTGGCTCTGCTGCAGACGCCGTATCCGCTGCTTCCGACGCTGTGACTGCCGCCTCCGGTGTGGTGACCGACGCTGCCGCCTCCCTGACGGGTCTCTCCTGGCTGGACGGCCTGATTGACTGGGGCTCCAACTGGAACGCCGTCGCAACGCCGATTCCCGCGTTTATGAAGCCCTTTGTGGATTGGTCTCTCGTCACCTTTATCCAGCCGATTAACGAGGTGTTCCAGGTCGGAATGCTGGTTGTGCTGTTTCTGCTGGCCGGCAGCTTTATCACCGGCACGCTGATGCCCATTTCCTCCGTGGTCAGTGCCGTTGTCTGTGTCATGATTTATCTTTCCGGTATGGCCGGCCGGGAAATCATTTGGATTCTCCTGGCTTCCATTGTGCTGTTTGGAAACTCCGGAATGTCGTTCGGCGTCGATTATTACCTGCAGCCGTGGATCAAGAAAGGGCTAAAAAAATGGAGCTTTACCAAAAAGTGGTACCTTTACAACGACTAGGTATTTCCCCTCTACCCCTTAAAAAAGTATCTGGCTACCAGTATCAGGGTGAACTTGCCCAGGCAATTTCCTTTACCCGGGGCACTCTGAAAAACATGCCGGACTCTCTTGCGGACATCTCGGAGCACCTGCTCCTGTCTGACGGAAAATATCTGCGCGCAGGTCTCGTGATTGCCTCTGCCATGTGCGGAGACTACAAGCCAGAGACCGCCCGCCCTCTGGCAGCCGCCGTAGAAATTCTGCATCTGGGCACCCTGATTCATGACGATATTATCGATAACGCCGACCTGCGCCGCGGTGTAGAGAGCGTACCCAATCGCTTTGGAGCCTCCACCGCGGTTTATACCGGTGACTACCTCTTCACCATGGTGTTTTCGATTCTGTCCCGCCACAATCGGGACAGGATGGAGGAGGTCTCCGACACAGTGCAGAAAATTTTGCTGGGTGAAATCCGCCAGAACAAGCATCGCTACTCCTATTCCGCCTCCCTTTTGGATTATATGCGTGTTGTCTCCGGCAAAACGGCAGCCCTCTTCGCAGCCTCGATGTATGCTGGGGCAAAGGACAGTGGTCTTCCCGAGGACACGGCGCGCAATCTTGGTCGCGCCGGAGGCTATGCCGGAGTCATGTTCCAGATTGTGGATGACTGTCTGGATTTGAGCCCCGCCCGACAGGAGGCGGATAAGCCCTGCCTGAAAGATTTGCAGGAGGGCGTTTCTACCCTGCCTGTCCTCTATGCCCTTGCCAAAAACCCCTCTCTGCGCCCCCTGATGCAGGCGGCAAAAACCTCCGAGGAGGTGCGCCGGTTGGCGAAGGCCGTAGTGGACGAGGGTGGCCTTGCACAGGCTCTGCGTGCAGCGGATAAATACTACAACAAGGCGTTGGCCGCGCTGTCCAAGGTTCCCGACTGTGAGGGTCGCCGCAGTATTGAGATGATTTTTGACCAGTGCTATCATCGTGCAAAATAGCCGATTTTTAGTAAAACCAAGTCTCCTCTCCCTTTAGAATGTGCGCTTATCGGGCGCACGCAAAAAGAACGAGCTGGCCACGGCCGCTCGTTCTTTTTGTCTTTTATTGAAATCTACCGTCTATTTGCCGGCAAGGCTTGCAGAAATGGACTCATAGACCGCGTCTCCATCGGGGGCCATAACCATGATCAGGGTTCCGTCCTCGAGTGTCTCCAGGCGGGCGTTTTGGGCGATGGTATACTGGTCAACCAGGTAGTTTTCAAAAGACTGCCGCTGATTGTCGATAAAGGTCTGTAGGCCAGTCTTGACGGTCTCCTCCTTGCCCTCGGCAGGCTTCACAAGAACTATGCCATAGGCCTTGATGTTCACGAGGGATACGCTCAGGGCAAATGCCTCAGCATCCGTGGGGTCAAAGCCCAGAAACGAGAACATCAGCTCGGGAATATCGTCCTTTTGGGTCATAATGGGGGCGCCTTCCCCATCGCCCTGTGCGGTTTTAATCGCCTCGGCATAGAGAGCAGACTGCTCCTCGGGGCTCAGCGGGGGGGCTATATCTTCAGCGGGTTTGCCGGAGCAGCCGGCAAACGCAACGAGAACCAGCGCAAAGGCCAGTACAAGAGTCAGAGATTTTTTCATTGGATGTTTTTCCTTTCTGTTCGCTATGCTTGATGATATCAGTTAATTTCTAAGCGCTTAATGGTTAGACTGGCTTCCAATCAAATAGTTCCATCCTCCGGCAAGAAGGGCGAAGCTCTTTCAGTAAAAAATCGCCTTGAGAAGGAAATAAGCCGCAAGCCCCCATAGGGCGACAAACGGCAGAGCAAAATACCACCTCTTCGGTCTGCCCTCCGCCCACATGTCCTCCGCCTGCGTACGGCATTCGGTAAATATGGCAGGGGGAATCAGGCGGATTGTCAGCGCAATCAGCACCGGCAGGATTAGGTTGTCTGCTTTTCGCGCAGCAATTTTTCCTTATTGGGACGATTGTTGTCCATTAGGAAGGCCGCCCATTCAAGGTCGAGCATATCGGTATGTTCCTGCCAA
>CAYXNK010000203.1:0-3918 GCA_964466395.1 uncultured Oscillospiraceae bacterium | reverse complement strand
AAGCCCCAGTCTGTCATAGGCTCGCTGTTCGTCCCAGTTTTCCAGCTTGACGACCAGGTGGATTTTCTGAGATGGCTTCACAGCGCCAACCCCGTAAATATACCGGGCGTTGACCACACCAATGCCGCGAAATTCCATAAAGTGCCGGATAATCCGGGGCGCCTCACCCACAAGGTCGTTGTGGGAAATACGCTTAATCTCAACGGCGTCATCGGCAATCAGCCGGTGGCCACGCTTAATCAGCTCCAGCGCCGTCTCGCTCTTTCCGATGCCGCTGTCGCCCGTAATCAAAAGCCCCTCGCCATAGACCTCCACCAAAACGCCGTGGATGGTCTTGCGCGGCGCTAAGTGCACATGGAGAGCGCTAATCAGCTGTGCCATAAACTCCGAGGTGTCCATGCTAGAGGAGAAGAGGTTGATGTCATATTTTTCCGCAAGCTCCACAATTTCAGGCAGAGGCTGCACCTCGTGGCAGAGCACCAGGGCGCAGGGCGACCGCTTTAAGAGTCCTTCAATCGCGGAATACCGCTCCCAGGAGGAGAGACGCTCCAGATAGGTGTGCTCCTGCTTTCCTGAAACCAACATCCGCCGTGGGTCGTAATATTCAAAAAACCCGGCGTATTGCAGGCCGGGTCTCCCCACCGCTGTGCTGAATATCCGCACCTCCTCATAGTCCTTTGAGGTGTGAATCGGATGCATCTCGTGCTCCTTCGCAAGGGTTTCCAGAAGCACCGAATATTCCTGAGACATCGCCTTATCCTCCTTGTATCTCTATAAAGGGCTGTGTAATATACTATAAGTAATTATAACACAGTCTAGCCCTGTTTTCCAGTATTTAAAACGCTTGTATCGGTCGCAAAGCGAGGGAGAGAATGAAAAAGAAAGCAGAAGCGCCGCTTCACTCAGCGGCGCTTCTGCTTTTTTAAGTCAAACGCAGGTCTATATTCGTGAAAGGACGCTTACACAGCGCGGGTCACTTTGCCGCTGCGCAAGCAACGGGTGCAAACGCGGACATGCTTCGGTGTCCCGTCCACTATGGCCTTTACACGCTTGACGTTGGGCTTCCATGTGCGGTTGGAACGTCTGTGCGAATGGCTGACCTGGATGCCGAAAGCAACACCCTTATCGCAAAATTCACATTTTGCCATTTTCTGCTGCACCTCCTCTTGAGATCAAAGTCCTATTTTCGTCGTTGGCTTGAGTCGTTGGCTTGAGACGAATAGCTTTATAATAATAGCAGACCCTAAGGATAAATGCAAGGAAAATTTTCAGTTTTCGTGCTTCTCCCCGCCAAGCGTCGAAAGGAGTCCCCGCCTTCCACCACCGAAAAGTATGAATATTCTGTCAATTCACTGGCGAAAGCTCTTGACTTTTTTCGTCTCGGGTGCTAAATTAGCACTCAGAGAACGAGAGTGCCAATTCTGAAACGGCTCTTCTGCGGCAAAGGGGGCGGATAGCTTGGAGCTCAGCGAACGAAAAAAAAAGATTCTGTCGGCGGTGATTGACGAATACATCGTAACCGCAGAGCCTATCGGCTCCAAGACCATTGCAGAGGCCGCACACCTGGGTCTGAGCAGTGCAACCATCCGCAACGAGATGGCGGAACTGACGACCATGGGTTACCTGGAGCAGCCCCACACCTCGGCAGGCCGCGTGCCCTCTGCGCGCGCATACAGGCTCTATGTTAACGAGCTGATGGAGCGCCAAAGACTCTCCATCGAGGAGACAGATGCCATCAACCAGAGCCTAAACCTGAAAATGAAGCAAATTGATAAATTGGTCAGCGATGTGGGAACTCTGGCCTCCAGCCTGATGAACTACCCTGCCTTGGCCCTGGCAGCGCCGGTCATGGCAACCATTTCCCGCTATGATTTGATTTATATTGACGCAAACACCTTTATTGCTGTTGCCATGCTCTCAAACAACAGTGTGCACAACAAGCTGATTCATCTGCCCTTTTCCGTGGATCAAGGCATGATGCACAGGCTTTCCTCGGTGTTCAACGTTAGCTTTGTCGGCATTGGGGAGGAACAGATTACCCCCGCCCTGATTTCAGCGACAGAGCGCGCCTGCGGAGACACCATGGGTCTTGTCTCCGTGCTCGCCGCCTTCTCCCTTGAGGTTTTGAGCCGCGCCGGAGAGGGTGAGGCCTATGTCGCCGGCGCCTCCCATCTGCTGCGGCAGCCGGAGTTTCGAGACCCCGACAAGGCCCACGAAATTATGACCTATCTCTCGGACAGGGCGCATCTTCTTGGCCTGCCCTCCAATGGGGAGGACAGCGACATTCAGGTTTTCATCGGCCCTGAAAACGTCGCCGAGGAGCTGCGAGATTCCAGTATCGTCATCGCCCGCTACAATGTGGGGGACAACATGAAAGGAATCATCGGTGTGGTTGGCCCCACCCGGATGGATTATTCCGGCGTGGCGGCAAAGCTGCGCTACATCGCCGAGGGCTTGAGCCGGCTCTTGGGGATGCAGGACGCCCCCCCCGGCTTTGAAAAACTGCAGATAAAGGAGATGAATATAGATGAGCACGAATAAAACGCCGGCAGACTCCCAGGAAAACCAACAGGAGACCCGGGAGGAGACGGCAGCCGCACCCGAAAAAGCAGAGGGCGGTAAAAAAGACAAAAAATCCACAAAGACGGCAGATGAGCTGAAGATGCTCCAGGAGGAGCTCGCTGCGGAGAAGGATAAATACCTTCGCATGATAGCGGAATACGACAACTTCCGCAAGCGTAGCCAGAAGGAGCGAGAGTGCACATACACCGATGTCCGGGCGGACACGGTCTCAAAATTTCTTCCGGTTTACGACAATCTGGAACGCGCAATTAAGCAGGAGACGACGGACGAGGCCTATGGCCGCGGCGTCAAAATGATTTTTGACCAGCTGCGGGAGGTCATGAGCACCCTGGGCGTTGCGGAAATTGAGGCCGCTCCCGGCACAGCCTTTGACCCCGAGCTTCATGACGCCGTGATGCACATTGAGGACGAGAGCTTTGGCGAGGGCGTTGTGGCCGAGGAGTTCCAAAAGGGCTTTATTCTCGGCGAGAAGGTCATCCGCTTCAGCGTTGTCAAGGTCGCAAATTAAGGGGCTTTCCCTTGAAAATACAAACACATTCTTTGATTTTTTAGCAGGAGGAATTATACAATGGGTAAAATCATTGGCATAGATTTAGGAACCACTAACAGCTGCGTCGCCGTCATGGAAGGTGGCGAGCCCATCGTCATCGCAAACGCAGAGGGCAACCGCACCACCCCTTCCGTCGTGGCCTTTTCCAAGACCGGCGAGCGCATGGTGGGTCAGGTTGCAAAGCGTCAGTCCGTCACAAACCCTGGTCGTACCATCAGCTCGATTAAGCGCGAGATGGGCACAAACTACAAGGTCTCCATTGACGATAAGGCCTATACCCCCCAGGAAATTTCCGCAATGGTGCTCCAGAAGCTCAAGGCGGATGCCGAGGCCTATCTGGGTCAGAGTGTCACAGAGGCCGTCATTACCGTCCCCGCCTACTTCACAGACGCCCAGCGCCAGGCCACCAAGGACGCGGGCCGCATCGCCGGTCTGGACGTCAAGCGCATCATCAACGAGCCCACAGCAGCGGCTCTTGCCTATGGCATCGACAAGGAGTCCGACCAGAAAATCATGGTCTATGACTTGGGCGGCGGCACCTTTGACGTCTCCGTTCTGGAGATTGGCGATGGCGTCATCGAGGTTCTCGCAACTGCCGGAAACAACCGTCTCGGTGGCGATGACTTTGACGAGGCTGTCACAAAATATCTGATTGGCGAATTCAAAAAGGCAGAGGGCGTTGACCTCTCCACCGACAACGTTGCCATGCAGCGTCTCCGCGAGGCCGCCGAGAAGGCCAAGATTGAGCTCTCTGGCGTGACCACCTCGAATATTAACCTGCCCTA
>CAYXNK010000202.1:0-3930 GCA_964466395.1 uncultured Oscillospiraceae bacterium | reverse complement strand
TAAATTTAAGGGTTTTTACTGTTTTATGTATGCAGAATGTATGCAGAGTTCATTTGTGAACTTTTTTGTATGCAGGAATTATTATAAAATATCATTATATTCTTTTAAAATTGTTTTTTCATATTCATCTAATTTCTCACTACCTTTAACGTTTATTTTTTTCACCATATCAAGAGGCAATCCAAAATCAATCATTTTCAAACTATTTTCATTTAAATTTTTATTTTCCAAAGATGTAGATATATCCACCAAGTTAAAATCAAAATTATATTCATAACCATTTTTTTTACAATATAATCTAAATATAGATACAAAAAATCCAATATAAAAAGGAATACGATATTCGATAATATTAGAAATAAATTTAAATGCACCATTATATAGTTTAAAATCATCTATTCTACCGTCTGTAATATAATCGGATATCCATAAACTATGATTTCTTTGTAATATTTCTTTAATCTCATTAAAATTCAATCCAACTAAATTTTCACTTTTTAAAATATCATTTAATTTGTAATTAATATATTTTTTTCTAGATTTTAATATTTCTTTTATGTTTCCTGAAGAATGAATTGCATAAAAATCTCCCCATACAAAATCATTTTTATTATTATATGGCGGTATATCTCCAAATCCGGAGGTAACATTAATATTTGCTTTTTTTAGTTCAAAGAATATTTTTTTTATTGAATTTACTACATCTTTTCTATCACTTGATAGCAAATTTCTAATACTTATATATATATTATTAATATCATCTTTATTATCTATTGATGATAAATAATAATACAAAACAACCTTTTCTTTTTTTGATACAGACAATGCAATTTTCAAATCACTATCTAATAAATTAAGATTATTTTGAATTTTTTCAATATTATTCTTTTTTTGAATTTCCTCTTTGTTTAAGATGTTTTCATCTATAATATCAATATCATAATCTGACCTTTTCTCACTTGTGCCTAATATTTTATAATTAGGATTTTCAATTTTAACTCCTGAACTTTCCGATTCCTTTAAAATTGTTGTAATTTCTTCTTTAGTAGTAAAAACATTTCCCTGACTATAGACACCAAATCTACCTGCCCTTCCACTCAAATTAAGGAGATCTAAAGGAGTCATCTTATTATTAGCTCCCGCGACACTGTTTGTTAATATTATGTTTTTAGCAGAACTATTAACCCCTTCCGCAAATGCAGTTGTAACAACTAAATATTTTATTAGATTAATATTAAATAAATTAACAATTTCTTTCTTTATATATCTTGGAATTGGTGAAACATAAACTCCTATTCCCTTTTTTAAACCATCTATAATATACCATGTACTATCATCAAATTGATATGTATTTTCTAAATGATCTATAAATTTTTTAAATCTCATATTGTCATTGATTATTTTGGAATAATCAGTATCGATTTGTTCTATAATTTTTAGAGCTTCAGAAGGATACCTTACATATATAATTGTATTTTCTTTAAGATATGGAATTAATTCTATAGCTTTTTTTATACCAGATACTTCTTTCCTATAAGTTGGATTAGAATTTGGAAAAATTTTAGTAAAATTACTTTTTGTCGATATATCTAATAGATTTTTAGAAACATAATTATATTTTCTATCAATTATTTTAATATCATGTTTTTTGAAAAACCTTATCATAGAATCATCTTTAATAAATGTATATGGTGACAAAAAAATTACTTTATTTTTGGAACTTGCAACAATTTCCATTACTTTTCTATATTTACTAGATCTGCTATTTAATATATCTGTATAATCAATCTGTACTTCATCTTCAATTTTATAAGACTCATCCATAACATATAGATCTACTATTATAGAAAAATCTTCACACAACAATAGATATTTTTCAGGGGTCAAAATCCATAAGTTATTTTCTGTGGATTTTTTAGGATTTGTCATAATATTAAAATTCATGTTGTGATTTTTATTTATTATTAATAATTTAATGTATAATTCTTCAACCAATGCATTTGTTGGCACAATTATAACAATATTCTTAAATATTTTTTTATTCTTTAAAATATATTCTAAAACTAAGCTTGTTTTACCAAATGAAGTCGGTGCAGATACAAAACATTTTTGGTAAATATCAAAATCATTAAGGAGAGATAGTTGTCCAGAATTGTAATAAACTTTATCATTAATACTACTTTTATATAATTTTCTTCGTAATAAATCTGAATATTTTGTATTATCTTCAGAACAGCACTTATTCATATCACTATTTAAATATGCCTCATAACCATATAATTCTGATATTCTAATAATTAATAACACCAAGTCATAATTCATATCAAAAAATTCTTTATCATCTAATATGTCACATAATATATTTATTAATTCTGGTTTATTGTTTTCAAGTGAATAGAAATTAATTTGTCTTAATATATTTTCTCTATCTAATCCCATGTACTTAGCTTCTTTTTTAATAAAGTACTTTTATTAATTGTAGGAATAAAAATAACTTCCATATCATATCTTTTCAAACCTATACTTTTTATATTCTGATTAAATGCGTTAACAATATTCAAATATTTTTCCTTTCTTTCCTCTGGGGTAAATTTATTATCTGTATACAAAGCAAAATAATCAAATCTTATTTTTACATTATATTTATTAAGTGCATCAATAGGTAACATTCCATTTATAATTTCACTATTTATATCATTATATACTTCAATTATTTTCTTGTTGCTTTCATCATCAGAAAACAAAGAATGATTCTTATCAGCAGTAAAGCATAAATATCTATTTATATATTCCTTAGTCAAATGTCCTTTTTCATTAGTTGTTCCAACAATATCCTCTCTTAATGATGAAGATGCAGCTGTTATATTTGCTACAAATTTACATTCAGATAATATAATAGTTAGAGAATTGTCCTCCCAAATCGCAGAAATAGTATCAACTCCTTTTATATTTCTTGCATTAAAAGTGTTTTTTACTGAGTAACTAATTAAAATTTTTTCTTCTTTAACTATATTTAAATAAAATTCATCAAATAATTCTCCATATATTCCTAAAGTATCTGGCGAAGATGTAATTATTAAAGCACCCTGATCCCATATGATTTTACCATGTTTTTTTAGCACAACTGATAACTCATCATCTGTTGTTGTTTCAGTTATATTCTGTAAACAAGTAAGTTTATCATAATTTCTAACATAAAGCGCTAAATATTCTTGAAATACTTTTTTATAATTTAATAATTCTTCTATGTTTGTTACATTAAGAAAATACATTTTGCAATAATTGTAATTAGCAAGTTTCTTTTCTCCAACAAAAATAAGCTGTTTACAATTTTCCTTGTAATACTTCTTTAATGTCAAAAATATATCATAATTGCTTCTATTCATATTACTACCTCACTTAAAATTCCACTTCAAAAAAAAATGCCACATAAAAGCTAACACAAAGCCTTTACTAGCACTTTCCTTTTTATTAGCTTAATTATACTACAAAAAAGTAAAATTCAGCAAATTTTTAATATGAATTCTTATTTTTTGGAAATATATATATAAAAAGTAATTATCAAATTTTTCTACTTAATTATTTATTATTTGCAATTCTTTCAAGATAATCTATATCAATTTTTAATCCTTTAATAACTTCTATCATAGGGAATTTACCTTTTGATAATAAATATCCCTGATTTTCTAAATCAGGGATATTTTTTTTAACTTTTTAGTATTATTAATACCTAATTGTGATAATTTCATTAAATCTTTTTTATCACACCAAACTTTTTTTAAAATAATTAATGTTTCTTCAGCTGTCATATATTAAATTTCCATTTTAATTTTTAATGCTGGTTTAATTTTATTTATTAGTGTTTTTTAAACTAAATTTTAAATATTTACTTAGCTCTTTATCTACACAATACACATAGCAACCTTTCAT
>CAYXNK010000201.1:0-3944 GCA_964466395.1 uncultured Oscillospiraceae bacterium | reverse complement strand
GTTTGTTGGCTCTGTGGCGGAGGGTTTCGCCCAGCAGCCCATACGCTTTGATCCCCAAAGCATCACCGTGACAGGTCCCGGCGAGGTGGTCTCCAAGATTACTCGCGCCTGGGTTGAGGTCGGGCGTACAGACGTTGATAAAACAATTCAGGCCGAGTACCCGTATCAGCTGATTGACGAAAACGGCAACGAGATCTCTACAAACGGCCTTGTGTTCAGTCGCGAAACGGTTACCGTCACCGTCCCGATTACCTCTACCAAGGAAGTCCCCCTGGTGATTGATCGGATTGACGGGGCCGGAGCAACCGATAAAAATGTTGAAATTACGCTGGATCCGGCTACAATAACCATAGCCGGCGACGCCGAAATTTTAGCCGGAATCAACAAGATTTCCCTGGGAACCATTGATCTTTCCTCCTTCGCCTCGTCCTATGAGGACAAGCGCCAAATCATTTTAGATAACGCCGTAACCAACGTCACCGGCATTAAGGAGGTTAAAGTCACCATTAAGGTCATCGGCCTCGAGACTAAAAAGTTTAATGTCTCCAACATCACCACGATAAACGCCCCCGCCGGGCGTACCGTTTCTATTGTCACCGAGAACCTTGAGATTACCCTGCGCGGTAAAAGCAGCGTACTTTCAAAAATCGAGGCCAACAACATTCGCGTGGTTGCTGACCTCTCCAGCATCGGCACGTCTTCGGGTGTGTTTGACCCCATCGCCAGGGTCTATATCGATGGCTTCACCGACGTTGGCGCCATTGGCTCCTACAGTGTTTATGTGAAAATAAAATAAGCCGAAGCGCAAGAAAATTGAACCCCGAGAAAAGCGCCCTTCCCGGACTTTTTTCGGCTGAAAGGACAAGTCATATGATCAAAAGCATGACCGGTTATGGCGGAGCAAAGTCAGTGGATGGGAGCTATCGCTTCTCCATTGAACTCAAAAGTGTCAACAACCGATATCTGGACACCTCTGTGCGCCTGCCCCGCAGTTTTCTATTTGCGGAGGAAACTGTGAAATCGATGATTCAGTCTCAGGTCTCCCGGGGAAAGGTGGATGTCTTTATATCCCTGGAAGCCGGCTCTGCAGACGGCAGCTCCGTCGTGGCACACGAGGCGCTGGCTGCCTCCTATAAGGCGGCAATCGACCGCATCGGCGAGACCCTGGGTGTGAGCAATGAGGTCACCGCCTACCAGCTTGTCCGGTTGCCTGACGTTCTGAGCCTGGAAAAGCTGGACCTGGAGAAGGACATCGCCCAAGCTGAACTGCTTCGGGTGCTGGAGCGGGCCCTAACGGACTTCGATGCAATGCGCTGCCGGGAGGGAAAGAAGCTCTCCGACGATATTTCCGCAAGGCTTGCCGCCCTGGAGGAGCATCTGGTCTTTATTGAGCAGCGCGCCCCCCAAACGGTTTCCGAATACCGGGAGCGGCTGACCAAAAGAATGCTGGAGATTTTGGATAACAAACAAATTGACGAAAACCGCATCCTCACCGAGGCCGCCATCTATGCCGACCACATTGCCACAGATGAGGAAACCGTCCGCCTCCGCAGCCACATTGAACAAATGCGCGGAATGCTCGCCAACGAAGCGCCCACCGGCCGAAAGCTCGACTTTATTCTCCAGGAGCTAAACCGTGAAACCAACACCATCGGCTCGAAATGCAACAACGGCGAGATTACCCGTACTGTACTGGAGATGAAATCCGAAATCGAAAAAATCAGAGAACAGGTTCAGAACATCGAATAGGGGGAAAACTGCTTTGAAGCTTATTAACATCGGTTTTGGCAATATGGTTTCGGCCTCCCGCGTCATTGCCATTGTCAGTCCTGAGTCTGCGCCGATTAAACGAATCATTCTTGACGTGCGCGACAGGGGGCAACTCATCGACGCCACCTATGGTCGCCGAACCCGGGCGGTTGTCATTATGGACAGCGGCCATGTGGTGCTCTCGGCCATCCAGCCGGAAACCGTTGCCGGACGCATGGGCGGCAAGAACGAAAGTGACAGCGGAGGTGAGCCAGACAATGAGTGAAGCCGGAAAAATGATAGTGGTTTCCGGCCCCTCCGGCGCAGGAAAGAGTACGGTGATTTCCCGGGTTATCGCAGCAAACGACAAGCTCGTGTTCTCGGTCTCCGCAACCACCAGGGCACCCCGAGCCGGAGAGCAGGAGGGCGTGAACTATTTCTTCACGGACAAGGAGCGCTTTCGTGAGATGATTGACAAGGGCGAGCTCTATGAGCACGCCTGCTATGTGGACAATTATTATGGAACACCCAAGGCGCCGGTTATTGAAAATCTCAGCCGCGGGCTGGACGTTTTGTTTGATATTGAGGTGCAGGGCGCAGCACAAATAAAAGCCAGGCGCCCAGATGCAATCTTTATCTTCATCATCCCTTCGGACTTTTCCCAGATTGAAAGACGGCTTCGCAGCCGTGGTAGCGACACAGAAGAAAAAATTAAAAAACGGATTCAGACCGCCAGATATGAATACGAAATGGCGCAGAACTACGACTACATTGTGATAAACGACGACCCCGATGTGGCCGCTGCCGAAATGAACGCGATTATCACCGCCGAAAAATGCAAAACGGCAAATCGTCAAAACTATTTAACTGAGGTGTTTTAACATGATGCTTTATCCACCGCTTTCCGATCTTGTGCAAAAGGTTGGCAGCCGTTATCTCCTAGTCAATCTCATTGCCCGCAGAGCCAGAGATATTTCCACAGGCGCAGAGCTTGACGATCTTCCTCTGGACCAGAAGCCCGTTTCCACGGCGATTGACGAGGTATATTCCGGTAAAATTTCTCCGGTTCAGAAGCAAAACTAGGCACAGACAGCGTTTTTTTCAGGGAGGCGAGGCTTATGGAAATGCTGATTGCAAGAGTTGCAGTGTCTGTCGCTGCCTATCACATCGATAAGCCCTATGACTACCTGGTACCTGAGCAGCTTTTGGGCCTCCTCCAGCCGGGAATGCGGGTTATCGTGCCCTTCACCCGGGGCAACCGCAGGACGGAGGGGCTGGTTTTGAGCCTTACCCATTCGGATGCCTATGACAAGCTTAAGTTCATCCTTTCTGCGCCGGACGAGGAACCCGTGGTCTCGGCAGCACTTTTGAAGCTTGCTCTCTGGATGCGGGAACGCTTTTTCTCCACGGTCTATGAAAACGTAAAGGCCATGCTCCCCGCAGGACTCTGGTATAACCTCAGCGCCGTCTGCCGTCTGGCTGAGGGTGTTTCCAAGGAGGCAGCCTATGAGGCCGCCCTCCGCTCCAAAAAGCAGCGGCAGCTGTTAGACGCGCTGTATGCCCGGGACGGCAGCTGCGAGCTTCGCGACCTTGAGCGTGCCTTTGAGCCGGCGGATCCGATTCCGGCAATTAAGGCGCTTTCCGATAAGGGGATTCTGAAAACAGACGTCCTCCAAAGCCGCCGAATTCAGGACAAGACCATTGGTTTTGCAAGCCTCACCGTCTCAGCAGAGGAGGCGCTTGCCCTTGCTCAGGCTAGAGCACGCCGGGCGCCCTCTCAGGCAGCAGTCTTAGAGCTTTTGGCCGGCTTTGGCGGCGCAACGCTTAGCGACCTGCGCTATATGACGGGGGCTAGCCCCACCGTTGTAAAGCGGCTTGAGCAGGAGGGGCTGCTCAGCCTTGAGCAGCTTGAAGTCTTTCGCAGACCCCAGTACCGGGAGGGGGAGAAGCGCCCTCTGCCGGATTTAAGTCCCCGGCAGACTTCCGTATTCTCCGGTATTTCCCCCCTACTTCAGGAGGAGCGACCCGCCTGCGCCCTGCTTTACGGGGTGACGGGCAGTGGCAAAACTGCCGTCTATGTCCGGCTGATTCACGATCTTTTGCAGCGTGAGCAATCCTCCATCCTCATGGTACCCGAGATTGCCCTGACCCCCCAGATGCTGGAGACCTTCTCCTCTTATTTTGGAGACGAAATC
>CAYXNK010000200.1:0-3959 GCA_964466395.1 uncultured Oscillospiraceae bacterium | reverse complement strand
CTCTATGCGGGGGATTACAGAGCTTCGGAGCGCACCTTTTCCCTGATTACCCAAGTAGTGGGGCGCTCAGGCAGGGGGGAGTCTCCCGGCAGAGCCGTCATCCAAACCTTTACGCCGCAAAATCAGGTGATTATGCAGGCCGCCCAGCAGGATTACGACAGCTTTTATGCCTCGGAGCTGGAAATCAGAAGGCTGCAGTGGTCTCCGCCCTTTTCAGAGCTTTACTCTCTGACCGCGGTTGGCCTGAACGAGACTCAGGTCATCAGATCCCTAAACGCCGCAAAATCCATTCTGGCGGAACAGACACGCAAGCGGGCAGACGTTCGGCTTCTCGGTCCTGCGCCTCTGCCGGTTGTCCGCATGAACAACAGCTTTCGTTACCGGCTGACCCTGGCCTGCAACGACGACAAGGAAATGCGCGGCCTAATTTCAAACCTCATCATTTATTGCAGCACAAACAAGGAATTTAAGGGTGTAACCGTCTTTGGAGACCGCAACGCCTTTTGAAAAATACTCGCTTTTACTTACGGGAGATACCGCAATGGCAATTAGAAGAATATTAAAAGACGGGGAAGAGCTGCTTCTCAAAACCAGCCGCCCGGTTACGGAATTTAACGACCGCCTACACACCCTTCTCGAGGATATGGCGGACACCCTCCTTGAGTCCGGGGGTGTGGGGCTTGCAGCCCCTCAGGTTGGCGTTTTGCGCCGTGTAGTTTTAGTGATTGAAACCAACGTTGGGGAGGACGAGGATGAGTTCATCCTCGAGCTGATTAACCCCGAGATTATCGCGGCGGACGGAGAGCAGCGGGGGACAGAGGGCTGCCTTTCCTTTCCCGGACAGTATGGCATTGTGACCCGCCCGAATTGGGTTCGGGTGCGTGCCCAGGACAGATTCGGAAGCTTCTTCGAAGTGGAAGGCGAGGCGCTGACCGCCCGTTGCTTCTGCCATGAGGTGGATCATCTAAACGGCGTTGTCTTTCCCCAGCGCGCCGAACGGATGCTCAGGCCCGAGGAGCTTGACCAGTAAGACACGAAACGGAGGTGGTAAGATGCGAATTGTATTTATGGGAACCCCGGACTTTGCCGCCGCTTCCTTACAAAAATTGATTGACGAAAAATTTGACCTTGTCGGCGTGTTCACCCAGCCGGACAAGCCCAAAAATAGGGGCATGAAACTGACGGCAAGCCCTGTTAAGGAGCTTGCGCTGGAGGCGGGAATCCCTGTTTTTCAGCCTGCCAAAATGCGGGATGGCACAGCCCTTCAAATACTCAAGGACTTAAAGCCCGACCTTGTGGTCGTTGTAGCCTATGGGCGCCTCATTCCAGACGACATGCTGGCTGTGCCTCCCCGCGGCTCTATTAACATCCACGGCTCCATCCTGCCGAAATACCGCGGCTCCGCGCCGATTCAGTGGGCGGTGCTCAACGGGGACAAAACCACCGGCGTCTCCGCCATGTATCTGGCCAGCGACCTGGATTGCGGCGATGTGATTTATACCGATGAGACAAAAATCGGTGAATATGAAACCGCCGGCGAGCTGTTTGACCGCCTTAAGGTCATGGGCGCGGAGTTGCTTGTCAAAACCATCCGGGACATTGGCAAAAGCTGCGCCTACTGCAGCTGTCAGGATCACCAAAAGGCGACCTTTGCCCCGCCCCTAACCAAGGAAATGACGCCCATTGACTGGAACCGCACCCCCCGGGAGATTGTAAAGCACATCTGCGGCTTAAACCCCTGGCCGATTGCCACGACAGAGCTGCAGGGGCATCACTTCAAGGTCTATGAGGCGCGCTACACCCAAAACAAAACCAATCAGCCTGCCGGAACAGTTGTTTCCGCTGACTGCAAATCGGGCATTGAGGTTTCCTGCGGCAACGGCGAGACCCTCCTACTGACGAAAATTCAGGTGCCCAATGGAAAGCAGATGTGCGCAGCAGATTACCTGCGCGGCCACCCGATGAATCCATAGCTCTGGAGGTAAGAATGCCTAAAACCGCCCGCGAAGCAGCTCTGACTGTCCTGTCCCGCTGCCGCTTGAATCAGGCCTTTTCCGACGCACTGTTAGACAGTGTAATTCGCACAGCAGAGCTTAACAGCCGGGACGCTGCCCTCTGCACAAGGCTGTGCTACGGCGTTTTACAAAATCAACTGCTCTGTGATTTTTATATCGATTACTATGCCGGAAAGGGTAAAAAGCTTGAGCCGAAACTGCGGGATATCCTGCGGCTTGGCGCTTATCAAATCCTTTTTCTTGATAGAATCCCCTCGCACGCCTCAGTGAATGAGGCGGTTGAGCTCTCTAAAAAGAGCGGCCTGTCCCGCGCTTCCGGCCTGGTAAACGCCATTTTGCGCCGCGTTTCTGAAAATAAAGAGAACCTGCCCGAGATTCCCACAGGGGACAGCTTAGAATACCTCTCCATCAAATACAGCACGCCCCGCCCCTTGGTCTCACTGCTGCTTGAAGAATTTGTCCCGGATTTCACAGAGGGCTTGCTGGCTGCAAATAATGCCCCCGTCCCTGTGACGATTCAGACAAACACCCTGAAAACAACCGTCGTCGCATTGGCTGACGCACTTTCCACCCAGGGGCTTTCCCCTCTGTTAAACCCGCTTTTACCCGAGACCTTGGACATTTCCGGCGGAGGGGATCTCTCCCGCTTAGAAGCCCATCAAAACGGCCTATTTTATATCCAGGATGCCGCTGCTATGCTGGCAGTTCTGGCGGCCTCGCCTGTTCCGGGAAGCCGTGTGCTGGACGCCTGCTCCGCCCCAGGCGGCAAGAGCTTTGCCGCAGGAATTCTAATGAAAAACCGGGGGAGTATCCTCTCTTGTGATATCCATGAGAACAAGCTGCACCACATTGAAACAGGCGCAAAGCGCCTGGGTCTCAGTCTCATTTCCACAGCGGCAATGGACGCGACAAAGCCCGCACCCGACCTGCTCTATGCCTTCGACCTTGTGATTGCCGATGTGCCCTGCTCGGGCCTTGGTGTGATTCGCAAGAAACCGGACATTCGGGACAAGGACGTCTCATTGCTGGCGGGGCTGCCCGCTATTCAGGAGGACATTTTAGAGTCGCTGGCGACTTGTGTGAAGCCCGGCGGTTGCCTGCTGTATTCCACCTGCACGATTCTCGCACGGGAGAACAGCGAGCCTGTGGAGCGCTTTTTAAGCCGCCACCCGGAGTTTACAAAGGAGAGCTTTACCCTGCCGGAGCCCATCGGAACGGTTGCGGAGGGTGCTGTCACCCTGTATCCCCACATTCACGGAACGGACGGCTTTTTCATCTGTAAACTGAGGAAACACCCATGAAGACTGACATCAAAGCCCTTTTACCTGAGGAAATTTCTCAGTCGCTCATAGAGCTGGGCGAGCCAAAATATAGAGCCAAGCAAATTTTCTCCTGGCTGGCCCGAGGTGTGCGCTCCTTTGAAGAGATGACAGACCTTTCCAAGCCTTTGCGGGAAAAGCTTGACAGCAAATTTTACATCACAGCACCCAAGGCTTTAAAAAAACAGATCTCTGCCCAGGATGGCACCATAAAATACCTCTGGGAACTTTCCGATGGAAACGCAGTCGAAACAGTGGTGATGCGCTATCGCCACGGCAACACGGTCTGCATCTCCACCCAGGTGGGCTGTCGCCAGGGCTGTGCCTTCTGCGCCTCCACGATTGGAGGGCTGGTGCGAGACTTGGAGCCCTCAGAGATGCTGGACGAGGTGCTGTTCTCCCAGTTGGATTCCAGTCTTCCTATTTCGAATATCGTTCTCATGGGCATCGGCGAGCCTCTGGATAACTTTGACAAGGTGATTCGGTTTCTTTGTCTCGTGAACCACCCGGAGGGCATGAACATCGGTATGCGCCATATCTCTCTATCCACCTGCGGGTTGATAGAAGGAATTGACAAGCTGGCGGAACTTAATTTACAATTAACCTTATCCATCTCCCTCCACGC
>CAYXNK010000199.1:0-4000 GCA_964466395.1 uncultured Oscillospiraceae bacterium | reverse complement strand
ATCCGCGCTGGAGAATGAGGACTTTGCCCTTGTGGCAACAGGTCTTGACTTAGAGGCGCTGGGCACTTATGGCTTGCCGATTGTGGTGGACTTCGGCGCGGACTGGTGCCCGCCCTGCCGCACCTTTTTTCCAATTCTGAAGGCAGCTCACGAGGAGCTTTTGGAAAAAGCCATCATCAAGTATGTAGACACGGAGAAAAGCCCCGGTCTTGCAAGGGAATACCCCATTTCCGCAATTCCTACCCAGCTTCTAATCAATGCCGACGGCAGCCCCTATAAGCCCTCGGAGGAGATTTTGAACACAGGACTCTCTTTCAAGTTTTATCAGGCTGAGGAAAACGGTGAGCACATTTTAACCGTCCATGAGGGCGGCCTCACCGAGGCGCAGTTTTATGCCATCCTGGAGGATATGGGAGTGGTGCGATGAACGAGCTTCTTTTGACCCTTTCCAAGGCCATCGGTGAGAGCTTGTGGCTTGCACCCCTCTTTGCCCTGCTCGCAGGGCTGCTCACCTCCTTTTTGCCCTGCTCACTGTCGAGCATCCCCTTAGTCATCGGCTATGTGGGCGCAGGACAAAAGGACACGAAAACTGCCCTGGGCCTCTCGTTGACCTTTGCAGCCGGCTCTGCTCTGACCTTTACAGCGCTGGGCGCTGTCGCCTCCCTAGCGGGACGGCTGATAGGCGCAGCCGGCTCTTGGTGGTATCTGATTTTGGGTCTGCTCATGGTGCTCATGGCCTTACAGACCTGGGAATTGTTTGAAATCATACCCTCCAGCTACCTGCTTTCTAAGAACAAAAAGACGGGCTATTTGGGCGCCATCCTCGCCGGAATTTTGGGCGGCGTGTTCTCATCACCCTGCTCCACTCCTATGCTCGTCGCCCTGCTGGCCTTGGTTGCGGGGCGGGGCAGCCTGCTCTGGGGCATCTTTCTGCTGCTGCTCTATGCCTTGGGTCACAGCTTTTTAATTGTTGTGGCGGGGACATCTGTGGGCTTTGTCAAAAAGCTAAGCGCTGACGCCCGCTACGGAAGGGCAAGCGCTGCCCTGCGGTTTGTTATGGGCGGCCTGATTCTGCTGATTGGCTTTTATATGTTTTATCTGGGTTTTTAAGTCTTTTCTCCCCAAAATCCCCGGCGCTTTTCGAGAAAATGCCGGTGTTTTTGGGGAATTATTTTCGCCTTGACTTGACAAGTCACCGAATTATGTTACACTAACAATAGTTTAATACGCAATATCAATAGATGGAGGTGCGGTTGTCAAGAGTACCGAGGCGGAAAGCCGCCGGGGAAAGGGACCATCGCCGAAGTGCCAAAGCGCAATTTGCGCGGCTGGTGCTGGGCTGCGGGAGAATATGTCGCAGACTGTCACGAAAGTGGAGGGCTATCATTGGTGAAGAGGCGGGATTTTTGCCCGCTTTCCATACATTTTCAATAAAAGTATGCTACCATGAGCTTTTTCACGACAAAAAGCTCATGGTTTTTTTGTTTGAGGAAAGAATTTTGGAGGAAAAGAAAATGAAAAAAATTACAGCGCTCTTGCTCAGCCTAGTCCTGCTTGCGTCTCTTGCTGCCTGCGGCGGCAAACCACAGACGCCCGAAACCCCCGACGCGCCCGGTGAGGCTGTTGCCTCTGGCGTGGAGGACGGGATTCTGACCGTCGCCATGGAATGCGCCTACGCCCCCTATAACTGGGTGCAGCAGGACGACTCCAACGGCGCCGTACCCATCAAGGGCTCCACCCAGTTTGCAAACGGCTATGACGTGATGATGGCAAAGCGCCTCTGCGAGGCCAACGGCTGGGAGCTTGAAATTGTCCAGTCCGACTGGGACTCCCTGGTCCCCGCTGTCCAGACCGGCACAATCGATGCCGCCATCGCCGGCCAGTCCATGACCACCGACCGCATGAAGGAGGTTGACTTTGCCGGCCCCTACTTCTATGCCAGCATCATCGTCCTGACCAAGAAAGACAGCCCACAAGCCTCCGCCAAGGGCCTCTCTGACCTTGAGGGCACCTGCACCGCTCAGATTGCGACAATCTGGTATGACTCCTGCCTGCCCCAGATCAAGGGCGCACAGACCCAGCCCGCCGCCGAGACCGCCCCCGCCATGCTCATGGCTCTAGAGACCGGCATGGTAGATTTTGTCGTCACCGACATGCCCACGGGCCAGGGCGCGCTTGCCGCTTATCCCGACATGGTGCTCTTAGACTTCTCCGGAACCGACGATGATTTCCAGGCGGATGAGGGCGAAATCAACATCGGCATCTCCGTGCGCCTGGGCAACACCGTGCTTAAGGACGCCCTGAACGCGGTGCTCTCCAAGATGACAGCCGATGATTTCAATGCGCTGATGGCAGAGGCCATCAGCATTCAGCCCATCGGCCAGTAAGCCTTAAGCGATTTTATGCCTTGCGGCGTCTCAATCAGACGCCGCAAGGCTGTCTGTATGTTGAAAGGAGTGTGATGATCCGTGGACATCCTCGTCAAGCTGGGAACCGACATCGGCGTGCTTTGGGGCCGGTTTGGCCCAGCTTATATGAACGGAATCCTCAACACCGTTGTTCTGGCTCTCACGGCCACCCTGATCGGCTGTATCATCGGCCTCGGCTGCGGCATTGTCCAAACCATTCCCACAAATAAGCGAGACAACCTCTTAAAGCGCGGGATTTTGAACCTTGCCCGGCTGCTCCTACGGATCTATGTGGAGGTCTTTCGAGGCACGCCCATGGTGCTCCAGGCTGTTTTTGTGTATTACGGCCTTCCTTATTTTACCAACAATGCTGTTAAGTTTGAAAGTGTTTGGCTGGCGGCAATCCTTGTGGTTTCCGTAAACACCGGGGCGTACATGGCGGAATCTGTGCGCGGCGGCATCATCTCCATCGACCCGGGCCAGTCCGAGGGGGCCAAGGCCATCGGCATGAGCCACGTTCAGACCATGACAAGCGTGATTCTGCCCCAGGCCCTGCGGAACATTATGCCCCAAATCGGAAACAACTTTATCATCAACCTCAAGGACTCCTCCGTCATGTTCATAATCAGCTTCACCGAATTCTTCTCGGTGCACCGGGCAGCAGTGGGCGCGACCTATCTCTATTTCCCCTCCGCCACTATTGAAATGATTGGCTACCTGACCATGACGCTCATCGCTTCCTTTGTTCTCCGCTGGGTGGAACGCCGCATGGACGGGGACGACAGCTTCGACCTAGCGCTTGCCGACCATCTGACCATGACCTCGGGAACCTACCGCCACCCGGGCGGAAAAAAGGCAGCCAAGGTGATGGCTCAGAACCAAAGTCCAAAGGGGGAGCGCTGACATGAGTGAAGCCATTTTAGAAGTTCGCCACCTGGGCAAGACCTTTGGCGACAACTGTGTCTTAAAGGACATTGACTTTTCCGTCCGCCACGGCGACGTGACCAGCATTATCGGCGCCTCGGGCTCGGGCAAGTCCACCCTCCTGCGCTGCATTAACCTCTTGGAGGAGCCCACCGCTGGACAGATTCTCTACCACGGCCAGGACATTCTGGGGAAGGGCTTCCGGGTTCCGCCCTATCGTGCCAAGGTAGGCATGGTGTTCCAAAACTTTAACCTGTTCTCTAACATGACGGTTCTGGAAAACTGCATGGTCGGCCAATGCAAGATCTTAAAGAAGGACAGAGCCACCGCGGAAAAAATCGCGAAGGAATATCTGGACAAGGTGGACATGGCGGCCTATGTGAACGCAAAGCCCCGGCAGATTTCCGGCGGCCAGAAGCAGCGTGTGGCCATTGCCCGCGCCCTGGCCATGAACCCGAAGGTTCTGCTGTTTGACGAGCCCACCTCTGCCCTCGACCCGGAAATGGTGGGCGAGGTGCTCTCCGTCATGCAGGCACTGGCCCAGGAGGGCATGACCATGCTGGTGGTCACCCACGAAATGGCCTTCGCCCGGGACGTGAGCAACCATGTGGTCTATATGAACCAGGGGGTCATCTGTGAGGAAGGCAGCCCCAGCGAGGTTTTTGGAA
>CAYXNK010000198.1:0-4026 GCA_964466395.1 uncultured Oscillospiraceae bacterium | reverse complement strand
TGTGATGACGGACATTGTCACAGAGGAGCACAGGGAGAAGGCCGGTTTTGTGAAAAACAAGATGGCCGTCTATCAGGACGCGCGGGACTTAATTAACATCGGCGCTTATAAGAGCGGCTCAAACCCGGAGATTGACTCTGCCGTCGCCCTAAACGGCGACATTACAGCCTTTTTGCGGCAGAGTGTTGAGGAGGGCGTGCACTTCGACGAGGTGATGAACCGCTTGGAGAGCCTGGGCTAAGAAAAGCACCATTGAGTGAAAGGAGCGGCAGCAACAATGAAAAAATTTAAGTTCTCTCTTCTGCCGGTCCTGAAGGTGAAACGAACACAAAAGAAGCAAAAGGAAACCGAGTTTGCGGCCGCCTGCGCGGCGCTGGAGCTTCTTTTAGATGAGGAGCGCCGCTTGGAAACAGAGCTGGAGCGCAGGCTCGGGGACTATGGCAAGGCACTGCAAAGCGGTGTGACCGCCCAGGAAATTGTCTGGCACGACCATTACGTCGCCTACCTCAAGGGAAAGATTCTTGCCCTGCAGCCGCGGATTCGCGCGGCGGAGGAGAAGAAGGAGACGGTGCGCGCCCAGCTTGTTGTCCTGATGCGAGAGACCGACACCCTGGAAAAACTGGAGCAGGAGCAGTATCAGGAATATTTGAGCGAGCTGCAAAAGGAAGAGGAAAAGGTTCTGGGAGACATGATGTCCTTTGACAGCGCCGCAAAGCGCAAGGAAGATGAAACGGCATAAAAGGTCGGCAGAAGAAAGAGTAGTGGAACGCCATGGCCAACAATGAAAAAGAAAAGAACGGTCGGCAGCAGGAGCTCCCCGTGATTGAAAAGCTCATGATTGAAAAGCCGCCCAGTGGAAGAAAGATGGAACATAAAAAAGGAAAAGCGCCCAAGCCCCAGGCCGGAAAAAAGAATATGGAACCCAAGCCTAAAAAAAAGTCCAAGGGCATTGCAATCCTTCTCATTATTCTGTTTTTGCTCTTAGCGGCGGCGGGGACGGTTGGCTATTTTTCCGTTGCCAACAACCTGTTCGGCGGCCGAGATTATGTCGTTGCACAGCTCAACTCCGCGCTGATTGCTCTGGATCGGGACCATAAAAGCCTTGCAGCTAGGCAGACGGAGCTGGAGCTTCGGGAAACGACAGTCAGCAGCAAGGAAGAGGAGTTGGAAAAAAAGGAGCAGAAGCTCAAGGACAAGGAGGCGACGACCTCTGTGACAGCGGGCGGCTCCCTGAGCAACTTTGAAAGCCTGATTACAGGCCTGACGGAGGAGCGCAAGACACAAATCAAGCAAATTTCCGCCATCTATACGGGAATGGACGCAAAGAAGGCGGCGGACGCCGTTGCAAAGCTCAGCAGCCTAGAGGACATGGCGCTTGTGGTCTATTTTATGAAGGAGAAAAGCGCGGCGGAGGTGATGGCAGCCCTAACAACGGATACGGCAGCCCGCATTACCGCGTTTATGCTAAACTAAACCCCGCACACGTTTTATGAAAGGAGGTGAAACAATGATAGCAGCCACTTCAATTTTAGCAGTCGCAGCCCCGGCAGCTCCCGGCGCGGGAAAGGCAGCACCCCAGGGGGGAGAAGATTTTGCCCCCTTTGACCTCAAAGCACTGACAGAAGGCGAAACGGAGGCAGCAGCGCCGCCCGCTTTTGAGGAGACCGAAGCGCCCCCAGAGCTTGCTGCCCTTGCCGGTCAAGGCCTGGAGCAGATGATTCTGCTGCAAGTCCAGGAGGCGAAGGCTCCTGTGGAAGGAGAGGCTGTCGCTGGTATTCTCGAGGGAAACACTTCTTCAATCGGTATGGACACCGAGCTTTTACTCCCGGAAGCACCCCTAACGGGACAAGAGAACGAAGAGATCATGGCACGGATGCCTCAGATCATCGTAAAGGACGACGAGATGGAAAACAGCGCCGCAAAGGTTACGGAAAACCTGTCCGGCGGCAATCTGTGCCCTTTGGAGAATATCGACGAAGCCATCGCAATGGAACAGCCAGAAAAGACCGAAGCACATCAGGAGCGAGAACTGTTTGCCGACGCTGCCCTGCGGCTTGAAGCCCCGGAGCAGAAGGCGGAAAGCAGCACAGACACGGAGCAGAAGGGAAAAGACCAATCGGGCTTCCAGCCTAAGACCGGAGAGACGCAACAGGCCAGCCAGGCCGCCGCGGCCCTTTCCGCCTCCGGCAGCCAGCCCACGGCAGAGGCGGAGCTGACCTACATCCGCGAGACCATCCCGACTGCCATGCAGCGCCTGGAGGAGCTGATCGAAGGCTTTGACGGCGCAAACAAGCAGGTGAAGATTCATCTGGAGCCGGAGCACCTGGGCAAGCTTGCAATTTCCCTGTCGATGGGGCCGGAGGGGCTCCGTGCGAAGATTGACACGGACAATCTCCAGACCCAGGCGGTTTTGTCCGGCGAGCTCTCCAAGCTTTTGCAAAAGCTCGGGGAAAGCGGCGTGAAGGTCGAGCGCATGGACATTCTCTGTGCCGGCGATTTTCAACAGGACGCAAACCAGACGGACAGCGGAGCCTTTTCGGGTCAGCAATTCGCCCGGGAACAGAGGTCCTATGCAGCAGCCCCGGAGGCCGTGGGAAACGAAGGCCTTGACCTGTACGATGTATATACCCAGGTCGAGGGAGGCCAAAGCCACAGCTCGGTGGAATACCGGGCGTAAACAGGAGGAATTATGTCATCAATCGGAAATTCCGGTCTGAATGTTAACACACAAACATTTTTAACGCTGCTGGTTAGCCAGCTGCAGTATCAGGACCCCTTAAGTCCCCAGTCGGACACCGAGTTCGTTGCCCAGCTGGCACAGATGACCTCCCTTGAGGAGATACAAAAGCTTAACAGCTCCTTTTCCTCCGTCAAGGCCTATAACCTTGTGGGAAAAACCGCCTATGCGGAGGTTTGGGATGTTGAAGCAGGGAAGAACGTTGCCCTGTATGGCACAGTGGAGAGTATTGTGATTGACAAGGGCGTCTATTATGCTGTCATCAGCGATAAAAGCGTCCCGGTCAACGAAATTCTCCAGGTGTTCGACTCGAATATTTTTAACGGCGGCATGACCGTTGCGGGCTCCGCCCATCTGATTGGCAAGAACGTCACCGGAAATTATCTGGACAAGGACGGGAAAGAGCAGGAAATCACCGGCACTGTCACCTCAGTGAGTGTCAAAAGCGGCATCGTCTATGCCAACATCGGAGAGACCCCTGTGGCGCTCGTGGATATCACGAGCATCGGCCAGTCAGAGGCACAAACACAAAACCAGGAGGAAATTATCTTATGATGCGTTCACTTCTTTCCGCTGTTTCCGGTCTTACAAACCATAAAACAGCGATGGATGTAATCGGTAACAATATTGCAAACGTCAACACAGTTGGCTTTAAACGCAGCAGCGTGGTTTTTGCGGATATCTTCAGCCAGACTTTAAGCAGCGCCACAGCCCCCTCAGACGCAGAGGGCGGAAGAAACCCGCTTCAGGTGGGTCTGGGTATGTCGGTTGCAGCAATTAAAACCAGTATTACAGGCGGCAGCACCCAGAGCACAGGCCGTGCCATGGACTATGCAATCGACGGCGAGGGCTATTTTGTAGTCAGGGCGGCGGACGGCCAGAACTATTACACCAGAAACGGCAGCCTTGAGGTCGATTCCGAAGGCAATCTGGTCACAGAGGACGGCAGCTTTGTCTTAGGGGCGGTGATTGAACCGGACAGGGTGGGAACGGCCTTAAAAGACTTGGATGAGCTTGAAAAATTCGGAGTCGACGGAGCGGTCAGCGGTACCACTGCCCCTCCCTTGGGAAAGATTGTTGTAGATCCGAAAAATTTCCGGGACTATTCCATTGACGGAAACGGCTATGTAAAGGCGGTTTTAATCAACAATGACGATGGTACCGGCGCCCCGCTCTATACCGGCCCAAATGCCCCTGCCATTGGAACCGAAGTCACCCTGGGCCGCGTGGTTTTCGGTACTTTCATCAACGCAGCCGGCCTCGAAAAGGTAGGTGGCAGCCTCTACGAC
>CAYXNK010000197.1:0-4057 GCA_964466395.1 uncultured Oscillospiraceae bacterium | reverse complement strand
ATGGGCGTACCCAAGACCATCGACAACGACCTTTACGGCACAGACCACTGCCCCGGCTTTGGCAGCGCCGCAAAATATATCGCAACCTCCTGCATGGAGGTCTCCAAGGACTCCCGCGTCTACGACACCGGCATGATTGTAATTATCGAAATTATGGGCCGTCACGCAGGCTGGCTGGCCGGCGCTGCCGCCCTGGCAACCAAGTTCGGCTCCGGCCCTGATCTTATCTACCTGCCCGAGCTGCCCTTTGACATGGACAAGTTTATCGCCGACGTGGAGCGCATTTATGCGGCAAACGGCAAGGTGCTCGTGGCTGTATCCGAGGGCGTCCACTATGCCGACGGCAGCTTTGTCTCCGAGGCCAAAACCTCGGCAACCGACGGCTTTGGCCACGCCCAGCTGGGCGGCCTTGCCCCCATGCTGGCGGAGATTGTCAAGCAGCGCACCGGCGCGAAGGTTCGCGGCATTGAGCTGAGCCTGCTTCAGCGCTGCGCCGCCCACCTGGCCTCCAAAACCGACCTGGACGAGGCCGTTCTCGCAGGTCGCGCAGCTGTGGAAGCCGCTGTTGCCGGGGAAACCGGAAAGATGGTTGCCTTCGATTGTGACCGGACAAACGGCTACACCTGCAAATCCAAGCTTCTGCCCCTGACTTCTGTTGCAAATTTTGAAAAGACTGTTCCCCTGGAATGGATTACCCCCGAGGGCAACTTCGTGACAGACGCCTTCATCGACTATGTCCTTCCCCTGATTCAGGGCGAGCCCGAACGCCCCACGGAGCAGTCCCTGCCCCGCTACGCCAGGCTAAAAAAAGTCATCGCAAAATAAGAAAAGCGCAATAAAACCGCCCCGCTGATTTTACCAGAGGGGCGGTCTTATTATGCCTTGCGGGTGTTGCCTCCAACTCACGACTTACGGACGGGATGGCTGCAGGCATTTTTCAAAAATCTAAAGGTTGCTGCGCAAAGTATTGCTTTACAATGTCAATATCTTCCGCAATTCGTGCCGAGAGCGCCTCGGGACTTTCAAAGCGCATTTCGGGTCTAAGAAACTTATGCAGCTCCAGCAGAATCCGGCTGCCGTAAAGGTCGCCGTCAAAGTCGAAAATGAAGGTCTCCACCGAAGGGGCGCCGCCCGTTCCAAAGGTTGGTCTGACTCCGACGTTTGTAATCGAAGGCAGAAGCCGATCGCCCAGAATCACAAGGCTTGCGTAGACGCCGCGGCCGGGAAGCACAAGGTTTTCATCGTCCCCCGTAAGGTTTATCGTCGGCGTTCCCATCTTTCTGCCAATTCTGCGGCCTCCCTCTACGGTTCCCGCATAGAGATAGGGGTGGCCGAGAAAAAGGTTTGCCTCTTCAATCTTCCCCTGCCCAATCAGCTCGCGAATATAGGTGGAGCTGACGGTAATTCCATCCAGAGAAAACTTCGGAATCACGTCACAGCCGATGCCCTTTTCAGCGCAATAGGCGGAGATGCGCTCCGGGTTCCCCTCACCCTTATAGCCACAGTGGAAATCGTGGCCAATCACAAGGTGGCAGGCGCTGTGCCTTTCAATCAGGTCGTCCAGGAAGAGCTTCCAATTCATCTCCATCATCTCTCGGTCAAAATGCAGGAGAATAAAATCGTCAATATCAAAGAAGCGTTTGACAATATATGCGCGGGTTTCTACACTGCCAATCAGGGGAACGGGCCGTCGCGTAATCACCGAGGCAGGGTTCACATCGAAGGACAATACAGCCGGGATGGCGTTCTGCTCACTCGCCCGCCGGACCGCCATTTTAATCAGCTCACCATGTCCTCTGTGAACGCCGTCAAAAAAGCCGAGGGCAATCACAGTTTTTTGTTGTGTATGGAAAGGCATAGCTACCTCCGGTTACTTTTGTCTTGGCCTTGCTTAGAGGGCGGAGGAATCCACCTCAAAAAAGCTCTTTATCGTGTGCATCTGGCCGTTTTCGACACTGGCCAGCATGAGAAAACTCCCATCGGTGTCATAGGCGCGATAGGTTCCGTTCTCTCCTGGAAAGGCAAAGGAATTGCCCACAAGACAGCGGCTTTTCTGTTCCTGAGTGAGGGTCACCGCGGGGTGCTCAGAAAAAAGGCTGTCCACCGGGCGGAGAATCTCCTCTAGTCTGCCTGCCTGGGTGAGAGCGCTGATTTCCTCCAGGGTGCAGGCGTCGTTTACAGAGAGGCCGCCGGCTGCCGTCCTTCGAAGGGAGGAGAGCACAGCCCCTGTTCCGAGGCGCTGGCCAATGTCGTGGCAGAGGGTGCGGATATAGGTGCCCTTGGAGCAGACCACACGAAGGATAAAGTCATCCTCCTCCCGGCCGACAAGCTCCAGGGTCTCAATTGCAATTTGCCGGGGCTTGCGTTCAGCCTCAATGCCCTTGCGCGCCAGCTCATAGAGCTTTTTGCCCTCAATTTTAATTGCAGAATACATGGGCGGAATCTGGCTCTGCTCGCCTAAAAACTCCGGAAGAATTTCGAGCAGCTCCGATTCTTGAGCATGCTCTCCGCTTTCGGACAGGACGCTACCTGTAATGTCCTGGGTGTCTGTCACAAGGCCTAGGCGCAGACCGGCGATGTATTCCTTCTCATGATTTTCCGCAAACTGCACGGCGCGCGTTGCCCTGCCCACAAAGACGACAAGAAGCCCCGTCGCCATGGGGTCTAAGGTGCCGGAATGGCCAATGCGCCGCTGCCGCAAGATGCCCCGCAGCTTTGCCACTACATCGTGACTGGTAAATCCCCGTGGTTTGTCCACTAAAATGATTCCGTTCATAGCTGCTCTTCAAGGGCAGCTATGAGAAGGGGTACGGCCTCCTCGCAGCTCTTATTGATGCTGCAGCCCGCCGCCATCTTATGTCCGCCACCGCCAAACTTTTTGCAGAGGGTATTGGCGTCCACCATTCCGTTTGTCCGCACGGAAACCTTGCAGCTTCCGGCGTCAATTTCCTTGACGGTCATGCTGGTGTGGGCGCCCTCCACCCGACCGGGCAGGCCGGCAATATCCTGGATATCCCGTTCCACGGCGCCGGCCTTGTCCATCATTTCCTTTGTGACCAGGGAAATAACGGTCTTTCCCTCGTGGAAATAACGGAAGCCGCCTAAAATCGTGGCCTCTAAGGCCAGCCTTGCCTTAGAACTTGTGCGGAACAGAAGCTTATTTAAAAGGTTGTTGCGCGCCCCCGCAAAACAGAGCTCAGCAGCGGCTGCTAGGGTCTCCCCCGTGGTGTTGCCATAGGAAAAGCAGCCGGTGTCTGTGGATATCGCCACATAGAGCAGGTCGGCAATCTCGGAATCAAGGGGGCAAAGCTCCTTCACCAGTGCGAGAATAATCTCACCACAGGAAGACTTTTCAGCCTGGAGCAGGGTTTCCTTGGCATAGAAGGAGTTGGAGGGGTGGTGGTCAATGCAAAGGTCAACCTCCCCGGAAAAGCCCAGGGGATTTAGGCTGGAATCCGCCATATCCACGCAGATAGTAAAGTCCGGCGCAAAGTCCGCAGGAGAGAGATAGGGCTCTGCCAGCCAGGCATAGCTATCTTCAAACTGGGGGTTGTTGTAGAGATAGGCGGTTTTTCCGGCCTTTCTCAGAGCCCTGCAAAGGGCGCTTCCGCTGCCGATGGTGTCACCGTCGGGGCGGATGTGGGTTACTATGCGAAAATTATCGTTTGCGCGCAGTAAATCAGCTGTTGCTGTCAATGTCATTTGTTTCCCCCTTCGAGGCTTCCGATAAAAACCCGGGACTACTAATAATTTCGTTAATATGTGCGCCGTGTTCAATGGAGCCGTCCAGCTCGAAAATCAGCTCGGGCGTGTAGCGCAGAGCCAGCTTCTGGGCAAGCTCCCGGCGCAGCCAGCCGGAGGCGGACTTTAAGCCCTTTTTAAGGTCCTTTTCACTTGTCAGTCCAAAAACACTGAGATAGACCTTGCAATAGCGCAAATCGCCTGTGGTTTCCGTGCGGGTCACGCTAATCATGCCCTGGTTCACACGGGGGTCCTTAATCGAGCGTAGAAGCCCGCTGAGCACGAGCTTAATATCGTCATTTGTCCTGTCCAGTCT
>CAYXNK010000196.1:0-4078 GCA_964466395.1 uncultured Oscillospiraceae bacterium | reverse complement strand
GCTAATCCGGATATTGTTCCCTGTAACCGTAATTTTGTCAATCACCGAGGTAATCAGGCTCCGCCGCTCCCGCACCTCCATGTAGGGCCAGGTGCTTTGAAGGTTTTTGAGCCGTTCCCGGGTTTCCTTGGCCTGTTTGGAAATGCTGCCTCGGCTCTCCTCTCGAGCAAGACGCTCCGAGAGCTTTTCCAGCTCCTCCTTGACCCCTGTGATGCTCTCTAATAGAATGCTGTTGCCCTCCTCGGCATAGAGGTCATAGAGACGGCGGAGCTTTGCCTCCAGCTGAATCTTTTTTCTGCCCAAGGCCTCTACGGGAGACAGGGGGCGCTCCTCCTTCGGGGTTTGAATCTCCTTTGCCGTCATGGCCATCAGGTCCGCAACGACGGCCTGTTCGATGTCGTGCGCCCAGACGCTCTCATTGGCGCAGTCGGGGTCCCGCACCAGATAGGGCTTTGCCTTCTGCTGGGAATAGCAGACCAGCTTGTAGCCCGCCTTGCCCCATTTTTGATAGCGCATTTTTGCCCCACAGCCTCCGCAATAGACAAGCCCCGTCAAAAGGTGGCGGGCGCCGGGGACCAGACGCTTTTCGGAGCGCCGGGCGTGGAGGGCCATGGCCTTTTCATAAATCTCGGCGGAGACAATCGGCGCGTGGAGCCCCTTGTATTCCACCCCGTTATATTCGATGATGCCGATGTTGGTCTTCCGCAGCATAATCTGGGAGGCAAGCTTTTCATATTTCAGCCCCAGCTGGTTTGCGATGTTCTGGAGAGAGTGGCCCTGGAGGTAGAGGTCATAAATCTGGCGGACGGTCTCGGCGTCGGAATTGGGAACGAGGATGCCCTGCTCCAAATCATAGTCATAGCCGAAGGGCACGCCGCCGCCGCCCGGCCAATAGCCCGCCTCCACCCTCTTTTGCATCCCGCTGCGGGTGCGCTCATAGATATTTTCCCGCTCTAATTGGGCAAAGACCGAGAGAATGCCCACCACCGCCCGCCCGAAGGCTGTGGCTGTGTTAAAGCTCTCCTGGACCGAGATGAAGGCAATATTGTTCGGTAAAAACACGTCTTCAATCAGGTGCAGGGTGTCCTTTTGGGAGCGGGATAGCCGGTCGAGCTTATAGACGCAGATGTGGGTGACACGCTTGGCCTCCGCATCCAGAATGAGCCTTTCGATGGCGGGGCGCTCTAAGCTCGCGCCGGAAAAGCCGTCGTCAATGTAAAGCTCTGTGGTCACGGTTCCATCCAGCGTTTTGGAATAGGCCAAAAGCCGCTCCTTCTGCACCTCGATGGAGTAGCCCTCCTCGGCCTGGCGGTCTGTGGAGACGCGGATATACAGGGCTGCCCGGATGAGGTTTTCCGCGCTCTCCTTAATCTTTTTCATTTTGCTTGCCAAGGCTTACTCCGGCCTCCTTCCCTGCCATAAAAATGGGGAAAGCGGCCAAAAAATGGCCGCAGTTCAAGGTGACGTAGGCTTGTCTGTCTTCACCCTAACCAGTGATCCCCTGTGAAAAACCACCGTCCGCCTCCGGGTCCCCGCCGATTCTGCCGGCGACTTCGCCCACAATCCGCTCAATGGTGGGGTTTGTCAGGGAGAGCTGCCGCAGGCTTTCCTCGGGAATCTCGTTTCCAAATCTGTCACAGCGGACAAAGGTCAGCTCGCTGCCGTCCACTGTGCGCTTTTTTCCGTTTTTCAAATAGTCCATATTACCGCTCCTTCCGGTTTGCTTGTCCCTATTATTGCCGTAAAACGGAAAATCAAACCGGTTTCGCCGGGGTTGCCCAACAAAAGATTTGCACCGCAATTTTCGCACAGACTTCTCTTGCCCCGGCACGGTTGTCAAGGCTGCCGTCCTGTGGTAAAATCTCAAAGGGCAGACCGTTTTTCTGTCCAAACCCGGCAAAAACCGAAAATTTTGATTTTGCAGGAGGATGCGATGAAGAAGGTTTTGATTTTGGCTACCGGCGGAACCATTGCCTCCCGCCAGGGTGCGGCGGGCATGGTGCCCCATTCGGCTCCTCAGGAGCTAATCTTTGCCCTGGACAAGCTGGGGGAATACTATGCCATTACCTATCGGGTCATTCTGAACCTGGACAGCTCAAATATTCAAGCTGAGGAGTGGCGCGCCATTGCCGCTGCCGTGTATGAAGCGCTGCCAGACTACGACGGCATTGTAGTGACCCACGGCACGGATACTATGGCCTATTCCGCTTCCATGCTCACCTTCATGCTCCAAAATCTGGACAAGCCCGTGGTCTTCACAGGCTCCCAAATCCCCATCGGCTCTCCCCTCTCCGACGCCCAATCGAACCTGGCAACGGCCCTTGCCGCCATTGACCACGGCGTGGTGGGCGTGACCATTGCCTTTAACCACAAGCTCATGCGGGGCTGTCGGGCCGTCAAGGTGCGCACCATGGGCTTTGACGCCTTTGAGAGCGTAAACTCCCAAAACCGGGGTGAGTTTTTCGCGGATGGCATCCGCCTTATCACCGAGCGCTTACCCGTTCCCGGCGGCACCTGCGTTTTGAAGGACCAGGTCTGCAACGAGGTCTTTTTGCTCAAGCTCATCCCCGGCACAAACCCGGATATCTTCGACCGGCTGATTGCCATGGGTTATCGTGGCATTGTGCTGGAGACCTTTGGCGCCGGCGGCCTCCACTATTTGCGCCGCGACCTCTCCGCCCCGATTCAAAGGCTTGTGGAGCAGGGGATTCCCGTTGTGGTCTGCAGCCAGTGCCTCTATGAAAAGAGCGACTTCTCCCTTTATGAGGTCGGACGAAAGGTGCTTGCAACCGGCGCGATTCAGAGCCTGGATATGACCACCGAGGCCGCCGTTACAAAGCTCATGTGGGCGCTGGGGCAGACGACGGATTTGGCGGAGATTAACAGGATATTTGAGACCAACTACGCCGGCGAAATCACCTTTTGACAGCGGCCTGCTCCGGCTTGAAGCTGGGGCGGTTTTTGGTGCCTTTTCGCCTTATTTTGGCTCCCAGAGGTGGAAATCAGGGGAATCCGCGCTTTTTTCTGTCTGAAAAGGGCAACTTTCTCGGAATTTCAGTAAAAAATAGTGAAAAGTCCCTTGTAAAACCCAACGTTCCCTGGTATAATATTACGGCATTACGCACGGAGACGGACTGCTTTTTTCAGTGGCCGCGGGTGTTTTCCCCGGTTGGAGAGGGCGGAGTGAGGTCTCCGGAGGAAAAAACAAAATTAGGAGGAATTTACTATGTCAGTCGTATCAATGAAGCAGCTTTTAGAAGCAGGCGTACACTTCGGGCACCAGACCAGAAGATGGAACCCCAAGATGGCCGAGTTCATCTATATGGAGCGTAACGGCATCTATATTATCGACCTGCAGAAAACCGTTAAGAAGCTTGAAGAGTCCTACAACTTCGTCCGCGACATCGCTGCCCGCGGCGAGAGCATTCTGTTCGTTGGCACCAAAAAGCAGGCACAGGACGCTGTCCGCGAGGAGGCTGCCCGCGTGGGTCAGTACTACGTGAACGCCCGCTGGCTCGGCGGCATGCTCACAAACTTCAAAACCATGCGCACCCGCATCGACCGCCTTGCCCAGCTTCGCAAGATGCAGGAGGACGGCACCTTTGATATGCTTCCCAAGAAGGAAGTCATCAAGCACACAAACGAGATTGAAAAGCTTGAAAAGTATCTTGGCGGCGTAAAGGAAATGAAGAAGCTTCCCGGCGCAATGTTTGTTGTTGACCCCCGCAAGGAGCACAACGCCATCGCTGAGGCCCGCAAGCTGGGTATTCCCATCATTGCAATTGTTGACACCGACGAGATCGATTATGTCATTCCCGGCAACGATGACGCAATTCGCGCCATCCGTCTGATCTCCTCTGCCATGGCCAGCGCCGTGCAGGAGGGTCGCCAGGGTATGGACGCAGCTGTTCCTGAGACAGCCGAAGCCGAGGTTCTCGCAGCAGCAGAATAACGCAATTTGGGCAGCCTGCGCGGAGGTTTCTTCGCGCAGGCGCTTTCAGACCGGCCTGTCGAAGACAGGCGTTTTTCCACACAATCATCATACGGAAGGAAGATTTAATATGGCATTCTCAGCACA
>CAYXNK010000195.1:0-4080 GCA_964466395.1 uncultured Oscillospiraceae bacterium | reverse complement strand
AGCGTAAATTCATAGAAGTCGAAAACCAGATTTCAGCTTTGAGTAACCTCCAGTGTTCCTCCTTGAATGTGGATATTCTGGACAAAAACGTTGTCTGCACAAAATGCAGCTTCCCAAAAGGCTTCAAAAATGAAAATCCAGAGTTTCAGATCTCCCGTCTTGACGAAAAAGTCCTCTCTATTTATGAAGACTGGGAAAATACCCTCCTTGCTGAGCTGGAAAACTATCGTGGAAATCTCCAGTACCTCTCCCCAGAAGAGCGGACCCTTATAGAAGCTATAATTCGCTCTTCCCAGCTCCCTGAAACCATTGAGGACTCTCTAGTAATAGCCTTAAACAACCTCTTCCGTGAATTAGAAATTGTTGAAGTAAACCCTACCGCGTTCCTCGAAGCTGTCTTCAAAGAATCGCAAGTGATGGACTACACAAACTTCGACGCCCGCATCAAAAAACTAATGCAAAAACTCGTCGCCGGCAAAGACCTCTCCAAAGTAAGAATAAAGCTTGCCCAGCAGGAATGATAAAATGTTGTTCAACGAAAAAGACCCTGAAAAAGAAAAAATGGACAAATTCGCAGCCTCCTGCAAACCTCTTGAAGAACTACTTGACTCAGTAAGAGATATCGACGGTTTTCCCATTGGTAAGGATGAAGATATCCTCGCTTTATCAGATGCACCCTGGTACACAGCCTGCCCTAATCCTTATATTAAGGACTTCATAGAGGCGTTTGGAAAGCCGTATGATGAAGACACGGATACTTATGAGAGGACACCTTTTGTTAGTGATGTAAGTGAAGGCAAGAATGATCCCATTTATAACGCTCATTCTTACCACACCAAAGTTCCACATAAGGCTATTATGCCTTTCATTGAACACTATACTGAAGAAGGAGATATCATCTTTGACGGGTTTTGTGGAACAGGAATGACAGGTGTTGCTGCACAACTTTTGAATCGTAAACCAATTCTTTGTGATTTATCGCCTATAGCTACATTTATTGCTTACAATTACAACAATCCCATTAACATAAAGAAATTTGAAGTAGAAGCAAGTAAGATTCTTGCTGAAGTTGAAAGAGAATGTGGGTGGATGTATGAAACAATTCACATGGATGGAAAAACAAAAGGAAAGATAAATTATACAGTGTGGTCAGACGTTTTAATCTGCCCCTATTGTAAAAATGAATTTATTTTTTGGGAAGTTGCAGTTGACAAAGAAACAGGAGAAGTAAAAAAAGAGTTTTCATGCCCAAATTGCAATTCTATAATGAAAAAAAGAGATTGTGAAAGACCTAAAGTTATCTGTTTTGACTCCTTGCTTAATCAAGAAGTTTCCCATGCGAAGCAAATACCTGTTTTGATAAACTATAGCGTTCATGGTAAGAAACACGAAAAAATACCTGATGCTTTCGATTTCGAAGTGATAAGGAAGATCGAAAACAGTTCTATACCTTACTGGTATCCCTCAAAGAAAATACCAAAAGGTGAAAAAACAGGTGAACCACTGAGGATTGGAATTACCCATGTTCATCATTTCTATACAAGAAGAAACCTTTGGACACTTGCAAAGATATTTGATATGCTGAAAATGGAACAAAACGATATTAGAAGAAGTTTACTATTTACTTTTGAACAAGCTATTATGGGAATGTCAAAATGGGCACGCTATGTTCCAACACACTACTCACAAGTGAATCAAGGTTTGAGTGGAACGTTATATATTGGCTCACAAGTTGTCGAAGTTTCTATAGAGTACATACTTTCATCGAAAGTAAAAAGAATTTCAAAAGTTTTAAAATCAATAACAAATTTTGCGAGAGATGGAAAAGTTATAACTTGCCAATCTTCAACAAACTTATCTAAAATACCTTCAAATTCGATAGATTACATTTTTACAGATCCACCCTTTGGCGACAATCTAATGTATTCAGAGCTCAACTTCCTCTGGGAATCTTGGTTGAATATTTTAACAAACAATAGGTCAGAAGCGATAATCAACGCTTCACAAGTTAAGGGGCTTGAGGATTATAAAGAATTAATGACAGCCAGTTTCAAAGAAATGTATAGAATACTTAAACCAAATAGATGGATAACTGTTGAATTTCATAATTCGAAGGCATCTGTCTGGAATGCTATTCAAGATGCACTTACAAAAGCTGGATTTATAGTTGCTCAAGTAACAGTACTGGATAAAAAACAAGGCAGTTTCAACCAAGTATCTGCTTCTGGAGCTGTTAAAAACGACTTGATTATCAATGCATACAAACCAAGAAGAGAATTTGAACAGAATTTTTTAAAGCGCGTAGGAGTAAATCTTGAACGCGACTTCATCGCAGAACATTTAGATCACTTACCTGTAGAGCCAAATATTGAACGTACTGAACAGATGTTATATTCAAAAATGCTTGCCTATTACGTTCAGCATAGCTACGAAATTAAACTTAATGCAAAAGAATTCTATAACACCCTAAAAGACAATTTCAAACTAATCGACGGATACTGGTTCTTGGATATTCAGATTAATAACTATGAGGAATGGAAAAAAGATCATGGACTTAGAGCTATTGAAGAAATTTCCAGAAAGCAACTAACACTCTTTGTGAATGATGAAAAATCATCAATTATATGGTTATATAACTTTTTAGAAGCTCCAAAAAATTACAGTGACATTCTTACAGCTTACAATCAAATTATCGCCAATGTTGATGACGAGATTCCAGAACTGAGACAACTGCTTGAAACTAATTTCATCTTTGAAAGTGGATTGTACCGCCGACCTTTTACAGATAAAGAAAGAATTGAGAAAAAAGAAAAGAATGAAAAAGAACTTTTAAAAGCCTTTGATAATATTTTATTACAATCAAAATCAAGTGGCAAAAAAATAAAGACAGTACGAAAAGAGGCTATTAAATTAGGATTTATAAAGGCTTATCAGGATAAACGTTTTGAAGATATCATTAACGTGGCTAAAAAACTTGACAAAGATGTAATTGAGAATAATAGCGAAATCAATGATTTTATAGAAATAGCAAAAATGAAAGTCTAAATTCCTATGTGAGGAGTGTTCTCCTCACAAATTTCTCTGATTTACATTAGGATTAAAATATCACAATTATTTTATTTAGTAGTCGAATACTTTTTTATGATTTCCAATATTTTTTCTTTATTTTTTACTCCTATTCTTGCTACTCCAGGTCGATTAAAAATTTCAAAACCAAGTTTTTCCATATTAGTGCCTGTTGACTTACTACATACCGCTATTTTTAAGATCTTCCCGACTTCAAATACTCTCTTTTCTATTAAGTATTCTAATGTTTGTTTTGGTAATAAAAAAATCACAATATCTGAATGTAAAGAGATTGATTTGATGTTATCAGAAAAACTTGTGCTCAGATCCAAATTTCTAAGCGAGACTTCATCATTCAAAGTAGAATCATAAGGAATTATTTCTACTTCTTGATCGATAACACCATACCTTCCAGACAAAAGATATAAACTTACATCTCCATATTTCTTAATCTCTTCAGAAAAAGATCGAACTTCGGAAAAAGGGCCTGTAAACATGAATTTAGCTGGTCGAACATACTTATGAAGTACTTCTTTGTATTTAGGCTCTAATTTTAGGTCAGTAGTAGGAAAACTTAAGTTATACTTCAAAAGAATTTCACTCGTTTCATCTTTGAGTTCTCCTATAGTTTTTCCTCTACTCATTCCTTTCCATTTATGAATACCTGGAAACACAGTCTTACTATCATCAGTAATGATGGATATAGAAACATTCATTGAATCACTAAGATATTTCTAAAATATTAACTTAAATCTAACTGTAAATTTAGGAAATTACGTTCTTTTTATATCAAGATTCTTGTAGCTCGGTATTTAATATAAAATATCTATTAATTGTGATTTATCAATATGCCTATTATTTAATAAGTTATAGCAAGTATCTGTAAAAAATAGAAGGTTCTTCAAATGAAAATAGGGGATACGGTTCTCAGCAACACTTATGAAGAAAAAGGAGCCGGCACGGTGCTGGTAACAAGAGAAGTTTTCGGGCAGGTGTATGCTGACGTTTTTTTTG
>CAYXNK010000194.1:0-4091 GCA_964466395.1 uncultured Oscillospiraceae bacterium | reverse complement strand
TTGAACGAGAAGGCCACCCGGGTCATGGCTGTTTTGGAGCCCATTCGCCTCACGATTACAAACTACCCCGAGGGCAAGACCGAACTTTTCACCGTGGAAAACAACCCCAACCGTCCCGAGGACGGCGAGCGCCAGGTAAGTTTTTCCCGGAGTCTCTATATCGAAACCGAGGACTTCATGGAGGTGCCCGCTCCCAAGTATTTCCGCCTCTCCCCGGGCAAAGAGGTGCGTTTGAAGGGCGCCTATGTGGTCAAGTGCACAGGCTGTGTCAAGGACGAAAACGGAAACGTCGTTGAGGTTCTTGCCGAGTTCGACCCCGAGTCCTCCGGTGGCGACCCCGCAGACGGCCGCAAGATTAAAAGCACCATCCACTGGGTGGACGCGGAGACTGCTGTGGAGGCAGATGTTCGAGTCTATGACAACCTGTTCTCAGACCCCGACCCCGACGGCGGTGAAAAGGATTTTGTGGCCTGCTTAAACCCCGGTTCTCTCCACGTTTTGAAGGGTTGCAGAGTGGAAAGCTGCCTAAAAAATGCCACCTTCCCCAACTCCTACCAGTTCATGCGCAAGGGCTATTTTTGTGTTGATAATAAGGACAGCTCCCCGGAGCATCTTATTTTTAACCGCTCTGTTGCCCTCAAGGACAGCTTTAAGAAGTAGTTTTTTAAGATACTGGAAACAGGGCGCGGTCAAGTTCTGCGCCCTGTTCTCTATTCTGCCTTTTTCTTTCCTTTTTACCAGAATACTTAAATTTGAGGAGGTTCTTTATGCTAAAAAGGCTTCTTTCAAGTGTGCGGGATTATAAAAAGCCCAGTCTTCTTGCCCCTTTTATTGTTGGGCTGGAATCCATACTTGAAATCATCATTCCAACGCTGATGGCGCTGCTCATCGACGAGGGTATCAGCCGAGGTGATATGAAAAAAATCCTGCAGCTGGGTGGGGTGCTTGTGGGTTTGGCCGCTCTCTGCCTGGTTTTAGGCGTCCTGTCCGGGCACTATGCCGCCCTTGGCGCAACGGGATTTTCCAAAAATCTGCGGCAGGATATGTTCTATCGGGTGCAAGAGCTCTCCTTCTCCAACACCGATAAATTCTCCACCTCCAGTATCATTACAAGGCTCACAACCGACGTTTCAAATGTGCAGAACGCCTATCAGATGATAATTCGCCTGGGGGTGCGCTCCCCCACACTGATGATTTTTGCACTGATTTTCGCCTTTCGGATTTCCCCCCGGCTCTCGATGATTTTTCTCGCCATCATCCCCTTTTTGGGCTTTGGTCTATGGCTTGTGATTCAGCACGTCCACCCGATTTTTGTCCGGGTGTTCAACACCTATGACAAGCTCAACGGCGTGGTGCAGGAAAATCTTCTGGGCATTCGCGTGGTGAAGTCCTACATCCGGGAGGATTACGAACAGGAGAAGTTTGCTGGCATCTCCAAATCCATTTACGAGGACTTTACCCATGCGGAAAAGCGCCTGGCTTTTAATATGCCTCTGTTCCAGTTCTTTCTATATCTCTGCATCCTTCTGCTCTCTTGGTTCGGCGCAAAGGAGATTTTAGCAAGCAGCAACAACCCTGCGCTGGGTCTTTCCACCGGCGAACTCGCCAGCCTGATTACCTATGCCATGCAAATTCTGGTGAGTCTTATGATGCTCTCCATGGTCTTTGTGATGATTATCATCGCCCGCACCAGCGCCGATCGCATTGTGGAGCTTTTGGATGAGGAAAGTGACATAAAAAGCGGCGAGAACCCAGTCCATGATTTAGCGGACGGTGCAATCCGCTTTGAAAATCTGCGCTTTTCCTACTCCAAGACCGCAGACAAGCCGGTTTTGGATGATATTAACCTCTCGATTGCATCGGGTGAAACCGTCGGCATCCTCGGCGGCACCGGCTCTGCGAAATCCAGCCTTGTCCAGCTAATCCCCCGGCTTTACGACGCGACAGAGGGCCGGGTGCTTGTGGGTGGTCGGGACGTGCGAGATTATGAGCTCCACGCCCTGCGCAACCAGGTTGCCATGGTGCTCCAGAAAAACACGTTGTTTTCCGGCACCATTCGAGAAAACCTGCGCTGGGGCAAGACGGACGCCACCGACGAGGAGCTGGTTTACGCCTGCCGTCTGGCCTGCGCCCATGATTTTATCATGGACTTCCCCGAGGGCTACGACACCTACATCGAGCAGGGCGGCACCAATGTCTCCGGCGGTCAGCGGCAGCGGCTCTGTATTGCCCGCGCCCTGCTCAAGCGGCCGAAGATTTTGATTTTGGACGACTCCACCAGCGCGGTGGACACCAAAACAGACCGCCAGATTCGCACCGCCTTCCAGGAAGAAATTCCCGGCACCACCAAGCTGATTATTGCTCAGCGGGTTGCCTCTGTGCAGGACGCTGATAAAATTATCGTGATGGACGACGGTAAAATCAGCGCTGTTGGAACCCACGAGCAGCTACTCGAAGCCTCCGAGATTTATCGGGAGGTCTATGAATCCCAGACCAAAGGAGGTGCGCAGGATGAGCAATAAGAGTAAAAGGCCCCCCTCGCAGCAGATGAAGCCGGGCACCATTCAGCGGCTTTTCTCCTATATGTCCCAATATCGGCTGCAAATGGCTCTGGTGCTCCTCTGCATCATCATCAGCGCCGGCGCCTCCGCCGGGGCTTCCCTCTTTGTCAAGGCGCTGGTGGATGATTACGTCCTCCCCCTTATTGGCACGGAAAACTCAGATCTCTCCCAGCTGTTTCAGCTTGTGATCTTTATGGGACTGTTCTTCCTACTCAGTGTGTTTTGCACCTGGGCGTATAGCCGCATTCTTGTGGTCATTGAGCAGGGCACCTTGAAAAAGGTGCGGGACGAGATGTTTTCCCATATGCAGACCCTGCCGATTTCCTATTTTGACACCCACTCCCACGGCGACGTTATGAGCCGCTACACAAACGACACGGACACCCTACGTCAGGCCATTTCCCAGAGCTTTCCGCAGATGTTCGTCTCAATTATGTCGGCTCTCGCCGCCTTTGTGGCCATGCTCTATCTCAGCGTCTGGCTGGCACTGCTGGTTGCCCTGTTTGCCCTTCTTCTGCTGTTTATCATTCGCATTATCGTTCGCCGCAGCGGAAGCTTCTTCATGAAACAGCAACAGGCCTTAGGCGGCATCAACGGCTATATCGAGGAAATGACACACGGGCAGAAGGTGATCAAGGTTTTCTGCCACGAGGAGCAGGTCAAGGCGGACTTTGACGAGAAGAACGAACAGCTGCGTAGCTGTGCATCCGAGGCCAACAAATACGGCAACATTATGATGCCCGTTGTGGTGAACTATGGCTTTTTCCTCTATGTAGTGGTAGCGATTGTCGGTGGACTCATGGGTATTTTGGAACTGCCCAACCTGAGCCTGACAGGCTTTACTTCTTTGACAGTGGGAACCGTCATCTCCTTCCTGACTCTCTCCCGCGCGTTTATTAACCCCATCGGACAAATTTCTATGCAGTTTACCATGGTGATTATGGCCTTAGCGGGTGCCTCCCGCATCTTTGATTTGATGGACGAAACGAGTGAGCAGGACGAGGGCTATGTGACCTTGGTCAGTTGCCGCACCGAGGACGGGCAGATTTGCGAGTGCGGCGAGCGCACCGACCACTGGGCCTGGAAGCATCCCCACAGTGACGGTAGCGTGAGCTACACGCCTATGGCGGGAGATATTAAATTCTTCGATGTGGACTTCGGCTATACCGAGGATAAGCTGGTGCTCCATGGCATCACCCTCTACGCAGAACCGGGGCAAAAGGTCGCCTTGGTCGGCGCAACGGGCGCCGGCAAAACAACAATTACCAACCTAATTAACCGTTTCTATGACATTGCCGATGGAAAAATCCGCTATGATGGCATCAACATCAATAAAATCCACAAGTCCGACCTGCGCCGCTCTCTGGGCATCGTGCTCCAGGACGTGAACCTCTTTACCGGTACCGTGATGGACAACATCCGCTACGGCAAGCTGGACGCGACGGATGAGGAGTGCGTTCGGGCAGCCAGACTCGCCAACGCCGACGGTTTCATCCGTATGCTCCCCCAGGGCTACAACACAGTCCTGGA
>CAYXNK010000193.1:0-4161 GCA_964466395.1 uncultured Oscillospiraceae bacterium | reverse complement strand
TCCGTGAGGGCCTCGGGGGAGAAGCGGTCGTCATAGATTTCCAGCTCCTTTTCGCCGTCATCCTCGCTGATGTAGGTCAAAGAGCCGTGGGGCTTGCGGCTTTCGGCGCGCAAAAAGTCCAGGCAGACGTTTGTCGTCAACCTATATAACCAGACAGAAAAACGGCTGTCTCCCCGAAAATTTTCCAAAGCATGGTAGGCCTTGATGAAGGCCTCCTGGGACATGTCATAGGCGTCCTGCTCGTTGCCCACCATACGTAGGGCAAGGTTATAGACCTTTGTCTGATTGGCTATGACCAACTGCTCAAAAGCAGATCGATTCCCGCTTTGAGCCAATTTGACCAACGCGGTCTCTTCCTCTCGGGTCATGGACTCACCTCAGTTCTTTTTTCATCAGCGCAGCCAAGCTGTAGATCTCCTCCAGTGTTGAAACTTTCACAACCAGGCTTCGATAGTAGGAGGAGTGTGGCACGCCGTGGAGATACCAGGCAAAATGCCGCCGCGCCTCCAGGCAGGCAAGGGTTTCTCCCTTGTGCTGTGCCGCCAATTCAAACTGGCGCAGCGCCATATCAATCCGCTCGGCCAGGGGCGGTAACAGCGGCAGCGTTTGCCCCGCCAAAAGGGCGTTTGCCCTTAAAAAAATCCAGGGATTTCCGAAAGAGCCCCGGCCAATCGCCGCCATATCACAGCCGGTGTAACGCAAAATACGCACAGCGTCCTCCGGCTCGAATACATCGCCGTTTGCGATCACGGGAATGTTAACCGCCGCCTTCACGTCCCGGATAATGTCCCAGTCGGCTTGACCTGCGTACATTTGGGTTCTCGTCCTGCCGTGAACGGTAATTGCGGCAGCGCCCGCTTCTTCACACATTTTGCCAAAGTCCACCGCGTTCACATTGCCCTTGTCCCAGCCCTTGCGGAACTTCACGGTCACGGGAACGCCCGCGCCCCGCACAACGGCCTCAATAATTCTTTGAGCCCTGTCCGGGTCTTTCATCAGAGCTGAGCCTTCGCCGTTGTTCACGATTTTTCCAACAGGGCAGCCCATGTTCAGGTCAATCATGTCTGCGCCGGAAATCTCCCGGGCGAGGCCTGCCGCCTCCTCCATAATCTCCGGTTCACTGCCGAAAATCTGGGCGGCGCAGGGATGCTCATCCTTTCCCAGCTCCAAGAGACTGCGGGTTTTTACGTCCTTGTAAACCAGCGCTTTTCCACTGACCATTTCCGTCGTAGTCAGCGCCGCCCCCTGCTCTCGGCAAAGGGCGCGAAAGGCAAGGTCTGTAACCCCAGCCATGGGGGCAAGAGCCAAACGGCCATCTATTGTAATATTTCCGATTTTTATCATAAATTATAAAGTAAGCTCCAGTCCCACAGGACAGTGGTCGCTGCCATAAATATCAGAGGAAATAAAGGCTTCGGCAATGCTCTCCCGCAGTCTGTCCGAGACAAGGAAATAATCAATTCTCCATCCAATGCCCTTTTCTCTGGCTTGGAACCGATAGCTCCACCAGGAATAGGCCTCCTCCAGGTCGGGATAGAGGTGGCGGAAGCTGTCTGTAAACCCGGCCTCCAGAAGCTCTGTGAGCTTGCTGCGCTCCTCGTCGGTAAAACCGGGGTTTTTTCGGTTGTTTTTGGGGTTTTTCAGGTCAATTTCCTTGTGCGCTACATTCAAATCCCCGCAGACCACAACAGGCTTCACAGCGTCCAGAGAAAGCAGATAGGCGCGGAAGGCGTCCTCCCAATCCATGCGGTAGTCCAAGCGCTTGAGCCCATCCTGGGAATTGGGCGTATAGACGCAAACCAGATAGAATTTCTCAAACTCCAGACAGAGGATACGCCCCTCTGTGTCGTGCTCTTCCATGCCGATGCCGCGGCTCACCGAAAGCGGAGGGATTCTCGTGAACACCGCCGTCCCCGAATACCCCTTTTTTTCCGCATAGTTCCAATAGCTCTCATAGCCGGGCAAGTCCAGCTCAATCTGTCCCTCTTGCAGCTTGGTCTCTTGCAGACAGAAGATATCGGCGTCAAGACTTGCAAAAATCTCCTCAAAGCCTTTTTTCACAATGGCGCGCAGACCGTTTACGTTCCAGGAAATCAGCTTCATCCTCGCCCCTGCTTTCTCGCCACAAGGCGGTTTATTTTCACGCCCTGCTCATGGAATTTGGCCTCATAATCCGTCATCACACCGCAGACTCCATGCTCGTGGAGGTCGCGGGTCAGCTCTGAAATCGTCCACCCCTCCTCTTGCAGCACTTCCATGGAGTATTCAAACAGAGGGTTGTTGTCCGTCTTAAAATGAATTTCACCCTGGGGCTTTAAAATGCTCTCATAAATCCGCAAAAATCCGGGTGAGGTCAGGCGATGCTTCGCGTATCGCGCCTTCGGCCAGGGGTCGCAGAAGTTGATATAAATTCGGTCAACCTCCCGTTCCTCCACAATCACAGGGAGAGCCAAGGCGTCAGTGTCCAAAAAGCGGACGTTTGGAATCTCGCCGTCAAAGACCCGCTCCATCCCGATCACCATGGCGTCGGGGATTTTTTCAATGGCCAGTATCAGGGCTTCATGGTTTTGGGCGGCTGTTTCGGCTGTAAATTTCCCCTTACCGCAGCCCAGCTCCAGCCAGAGTTGCCGGTGTCCCGGAAAGCTGGAAAGCCATTGTCCGCGCAGTGCTGCAGGGTCGTCTATCTTCACACGAGCACACCGCTCCATCCGCGGTATGAGGTTTGGTTTTTTTCTGATTCTCATTGGGTTTATCACACTCCGTTTGCGATTATGCCCCGGGCATAAAGCCCTGTTCCGGCATATGCATTCGATTAAATATTATAGGCACTTGCGCCCATAATACCATACCCGACAGGAAACATCAATAAAAAAACCATTGCAGAAGCTGCGAAACTATGATAGTATATCTGAGGTTTCATCGCCGTTCCCAGCAATCCTTCTTTGAAGCAAAACACCAAAAGAATTTCAACCACCCGGGTGTAGCGCAGTTGGTAGCGCGCCTGCTTTGGGAGCAGGATGCCGCAGGTTCGAATCCTGTCACTCGGACCATTTTTTGCAGAAAACCGCCTTATTAGGCGGTTTTTCTGCGTTTTAAGCTCGATTTTTAAAAGCTGTCCCTCGCTGATTTGTCCAGTTTGGCGAGAAGATTTTCACCATGGAGGGGCTTGTCCCTGACACCGTAAGCGCAAAACCCCTAACACATCCCAACGAGGTCAAAAAGCGTAGATCTTGTCATCTGTCTGACATTCGCGTTGTAAATGTGGGGGTTTTCAGCTAAGGCAACACCGCATATAGGAGAAAAACAGGCTAACAATGTGGCCATAACTCCCACTTTTAGTGATATGAGGCATCTTGACCTGCTATATAATTGCCATCATGCGGAATCTACTTCTCAAACCTCTGAAAATACTTTTTCAGCTTTTCTTCACAAACCGCTTCCGTCTCTGCCTTTTCGTTCTCACTCAGCCCCTTCCAAACAGCCTCGTCTATTTGGATAACACCTAATGTTTTGGTGTGCCGAAGCATTTGCATATCTTCAAAGCGCTTGAAGGGATTGGAGAGGATATTGCGCTCAGCTTCTTTGTATTTTATCCTATGTAGGAATAGTTTCTAACCTGATCACGGATATCTTCATAAAACACGCTGACTATAACAGGCACTGCCCCTGAAGTGCTTTATTACTTATTTTCCATGACTTCTTTCAGCAAGATTCTCTTTCGGAATCCACCGCGATTCTGCAACTCTTCGTTGCGGACGCGCTGAAATTCTTCCGATGGAATGCCCTTGTAATTCAAAATAGCATGCATGACTTCGCCGATGTCAGCCAGCTCTTCCACCGTACCGCTTTCAAGATATTCGTGGACTTCTTCCAATAGCTTTTTATTTAGGAATTCTATGTATTGCTTGTCCTCCAGGGTTTCACAGGAGCAGGTTTTTCCGCTGGCTTCAATGATCTCCGGGATTTTGTCTCAAACCAATTTGTTATAAACTTCTGTACGCATTTCAGATGAAGGTGCAACAACGTCAATCATCATTTTTAGCCCACCACTAATTTATTTGTCTTTTTCAAAAACTTTGCCGGAATGGGGCGGTTTAGCTTCCATGTAATGTTCATCGGTCTAGATCCGTCATGTTTGACATAGCTGGCGGCTCCGAGATA
>CAYXNK010000192.1:0-4207 GCA_964466395.1 uncultured Oscillospiraceae bacterium | reverse complement strand
GTTTGGCCCGGCTCAGCCACTGCCTGAAACCACAGATTTAAATCCGTCGGCTGTCCGATTCCCTGCACCTCTCCGGTAAAGGAATATTGCCAAATCGTATGCGCATAATAAAAATCGGGTGTTTCTCCGGGCGCTCCCACCCAAAAAATCAGGTCAGAGAGCCTGTCCAGCCCATAGTCATAATAGGCCAGGGAGCGGTAGAAATATACCCCCGGCTCATAGCCCGCGTTTTGAACCGCCTCGCAGAAGGCCAGACAGCCATCCGTGAGCACAGTGCTATTAAACTCATCAGTGCGCGTCTCTCCGACGCCGGCCACCTGCTCCCAATCATAAAACACAGGCAGGTCAAGGGCATAGCCCTCCAAAAGCCCCAGCAGGAAGTCCGCCTCCTCCTCCGCCTCCCGGACGCTCACCGCTTGGGAGAAGAAATAAACCCCAAGCTTAAGTCCGGCCTCCCGCGCACCCTCCAGGTTCGCGCGAAAATACGAGTCCTCAAAAAGCTGCCCCTGGCTATAGCCCCGATAGCCCGCGCGGATGATGGCAAAGTCCACACCGTCGTCGCGCACAGCCTGCCAGTCAATCTCGCCCTGATGCTCGGAAACGTCAATTCCCCGCAGGGCGGAATAAGCCGTCCCCGCATAATTTAAGAAACTACCCGCCGGCACAAACTCCTCTCCCAACAGGTCGGAAACCGGCAAATTCTCATGCTGCTTTACCCACATGGTTCCGCCCATTCCGTTGGAGACCTCCACCATCCCCGCATGGGGATCCGGCGGTGCCTTCCGACAAGAAGCTAACGTCAAAAGCACCAAAAGCATAAGGACAGGCGTGAAAGTTTTTCGAAGCCGCAACACATGAACGCTCATATAACACCCCAGACCGCCCCCGCAAAAAGCAAGGTTTTTTTCTGCAATGGGGCGATTGTACCACAAAAGCCCCCGGCATGCAAATTCCGTCGAAAACCGTCTTTACGGCATACCACCCGTTGTACTTTATGTATTTCCGCGCCCTTTCATGAAAAGTTAATTTAGTGGTTGACAAAAGCATAGATATTTGTTAAGATGAATCTCGCTGAAGTGACGTGCTGGTGTAGCTCAGCCGGTAGAGCAGCTGATTTGTAATCAGCAGGTCGGGGGTTCGAATCCGTCCACCAGCTCCACACTTCGCGTCACAAGCCAATATGGAGGAGTTCCCGAGTGGCCAAAGGGGGCAGACTGTAAATCTGTTGCAAGTTGCTTCGGTGGTTCGAATCCACCCTCCTCCACCAAAATGAAAACCCCTGTATTCTCAATGGATACAGGGGTTTTTGCTTATTCCTTCGCGGCGCTCATTTGCGCATCAAACACCATCAAAAACCATGCAATGGGCGCAAAAAATCCCCCTCCTTGGTCAACTCCAAGAGGGAGATTTTCTTTTCATGTCAATCCCCATATCATTAACGTCATAATCTGCGTTCAAAGCGAAAATCACACAGAACTTTACCACATAAGAAAAGACATAACTTCTCACTTCCCCTTAGACGAAAGCTATGTCTTTATATAGAACCAGAGTAATCCACAAGCCCGTGGAAACACTAATGCAACGGTGGTGTTTTTATGGCAATATCACACAGAACGGTTATTTCTTTTGGGTTAGTTGCTATCCCGAGGCCAGCAGTGCTATGCCGCCTTTTTTATTTCCAAAACATATTGACAATTGTCTATGTATGTGCATATAATACGCATAGATGATTGTCTATGAGAGGTGATTTCATTGAGCAATAAATATGCTGAAAATGTCGGGCTATTCAAAGCCCTTTCGGACGCAAACCGGCTGATGATTGTGGATATGCTTTCTTGTGGTGAGCTTTGTGCCTGCCAAATTTTAGAGAAATTCCATTTTACACAGCCAACCCTTTCCCATCACATGAAAATTCTCTGCAGTTGCGGTTTGGTAAACGGACATAAAGAGGGCAAGTGGATGTATTATTCGCTGAACAGTGAAAAAGTGCAAGAGTTCAAAGACTTTTTGAGCTCCATCACTACTGACAAGGAAAATTGCATTTGCAAAGAAGGAGAGTGTAATTGTGGAAAAAAATAAGCAAAATCAAGGCATTGGCTTCTTTGAAAAGTATTTGACAGTGTGGGTGCTGCTTTGCATGGCTGTAGGCATTTTAATCGGCAAGTTTTTACCCGCCATCCCCTTGTTCTTAGGACAGTTTGAGTACGCACAGGTGTCTATCCCGATTGCCATTTTAATATGGCTGATGATTTTTCCCATGATGCTCAAGGTGGATTTCAAGAGCATTAAAAATGTGGGAAAGAACCCGAAAGGGCTTTTTGTAACGTGGGTAACAAACTGGCTGATTAAACCCTTTACCATGTTCGGGATTGCAAGTCTTTTTTTCTTCGTGATATTCAAATCCCTTATTCCCGCGGACTTAGCAAAGGACTATCTGGCTGGGGCCATCTTGCTTGGAGCCGCCCCCTGTACGGCGATGGTGTTTGTGTGGAGCCATTTGACAAAGGGCGACCCCGCTTACACGGTGGTGCAGGTAGCAACCAATGACCTCATTATCCTCCCCGCTTTTGCGCCAATCGTGGCTTTTCTGCTTGGAGTAGGCGGTGTTTCCATTCCATGGGATACGCTACTATTATCGGTGGTGCTGTTTGTTGTCGTACCCCTTGCGGCGGGTATTATCACACGGACGCAGCTCATCAAACGAAAAGGCGAGGACTACTTTAATCATACATTCCTGCCAAAATGGAATCATATAACCGTCACGGGTCTACTTTTGACGCTGATCCTAATTTTCTCGTTCCAGGGTAATGTCATTTTGGAAAACCCGTTGCACATCGTCTTAATTGCTGTGCCGCTGATTATTCAAACATTTTTGATCTTCTTTATCGCCTATTTGGCAAGCAAGGCGTTCAAACTGCCCCACAATATCGCTGCTCCTGCCGGAATGATTGGTGCATCAAACTTCTTTGAGCTTGCTGTTGCGGTGGCCATTGCTCTGTTTGGAGCACAATCTCCTGTGGCGCTGGCAACCATCGTTGGCGTGCTCACCGAAGTGCCGGTCATGCTGATACTGGTTAAGATTGCAAATAACACAAAGAGGTGGTTTCCCAAATGAAGCAGCTTACCATTGATTTTCTCTACCTGGACTTGAACACCTGCGAACGGTGCATGGCAACGGATGAAACGCTCAAACAGGCTCTTGAAATTCTCTCCGCCGTGCTTGATGCGCTTGGGCTTGAAGTTAAGGTCAATTCAGTCAACATTGCATCGAGGGAACTTGCGGAGGAATACCGCTTTATAAGTTCTCCCACCATCCGCGTGAACGGTGTGGATATTTGCAGCGAGCTTGTGGAAAGCAACTGTGTGGACTGCGGTGATCTTTGCGGCGATAGCGTGGACTGCCGGGTGTTCGTTTACGAGGGCAAAAATTACGAGCAGCCGCCCGTCCCGATGATCGTGGACGGTATTCTCAAGACGATCTATGGCGAGCATCCTCAAAAAGAAGAATCTTACAAACTTCCGGACAATCTTGAGCGATTTTTTACTGGAAAAAGCGGCTGCTGTGATGACGACTGTTGTTGTGCTGATACGATATCCAACGCAAATTTAGTAGAAAATGAAAAAACAGGAGTACCGCAAACGTACATTTGCTATTGCAATCATGTCACAAAGAATGACATCATCCATGCCATTCGGATAAAGGGAGCAAAAACTGTTGATGAAGTTATTAAGCTGACAGGAGCAATGCAAAATAGCAACTGCGCCTTCAGCAATCCCAAAGGTGTGTGCTGTTACCCTGATATATTAGAAACATTCAACCATTATAAGGAGAGTGCTATTATGAAAGCAATGTCTATCTACGAACCAGCCATGTGCTGTGAAACTGGAATCTGCGGTGTCGGAGTTGATCCTGAGCTGCTCCGCATTTCTACCGTGTTCAATAACCTACAAAAGAACGGCATTAACGCCGCCCGTTTCAATTTGAACAGCGCTCCACAAGCGTTCATCAACAACGCCGACATCAACAAGCTTATCATGGGAGATGGCGTGGAATCTTTACCTGCCACGGTCATTGACGGGAAAATCGTTAAGACGAAGGCGTATCCTACGAATGAGGAAATTGCAGCATGGCTGGAGATCCCAGCTTCCTACCTGGAAGCGACTGAAACGAAAAAGTCAGATGGCGGGTGCTGCTGCTCGGAGGGCT
>CAYXNK010000191.1:256-4217 GCA_964466395.1 uncultured Oscillospiraceae bacterium | reverse complement strand
ACGCCTCCAAAAAGAGAAATAGTGTTTTGAATTGCACGGGCAACGCCCGTGCAACACCCCCACGCAGAAGAGGACAATGAAACAGCAAGAAAAAAGAGACAGCAGAGAAAAATTCTCCACTGTCTCTTTTCTTTAGCCATAAAGCTTCCCCACCAAAAGATTAACAAGATTGGCGGGCAAGATCTTAATCAGAAAGAGAAAGAGTTTATACTTCGCTCCTGCTGTATAGAGCGCCCGGGGCCTTCTTTTTTGGGAAATCTGATAGAGAATCCCCGCAATATACTCCGGACTCATCCCCGTAAGCTCGTCTTTTTCCATGGCGGAAACCGCCTTATCAATTTTGCTGCCATAATGCTCCGCACCCGCCACGCTCTTTTCCCGCGCGCTTGTAAAACCCGTGTGCACATCCCCGGGCATCAGGGCAGAAACAGAAATTCCAAAGGGGCGCACCTCGTTGGCCAGGGCCAGGCTCAGCGAATTCACCGCCGCCTTTGTCGCCGAATAAAAGGCCTGAAAGGGAATCGCAACGGGCGCTGCCACAGAGCTCAGGTTGATAATCCGCGCGCCCTTAGTCCGGCGCAGATAGGGCAGCGCCTCCCGGCAGCTCAAAAAAGTGCCAAAGAAGTTGACGTCAAAAATGCGCCGCGCCTGCTCTGGTTCTGTAAACTCCACCGCCCCGGAGATGCCCATGCCCGCGTTGTTAATCAGCAAATCCAGCCGTCCCTCCCGGGCAAAAACTTCCGCGAAGGCGGCCTGAATCGCTTCGAGCTGCGTGATATCCGCCGTAATATGGGTGACGCCGTTTTCACTCTTCCCCGTGCGGCTCAGCTCATAAACGGTATGCCCCTTCTCGGCAAAGAGCTTTGCCGTGGCCTTGCCGATGCCGCTGCTGCCGCCGGTGATTACGACTACATGGCCCATTCACTTCTCCCCAAAACGGCTCGAATCACGTCCATGGCCTCGTCCAAAATCGCCTCTGTGTGGCTTGCCATATAGCTTGTCCGCAGCAGGCACTCCGTGGGCGGTGTTGCGGGGGGCAGAACGGGATTCACATAAACGCCCTCCTCATAGAGCGCTTTGGCGAGACCCAGGGTGCGCATGGTCTCATATGTATAGATGGGGATAATCGGCGTCGCGCTCTCCCGGATAGGGATGCCCCGCTTTGTGAGCCCCTCGCGGACATAACGGGCGTTGTGGGCGAGCTTGTCCACAAGCTCCGGGTGCGCCTTCAATTCCCGCAGAGCAGCTAATGCGCAGGCGCAGCTGGCGGGGGTGATGGAGGCCGAAAAGATAAAGGGGCGGGAGCTATGGCGCACAAAGTCCACCACCCGCTCGGAGGCTGCCATATAGCCGCCTAGGCTGGCGAGAGACTTGGAGAAGGTGCCCATGTAAATGTCCACATCATCCTCCAGACCGAAGTAGCTGGCTGTGCCTCTGCCGCCCTCGCCAATCACGCCGAGGCCGTGGGCGTCGTCCACCATCACCCGGGCGCCAAACTCCTTGGCCAGGGCCACAATCTCTGGCAGCCGCGCAATGTCGCCGCCCATGCTGAACACACCGTCCGTCACGATGAGGATGCCGGCAGTTTCGGGCACAGAGCCGAGCATCCGCCTCAAATCCTCCATGTCGTTGTGCTTATAGCGCAGCATTTTTCCATAGCTGAGCTTGCAGCCGTCGTAGATGCTGGCGTGGTTTTCCTTGTCGCAAATCACATAGTCTCCCCGGCAGACCAGCGCGCTGATGATGCCCAGGTTGCTCTGGAAGCCTGTGGAAAAGGTGACCACTGCCTCCTTGCGCAGGAAGTCTGCAAGCTCTGCCTCCAGCTCCAGGTGCAGGCGCAGGGTGCCGTTCAAAAACCGGGAGCCGGAGCAACCGGAACCGTATTGTTCCAGGGCATGGATGCCGGACTCAATGACGGTTTCGTTAATCGTCAGACCCAGATAATTGTTGGAGCCCAGCATAATCCTGCGCTTGCCCTCCATGACAACCTCAATGTCCTGGCGGGATTCCAATGCGTGAAAATAGGGATAGATGCCCGCCTCACGCACCTCGTCGGCAGCGCTGGGACGGAAGCATTTTTCAAAAATGTCCATGGTCTCCTCCTCTTATTGATCAATCCTGTTTTCACCGAGCAGCTGAGACAGCCCGGCAAGGGCTTTTTTGCAGAGCTTTTCCAAAACTGCTGTTTCCTCCGGAGAAAAATCCTGCGCCAGTTCCGGAAGAACCGGCACCTGATTGCCGTAATAGTCGCGGAATTTTTGCGTCACCACAAGCCTGTTTTCCCGCCTGTCCTGAAGGCCGAGCTCCTTGGTCAGATAACCCTTTGAAACAAGGGCGATGACCTTATAGGAGGCGTTGGGCTGGGAGATGCCGAGAAAGTCCGCAAACTCCCGGATGGTGGGCTCGCCGAGCAGGTAGATGACCTCTGCGGAGAAGGCCTCCGTGGCCGAAAGACTGCCGGGGCGTTCGCTGACGGCGTCAAAAAGCCTGCGGTAATGAATCAGGCGAAGGCAGCGATAAAGCGCTTCAAATTCCTTTTCCATGTGCTTCCTCCAAAAATAGATAAAATATTTTATATATAATTCTTGGACATCATACCACCTTGACCCCCGGCAGGCAAGGAAAATTTGTCAGGGCAAATTTGCGCTTCCCTTGGCGCGGCCTTGTCCCAGCTCCGCCAAAAAAATTCGTCAATTTGACAGATATCCGGGTGTCTGAGGTGAAATCATGTGGGACAATCGGAAAAATGTAAGTGGGATACTTCTATTAGCACCAAAAGCGTAGTATAATGACTAAAAAAGGTCCATATACCATATACCACAACGCCGCTCTGCGGCTGCGGGGCAGGCTTGAAAAAAATATGATTACGACAAGGGATGGGCAGATGAAAAACGAAACGATTTTAGTTCTTGACTTTGGCGGCCAATATAAGGAGCTGATTGCCGCAAGAATCCGGCAGCTCTCCGTCTATTCCGAGATTCGCCCCGGTAACCTTACGGCCGAGGAAATCCGGGAAATCGCCCCCATCGGCCTAATCCTGACCGGAGGGCCGAAGAGTGTCTATGCGGAGGACGCCCCCCGCTGCGACCGCAAAATTTTTGATTTGGGCATCCCGGTTTTGGGCATTTGCTATGGGATGCAGCTTCTGTGTCACACCCTGGGCGGCACGGTCGGCCCCGAGAAAAACGGCGGGGAATATGGCCGCACACGCACAAAGCTGGACACAGGCCACGGCCTGTTTGCAGGCATGAAGGAGCGGGGCATGACCCTCATGAGCCATGGAGACGTGGTGACCCGCCTGCCTGAGGGCTTTTCACGCACAGCCACAACGGGAAAATGCAAAAATGCCGCCTGCGCCAACGAGGCCAGGAGGCTTTACGGTGTACAGTTCCACCCCGAGGTGCGCCACACCGACGAGGGCATTCGGGTGCTGGAAAACTTTATCCTCGGCGTCTGCCAGGCAAAGGGCGATTACAGCATTGACGATTACCTGGAGTCCGCCGCGGCGGAAATTCGGGAAAAGGTCGGCGGCGGCAGAATTCTTTTGGCCCTCTCCGGCGGGGTGGACTCCTCCGTCTGCGCGGCGCTGATTGAAAAGGCCGTTCCCGGCAGGCTCACCTGTGTCTTTGTGGATCACGGCCTGATGCGCAAGGATGAGGGCGACAAGATCGAGGCGATTTTTGGCAACAGGGATCTGGATTTCATTCGGGTCAACGCCCAGGAGCGCTTTCTGGAAAAGCTGAAAGGCGTGACAGAGCCGGAGAAAAAGCGCAAGATCATCGGTGCGGAGTTCGTCGCCGTGTTCGAGGAGCAGGCCAAGAAGCTGGGCGATATCCCCTATCTCGCCCAAGGCACGATTTACCCCGACATTGTCGAGTCCGGCTTTGGTGACACCGCAACAATCAAGAGCCACCACAATGTAGGCGGCCTGCCGGAGAACATCGGCTTTGACGGCTTGGTC
>CAYXNK010000191.1:0-246 GCA_964466395.1 uncultured Oscillospiraceae bacterium | reverse complement strand
CCGCTGCGCGCCCTGTTTAAGGACGAGGTGCGGGCTTTGGGGCACAAGCTGGGGCTGCCTGATGAGCTGGTGAACCGGCAGCCGTTTCCCGGACCCGGCCTTGCGGTTCGTGTGCTGGGCGAGGTTACCTGGGACAAGCTGGAGCTTTTGCGGGAGGCCGACGCCATCGCCTGTGAGGAAATCGGCAAGCTCAAAAATCCCCCCAGCCAATATTTTGCCCTCCTGCCCGGCGTCCGCTCTGTGGGC
>CAYXNK010000190.1:2443-4227 GCA_964466395.1 uncultured Oscillospiraceae bacterium | reverse complement strand
AGCGCATGCTTCACACGCATGAGGTCGATGGTTCGAGCCCATTAGTCTCCACCAGGGTAAGCCCCAAAGGTGTTGATTTGTCAACGCTTTTGGGGCTTTTTTTGCATCTGAGCGGAGGATTTTTAATTCTGTCGAAAATCCTCCTAATTTTGCTAAACTTATTATATTGATATTCAAAAAAAGTGTTGGGAAGGAGAACGGCAGGGGAGCGCTAATGGCGCCTATATTTTAATTAGGTATCCCTGTCGGACTGCGATGAAAAAACATAAAACAAAGCTACTTGCAATGCTGATGCTTTTTTCCCTCTTATTGTCGGGTTCCGCCATGGCCTCCGGCAACAGCCCAGGTTCTGTGAGCCGGGCGGATGCGTTAAATGCCCTTGGGATTTTTAAGGGGACAGAGGCGGGCTATGAGATGGATGCGAGCCCTACGCGTGTGCAGGGGGTTATCATGCTCATCCGTCTGCTGGGCGAGGAAAAGGTAGCGCTTGCTACGGACAACGGGCACCCCTTCACCGATGTTCCCGCCTGGGCTGACCAATATGTCAGCTATGCGGTCTCAAAGGGCTATGCCAACGGAACCAGTGCCACAAGCTTTCATCCTGACCTGAATCTTGATGCGAAAAGCTATGTGACCTTGCTGCTCCGTGCATTGGGTTTTCAGGACGCAAAGGGGGACTTTGCCTGGAATACAGCCCTTTCGGACGCAACAAAGCTTGGCTTTATGACGGACGCCTCGGCAACGGCTCTGGAGAACGCCTCTCTGAACCGCGGCGACATGGTTGATCTGTCCTACCAGGCGCTTATGGCGCCCCTGAAAGGGGAGAGCCGGAGCCTTGCGCAGAGGCTGATTGCACAAACGGTTTTTTCCGTTGAGGCAGCCCGGGCAGCGGGGCTGATGGGACAGTATCTACCCTATCGATATGAGGCCTACGACAGCACAACGGTTGACTATGCGCACAAAACCATTTCCCTGGCCTCAGGAAAAGTGACGGCAGATGTCGTGACCGTAAACCTAAATAACCCGAGGGTGCAGGTGAAGTCTGCACTGGTCAACAACACCCTGGGTGCAACAGCGACCTTCTCCAATATTGTTTCAAATTCTGGAGCGAAGGCTATAATCAACAGCAACTTTTTTGAGGCATATAACGATTTCAAAATCCCCATCGGTCACCTGGCTTGCGACGGACAGTTTATGTACGGCGTTTCCGGCCTCTCCTCTTTTGGTATTACCGCGGAGAACAAGGTGTTTGTTGGCAGACCCGCATTCTTTTTCCGGGTTGCTGTTTCGGGCAGTGCAACGAAGGACTGGTCCTGCTATGAACTAAATTCCATCCAGCAGAGTGACGGCGGCTCGGTGGTCTATACGCCGTCCTACGGCGCGAGCCTTCAGATTCAAAACAGCGGTACGGTTGTGACCATTGAAAATGGTACAGTTCGCGCTATCTCCCCCTGTAATGCGGGGGAGAGCCTTGCCATTCCCGCAAGCGGCTATATTATGTGGCTGAGCCGGGATTTTACATCCACAAGCTATTACCACTCTCCTCAGGTTGGAGACAGGGTAACGCTCACGCCCTATCTTTTCCGGGCGGACCCCGAGGGCTTTACCTACGACAAGGTGGTATCCATGATTTCCGGCGCACCCAGGCTGGTAAAGGATAGTGCCATTGAAACCTATCTTGACCAGGGCTTTACAGAGGCCAGATTTACAACGGCCTCCACCCCTAGAACTGCCGTCGGCACCCTGCCGGACGGAAAGCTTCTGCTGGTCTCGGTGGGCGCCGC
>CAYXNK010000190.1:0-2433 GCA_964466395.1 uncultured Oscillospiraceae bacterium | reverse complement strand
AGATGCGCGAATTAATGCTATCCCTGGGCTGCGTTGACGCCTTAAACCTGGACGGCGGCGCTTCCACAGCGATGTATTATAATGGCAATACCATTCGCAGCCCCGGCAGGGCGCTAACCGCAACCCTCCAGGTGTTTGTCAGCCCTTAAAGAAGATAATTTCCTATCACGTCGAAATGACCATAATTTAACAGGGGAATAAAGTATTTTTGGATTTTACATATCTTGTTTGCGGCCTGCGATTATGGTATTATCTCCAAAACTTTTCTTTTTTGAAACAATATGAAATGAGTGAGGGTTGCACATGAAAAACAAGGCAACACCGGCGGGAACACGTCTGAACAGATGGGGCTATTTGATTGCAGGCTTTTTCAGCATGCTTTTCGCCGGCGTAATTTACGCCTGGTCAATCCTGAAGGCGCCACTTGCCGCAAGCTTTGGGTGGACGCCTTCGGCGCTGGCCTTAAACTTTACCATTACCATGTGCTTTTTTTGCGGCGGCGGGATTCTTTCCGGCATGATTTCAAAAAAGGTCTCCCCGCGTACCAGTGCTCTCTATGGTGCTGTTTTGGCTGCAGCCGGATTCATCCTCGCTTCTCGTATTTCCGGTGAGAATATTCTGATGCTTTACCTCTCCTACGGTTGCCTGGCCGGTGTGGGCATCGGTATGGCATATAACTCCGTCGTCTCCACCGTCAGCGCCTGGTTTCCGGACAGAAAGGGCGTCTGCTCGGGCGTGCTCATGATGGGTTTTGGCATGAGCTCCCTGGTTCTGGGCACCTTTGCGGGCAAGATGATGGAGACAGAGGGCATTGGCTGGAGGGGCACCTATCTGATTCTGGGCTGCGCCATCGGTCTTGTCCTTCTGCTGACCGCCCTGATTCTCCGGCTTCCCGATGAAAACACGGCCTTGCCCCAGCCCAAAGCAACGGCGGGGAAGGCAGGGGAGAACGATTTTACTCCCCGTGAATTCAAACCCACGGAGATGATTCGCAAAGGCTCATTCTGGAGGCTCTACCTGTTTTTAACCGCCTTGAGTACCATCGGCAGCACCGTAATCAGCTTTGCAAAGGACTTCAGCCTCTCCGTCGGCGCGACTGCCGTTTTATCCACGGCGCTTGTGGGAGTGCTCTCCATCTGCAACGGCCTGGGCAGAATTGTGTTTGGCCTGTTATTTGACAGCCTGGGACGGCGCAAGACGATTCTGCTCTCCGGCATCTTGACCATTTGTGCGGCAGGCATGCTCCTGGCCGCCGTGCTGAGCAACTCCTTGCCTCTTGGCGTCGTTGGGCTTTGCCTGGCGGGCTTCTCCTATGGAAGCGCCCCGACCATCACGGCGGTTATCACAAGAGTGTTCTATGGCTCTGTGAACTTCCCTATGAACTTCAGCGTTGCGTTTTCTATACTTATCCCCGCCTCCTTTGCGGCAACTCTTGCAGGCTCTCTGGTGGTGCGCACAGGCTCTTATACGGCTCCCTTCCTGATGCTCCTTGGCTTTGCTATCGTGAGCCTGATTCTGGGTGCCAGCATTAAAAAACCCTAGGGGAGGGGGCAATGTCATTTAGGCAACCCCCATCAAATTCTATCTGAGCAAATGTGTTGCAGCATGACAAATATAGAAAACTGGATAAAAAGTAAATGACATTGGGGGAATCGAAGGAACTTCTTTACCACCCCCGACACTCTAAAATATGGCTTGACAAGAAAAATCGCACAGGGTATAATCAATTTTACGCATTGCAGAAGCACCCTGTGCATCTGCTACTGTGGCTCAATGGCAGAGCAGTTCACTCGTAATGAACAGGTTGTCAGTTCGATTCTGACCAGTAGCTCCAAAAAAGAAGGACACCCGATGGGTGTCCTTCAGCATATGGTTCAACTTGGCGCTTCCGCGCTTGCAGCTTCCTAAGTTTCTTCCCGTTCCATGATCTCTTGCTGTATTTTGTGATAGTGCGATTCGGATTCATATATGGTTAAAAAACCCTGCATTCATTGTGAATACAGGGTTTTTGGAGCATCTATCCAGATTCGAACTGGAGACCTCGTCCTTACCAAGGACGCGCTCTGCCGACTGAGCTATAGATGCATCATGGCGACCCAGAACGGGCTCGAACCGTCGACCTCCAGCGTGACAGGCTGGCGTTCTAACCAACTGAACTACTGGGCCATAAGCGCTTCGCTATTGTACAATGGAATCTTCACTTTGTCAACACCATTTTCCTTAATTTGCACGATTCAATTTTTAGATTCTCCTTGCTTGCCTAAATCCGGAATTTATAGTATAATCAGCTAAATTAGGGTAGTTTTATTTCCGGGACGAAATCAAGCCCAATCAGATGGGAGGGGAAGCCCTTGGCCAAAAGATTTTTAATTTTATTTCTTGCCGTTCTCTTGCTGCTGCCCCTCGCCCAGGAAGCCAGGGCGGACAGCTCCG
>CAYXNK010000189.1:0-4233 GCA_964466395.1 uncultured Oscillospiraceae bacterium | reverse complement strand
CGAGAGAGCTTGTTTATAATAACATCATCATTCTACATTGTCAAGCCGTTTTTATCTTTTTCGACTACTTTTTTTATTTCCCCTGATTCCCCAATGGTTCTGCCCAAAAAGCCAGTTGATTTTTAGCCACAATGATTATATACTTCTATTAATTTCACTTAAAAGTATGCCCAAGGGAGAGATAAGCTATGCCTATTAGGATCCCCGATCAGTTGCCCGCGAGAGTAACCCTTGAGAAGGAAAACATCTTCGTGATGACCCAGTACAGAGCCCTCCACCAGGACATCCGCCCTCTGCGGCTCTTGATACTAAATCTCATGCCCACGAAAATCGTCACGGAGACACAGCTCTTGCGCAAGCTTTCAAATACTCCCCTTCAGGTGGAGATTGAACTGCTGCGTACCATCAGCCACGCCTCTAAGAATGTCGACGCTGACCACTTAGAGTCCTTTTATGTAAGTCATGCCGAAATCCAGGACAAGTTTTACGACGGCATGATTATTACCGGTGCCCCGGTCGAAAACCTGGACTTCACCCAGGTTGACTACTGGCCGGAGCTCTGCGAGATTATGGAGTGGTCAAAAAAACATGTCCATAACACCTTGCACATTTGCTGGGGTGCCCAGGCAGGGCTCTATTATCATTATGGAATCCAGAAGAACAGCCTGCCCAAAAAGCTCTCGGGCATTTACAATCATCAAATTTTGAAGCCCAATTCTCCTTTCTTCCGGGGCTTTGACGACACCTTTAACGCCCCCCACTCCCGGTATACCGAGGTGCGCCAAGCGGATATTGAGGCGCACCCCGAGCTGGAGGTTCTGGCTGTTTCCGAAGAAGCCGGCGTTTTTGCAGCAAAAAACACCAGAGGCCGCCACTTCTTTGTCTTTGGACATCCGGAATACGACAGGGACACTCTTGCTTTGGAATACCGCCGGGACGTGGAAAGGGGACTGAATATTCAGGTCCCCGCCCATTACTTCCCCAACGATGACCCCACCCAGCCACCCACGGTGACCTGGCGCGCCGACGCCCAGCTTATGTACACCAACTGGCTCAACTACTACGTCTACCAGACCACGCCCTATGTGATTAGCTCGATTAACCCGGATATGTCCGGCGAGGAATCGGAGCTTTAAGTCGTTACCGAAATCCCCTTCCCGCGTCATCGGGAAGGGGGTTTTTTCTTTTCTTGTTATTTTTTCTTATATTTATAATGTATCTCCACTTTTCATCTCATCTATCATCCCCAACAGCGCGCAAGACAGGTCCGTTTTCTGCACCCGGGCCTAATCGGGCTTTTTCCTCCGCTCCACCCAAGCCAAAGCTGTGAGCAGCAGGGCATAGAGGGGCAGCGCCAGCAATAAAATTGCAAAAAAGTCCCGATTGGCAGAGGCTCTGGCCGTGTGGGAGCCAATCAGCACAATTTGCGAGAGAAGATAGGCCAGGGGAAGCATGAGCAGGCGTGAGAGCAGCCTTTTCGCCCGCATGCTTTTTTTGAGCAGAAGCAAAAGCAGCGCCAGGACCAAGGCCGCCCCCAGTGCGAGCTGCATATAGTATGTGAGAAACAGCCGGGGCAGGGTGGCAACTCCGCCGCCCGGAGCTTGGTCTCTTCCATAGAGTAAGACATCCTCGCTACCGTCCACCGCGCTGTAATAAACCGCCGTAATCTCCCCTCTTTCAGAAGCAAGTAGCTGTTCCTCGGGCAGTTTTTTTCCAAATTCTTCGCCCCATGGGGTATTCCAGGCGCTGATGCTGCAGACAAGACCTCGACCCTGCATATCCGGGTATAGCTCCGCCTCATAGCCGGAAACAGCCGGCTCAAAGCGCAGCAGAAGTAAGTCCTCCCCCAGTCTCTCCACCGTCACTCCCTGCTCGTCAATGCTCAGATATTCCGGCGCGGTCAAGTAGCCCACAGCCGTTACCGCGAGAGCAAGGGTGAAAAAGACCGACGAAAGAACCGCCAGCGCCTTTTTGCGCCAAAGTGCCCGCCGGAGCCGCTTCAGCGGGAGATGCGCCCCCTCTGCGGGGGCGGGCAGCGGCGCCTCCAACTCGGCCCGAAGCCTTTGGCAGTCCGGACATTCTTCAAGATGCTCCTCTATCAGCGCTGCGGAGGCAGGGCTTGCAAGCCCCTCCACGGATAAGGGCAAAAGGTCAGATATAACCTGACAAGATACTTTCATTCCATCTCCTCCAATTCCTCTTTCAGCTTTTTTCGCGCCCGATGGTAGGTGACACAGGCCCAGTTTTCCGATTTCCCAAACTGCGCCCCCAGTGCGCGAAAGCTCAAATCTCCAAAAACCCGCAGCCGGAAAACTCGCTGATACGGCTCCTTCAAGTGCCCCAGCGCCGAATAGGCCGCCTGAGACAGCTCATCAGCCAGAAGCCTCTCCTCTGGATTTTCCACATCGGCCAAGGTCTCCGCCTGATTAAGCTCCGTGAGCCGCCGGTTTTTCCGCAGATAGGAGAAATAGGTGTTCTTGGCAATTTGGCAGAGCCAAACCGAGAGGGCACAATCTCCCCGAAAACCTTCCAGCTGCTTCATCGCCTTAAAAAACGTCTCAGCCGTTAGCTCCTCCGCAAGCTGCGCGTCCCCCGTCATCCTCTGCAGATACCGAAACACCGGGGTGAAGTAGTCCTCATATATTCTTTGCATCTCCGGCATCCTCCCACCCCCTCATGTATAAGACGCACAAACTGCTAAAACCTTACAGAAATTCTTTGGATGCAAAGACAGCGGATGCAAAAAGCGCATCCGCTGTCTTTCCCGCTGTTGCGTCGGGATTTAATTTAATATTTTTATCTGCCCAATCAGCGGAAGCTCCTTTTTGTCCCCATTGAGCGCATTCACGATGCCCATAATCAGACAAACCGCGGCAAAAAGACTGCCAGCAAACCCGACCAGCCAGCCCAAAAAGGGAATCCAGGACACAAAGCCCAGGGCAACGCAGAACAGAAAGAGCACAAGCCCCTGGTTGGAGTGGAATTTAACATAGTCGGAGTCCGGCCTTGTCAAATAGGGAATGAGGAATAGAAGTCCCAGATAGCAGAGGATGCAAATGCCCTTGTTGTCGGCAATATCATCAACCGGCCGCCCGGCTCCGTAGCCGTATTGCTGCTGATTGCCATGCTGCTGATATGCCCCCTGCTGCCCGCTGGGGTTTTGTGCTGCTCCCTTTTGAACACCACAGGAAGGGCAAAAATCTCCCTCTTCCGGGAGCCTCGCTCCGCAATTTGTACAAAACAACATAAGCCTTCTCCTGACCACATAGTTTTAAGGCAATTCCACACTTCCATTTGCGCGGTGTTGCCTTAAGAATTCTAATCCGCCGAAAAAATTGAGGTATAATCGCTGGTTTACAGCCATTATACCTCAATTTCATTCCGGATTCAAGAACAAGCTTATGAGCAGAATCGATGTTTTCCAATAACCACCAGCAGGGGTCTTGACCAAATCCACTTGTTTGTCGCGGTGATGGGGTTGAAATAATAAATCGCGCCCCCTGAGGGGTCAACGCCGTTTAAGGCGTCCCTTGCCGCGCGATAGGCACTGTCTGCCACCGGCTCGTTGAACTGTCCGTCCTGCAGGCAGCTAAAAGCGCCGTGTTGATAGATGATCCCCGACATGGAGTTGGGGAAAATGGGACTGTCAATTCGATTTAAAACGACAGCGCCCACGGCCACCTGGCCTGAATATGGTTCTCCCCGCGCCTCCGCGGAAATTAGCCGCGCCAAGAGATTCACATCGCCGGACTGCGCCCCCTGGGTCGAGGATGAGGAGCCCTCATCGGAGGAGCCCTGGTCGGAGATGCCCATGGCTTTCAGGGTGGCAGAGCCAACCTTTCCGTCCGCTGTCAGTCCATAGGCTTTCTGAAAGCCCTTGACCGACGTCTCCGTTCCCGTCCCAAACACGCCATCGATCTGCCCACCGTAGAAACCTTGATTTTTCAGAACCTGCTGAATTTGTTTGACCGTGCTCCCGGAGGAGCCCCGTTTATAAGAAGCGGCGTCCGCCTGTTCCACCAGGGTAATCGCCGCTATGTTGATTGCAAAAAGCACCGCGAGCATAAGACACATTTTTTTCCTTGTCATAATGGTTTCCCTCCCAAGTATTTGCATCCGTGGCCTGCGGAGTTCCCAGCGGCGGAGACCTTTTACCGTCTCCGCCGCAAATCCCACAAAAAAAACTCCTCCGCAGCTCTCAGGAATAGTCTACGAAGGAGTTTATTTCATTAT
>CAYXNK010000188.1:0-4247 GCA_964466395.1 uncultured Oscillospiraceae bacterium | reverse complement strand
GGCGAGATTTACTTTGCGCTGATTGTCAGCGGAAACCTGTTCCGGGAGGAGTTCAGAAGACGGCACCTCAGACCCGAAATGCTCTCCCGCCTGTTGGAAGAGGGCGGCACGATGATGCAGGTCTTTATCCCCTGGTCCACCTCGGGCATCTTTTTGGCCAGCACACTGGGTCTTTCCGCCGCGCAATACTGGCCCTATACAATTTTGTGCTATCTGAACCCAATTATTTCAATTCTCATGGCCTTTATGGGCCTCGGAATTCTGAGAATGTCAAAAGCAGAGATTAAAGCTCTGGAGAAAGGGGATAAGCAATGTATCGTAGATTCAGCGAACTAATTGAAAAGGCCAAATCTTATCGGGAGCCCTTCATCGTCAGCGTGGCGGCGGCCGAGGACGAGGAGCTGCTTCATTCCGTAAAAAATGCAACAGACATGGGCTTGATTCGACCCGTGCTCACAGGAAACCCCGACGGAATCAATCGCCTCTGCAAGGAAATCGGCCTGACACCCATGGACATCCTCCCGGCGGAGGATGAGACGGCGGCAGTCGCGGCGGCAGTTCGCGCGGTGAAAACCGGCGGAGCCCAGGTGCTGATGAAAGGCCTTGTGAATACAAGCGTATATCTGCGCGGGATTCTCAACCGGGAGCAGGGCCTGCGAACCGACAGGCTCCTGTCCATGCTGGCAGTCTATGAGCCGCCAAATTACCACAAGCTGGTATTCTGCTCCGACAGCGGCATCAATGTGGCGCCCAATTTAGAGCAGAAAAAGGACATTCTCAAAAACATTCTCCTCGCAACGGCGAGCATGGGCCTAGCCGAGCCAAAGGTTGCGGTTTTGACGGCCAATGAGATGGTGGATCCCAAAATTCCATCGACCACGGACGCTCTCGCCCTTGTGGACTTCGTCAAGGAGGGCGGCACGCCCCCCTGTGTGATCGAGGGCCCCATTGCCTTTGACGTAGTCTTTGATCCCAAGGCAGCAGCCCATAAGAAGATTGAAAGCCGGGTTACCGGGGATGTGGACATCCTGATTTTCCCCAATATTGAAGCCGGAAACATCTTGGGTAAGTCCTGGATTCATCTCTGCGGTGCGGCCTGGGGCGGCATTGTCCTGGGGGCAACCCATCCCGTTATCTTGGGTTCTCGCTCCGATACAGCGGAGATTAAATTGAATTCCATTGCTCTGGCCTGTCTGGCAGCCAGCCAGAATTAGAAAAAAACAGCCCGGAGCTCAGCTCCGGGCACAGCAAACCAGCTTAATTGGAACAAGGTTCCATAAGCGTCCAACCCCGGAGGAAAAGCCGGATTTGCAGCAGCAGAATCCCCGAAAAAATCTTAACCTCAAAGACGCTGACGTGTTGAGAGGACGGCAGTCCCGGGGCAGGGCGGGGGTGCGTGCGGCTGCAAGGCTTTATAATCATAGGAGAAAGACACATTATAAGGAGGAGAATTCATTTGAGTAAGGTATCGAAAGAGAACAAGACCAGGCTGACAGCGAAACAGCTGCTCATTATCTTCTTTCTCGGTCTTGGCTACACCGTTGTGTACGCAACCCCCTTTATCCAGTACGTGTTCTACGATTCCCTGAAGGAAGGCCTCGGCGTAACCAACGCACAGCTGGGCTACCTCATTACCATCTTCGGCGTTGGCAATCTTTTGGCCCCCTTTGGTGGTATGCTCAGTGATAAGTTTAATACCAAAACCATCTACATTATTTCCATGCTGGCAATCTGTGCCCTGAATGTGCTCTTTGCACTAAACATGAGCTATAACTTCTCTCTGTTCATCTGGGCAGGCTTCGCCATTGCGGGTCTCTTCCTGTATTTCCCCGCCCACATTAAGCTCACCCGCTTAGTGGGCAGCGAGCAGCAGCAGGGCACCATCTTCGGCTTTACGGAGTCCTTCTGCGGTGTTACAAACGTCATTGTAAACTTCATTGCCCTTTGGCTCTTTGCCAAATTTGCAAACGACACCTTCGGCGTCAACGGTCTCAAGGCCGCCATCATCGGCTATGCTATCCTGGGCCTTATCGCTGTTGTCTGCCTGTATTTCCTGATTCCGAAGCCCTCAAAGGAGATTGAGGGAAAGGAAGATGGCGAGAAGATGGGCGTCAAGGAATGGTGGGGCGTTATGACAAATCCCCGCACATGGTTCTCCGGCATTGCCGTCTTTGCCACCTACACCATGTACTGCACCCTCTCCTACTATACCCCCTATTTCAGCAACGTCTTAGGCGTTTCCGTTGTCTTTACCGGCGCGCTGGCCATCTTCCGCCAGTATGGCACCCGCTTTTTGGGCGCACCCATCGGCGGTTGGCTGGGTGATAAGATCAAATCCGTCTCCACTGTTGTGGGACTGTCTCTCCTGGGCGCAGTTATCATGGTCGTCATCTTCATGCTCATGCCCCCGGGCTCTAACACCACCATCCTCTTGATTCTGACCCTGTTCTCAGGCATCCTGACCTATATGGCCCGCGGCTCCATGTTCGCAATCCCTTCTGAGCTGCAAATCCCCAGAAAATATGCCGGCTCCACCTCCGGCCTGGTCTGCGCAATCGGCTATTGCCCCGACTTGTTCATCTTTGTTCTCTATGGAAACTGGTTGGATAAGCACGGCAACGATGGCTATCAGAAAATTTTTGTCTATGCCGCTGTGATCATGGCACTCGGCGTCGTCAACGCCATTGCAACCCAGCTGTACAAGAAGAAAATGCTTCAGAAGGCTGAAGCCTAGCGAAAGGAGATTCCAATGAAACAAGAGCTTATTTCAGCATTAATTGACATCTGCGGCCAGACAAACGTATTCCACGTCGCCGAAGATATTGAATCCTATCTCTATGACGAGACAGAGGAACACGTTAGACCCGAGGCCTGCTCCGACTGTGTTGTGGTAAGGCCCAAGACCTTTGAGCAGGTCTCCGGAATCCTCAAGCTGGCAAACGAGACCCTGACACCCGTCATCCCCAGAGGCGGCGGCACAGGCGCCTGCGGCGCCGCAATTCCCACAGTGCCCAGCGTCATCATGAGCATGGAGCTGTTTCGGGATATCGTTGAGGTTGACCGCACGAATATGATGGTCACCTGCCAGGCCGGCGTAACCCTGGCCCAGCTCAATGAGCACCTGGCCGAGCACGTCCACTCCCTCTACTTCCCCTGCCACCCCGGCGATGAGGGGGCCCACATCGGCGGCATGGCCATTGAAAACGCCGGCGGCGTTAGGGCGGTCAAGCACGGCATTATGCGCAATTACATCAAGGGCATGAAGGTCTGCATGCCATCGGGCGAGATTGTCCAGCTGGGTGGAAAGCTTATGAAAAACAACATGGGCTACGACCTCATGCACCTTTGCATCGGCTCCGAGGGCACCCTCTGCGTTGTTCTGGAAGTCACCCTAAAGCTCTACCCCCGCCTGGAATACACTGGCGCTTTGGTCTGCTCCTTTGCCGATGCCGATGCGGCCATCGCCTCTGTGGCGGCGGTGCAGGAAACGGGCATCATCCCCCTGGCCGTTGAGTACATGGACAGGCAGATTGCAACGGAAACCGCTCAGAAAATCAACAAGAGCTGGCCAATGAACGACGCCGGCAAGGTGGATCTCATCTACATGGTGGAGGAGGCCACAGAGGATGCGCTCTTTGCAACGGCTGAGACCATTGCCGACATCTGCGAGGCCAACGGTGCAATAAACGCCGTGATTGCTGATAATGACAAGATGCAGCGGAGTATTCTTGAAGTTCGCTCCAATATCTACGAAATTTTCAAGCCCTTCTTTGTAGATTCCCTGGACACCGCCGTACCCATGGCGCACGTCGGCGACCTGCTCAAGGACATTGATGCGATTGCGGAAAAATACAACACCACCTCCCCCCGGGTCGGCCACGTGGCAGACGGAAACTTCCACAACTTCATCATGCTGGAGGACGGCAAGGTTCCCACTTGGGCGGATGATATGCGCCGTGACGTCTACGAGGCCGCCCTCAAATACGGCGGCACAGTCACAGCCGAGCACGGAACGGGCAAGACCCGCAAGCCCTATATGACCATGCAGTTCAGCGAGGGCGTTATTGACATCATGAAGAACATCAAGCGCTCCTTCGACCCCAATAACATCTTAAACCCCGGCGTAATTGTAGACCTCTAAAAGCACGAGACCACTCTTCCCCAGCACGACGCAGTGCAGAAGAGAAAAGTCAAGACAAGACAAAAATCCGCGAACCCAACCGGGCTTCGCGGATTTTTGTGTGCCA
>CAYXNK010000187.1:0-4271 GCA_964466395.1 uncultured Oscillospiraceae bacterium | reverse complement strand
AGCTTTCCCGCGCCAGCGGGTCAGAGGACGGAGCGAGCCCACGCGAGCGTTCTATCGAAAGCGTCTTTTTCTCTTTGGAATTCCAAAATACCATTTCTCTTTTTGGACGCTTCCAAAAAGAGAAATAGTGTTTTGAATTGTGCGGGGGAACCCCGCACAAAGCCACCACCGATGAAAGAAAAATCAACTAGTGTTTAGAATTGTACAGGGCAAAGCCCGTGCACCCCCCCCCGTAGGGAAAACCTTAAAACACTTTTTCAAAGGAGAAAAACAATGCCAACAACCGGAACCCATGCGCTGAATGCCGCGCTTGCAATCATGGACGAGCTCGGCACAAACGAATATAACGCACGGGCGGTAACGCTCATCAATATGCTTTGCGACAAGCTTTTTCCATACAGCGACACCTATAAAGTAGGCACTTCGGGGCGGCCTGTTTGCAAGAGGGCGGCAAGCCTTGCCGACACGCTAGACCTTGACGATGTTCTCGCGCAAAGCGTTTTGCCCTATGGCTTGGCAGCGCAGCTGATGCTCTCGGACGACCCGTCCCAGGCGGCAAACTTTGAGGCGATTTTCCAGGAGCGGCTTGTGGAAGCCCGGCTGCAGCTTCCTCTGGAAATACAGGAAATTGAGGACGTTTATGGCTTTGACCGGGGGCCGACAATTCGTAATGCTTGGTAGGGAGGGACTTTCATGGCACAGTTTATTGCAAACACCGGCGACAAAATTTATCAAATCGGAAGGTTCCTCGGCGTGAACGAAAACCCGGACGGCGACACAGGCCTCAAGATGGGCGAAGCCTCCGAAATGCACAACTGGCGCATTACAAAGGACAACCACCTCCAGCTTCGACCGGGCTATGGGACGCTTTTTTCCCTTGGAGAGCTGCCGGTTCTCGGACTGTGGCAAGGTCTCATATTTGGTCTTGCAACAACCGTTTGCGCCTGCGGCGGAAGGCTCTATAAAATCGATTTGGAGGCAAAAACGAGCACAGAGCTTGGAACCGTTAAAGGTGAGCATGCTCATTTCTTTGGCTTTTCCGAAAAGCTATATCTCATGACCGGCAGCAACTACTATGTGTTTGACGGCGAGACGCTTTCCGAAGTGGCGGGCTATGTTCCGCTTGTGTCCGTTTCCAATGTGCCGGGCGGCGGCGGAACGAGCCTTGAGCAGGCAAACAAGCTCACGGGTTCCCGGAGGGCTTGGTTTTCTCCCGATGGCACAGCAACGAGCTTTCAGCTGCCGGAAAAGGGCCTTGCAAGTGTTGACTATGTAAAAAAAACCTCTGACGGTGCTGCCGTTGCCTTTACAGCCAATAAGGAAACCGGGCTTATAACCATTTCACCCGCTCTTTCAAAGGGGACAAACTCGATTGAAATCGGCTGGACGGTCACAGCGAATTTCCGCGCCCAGGCAGAGACCATGCGCTTTTCCGAAACCTATAACGGCGAAACGGATACAAGGATTTTTGTTTATGGGAACGGCTCGAACAAGGCCTTTTATTCCGGCTTGGATTACAACGGAAAGCCCCGAGCAGATTACTTTCCAGACCTCAACGAGATTGCCGTGGACAGCGCCAACAGCCCGATTACAGCAATGATCAAGCACTATGACAGGCTCCTGGCCTTTAAGACGGACGGGGCGTTCACGACAAACTACGGAACCATTGGGCTGGCGGATGGAACGCAAACAGCGGCGTTTTTTACCTCGCCTCTGAATCGGGCAATCGGAAACATTGCGCCCGGTCAGGTCTGCCTTGTGAACAATAATCCTCTCTCCCTGTTCGGCCGGTCTGTTTATGAGTGGCAGCCATCTTCCTTTTCTGTCAAGGATGAGCGAAACGCAAAGCCGATTTCCGACCGGGTAATTGCGACCTTGGGCGGCATGAAGCTTTCTGAGGCGGTTTGTTTTGACGACGAATACAACACGGAATATTGGCTTGTTCAAAATGGAAATGCCGTAGTTTATAACTATACAGCGGACGCTTGGTATTTATATGACAACATCCCCGCCACCTGCTTTCTGAGCGCTTATGGCAGGCTGTATTTCGGCACAAAAGACGGGGCGATTGTGCGGTTTTCCCGCGAGTTCAGAAACGACAGTGGCAAGAGAATTTCCGCACGCTGGCAAAGCGGCGCCATGGACTTTGGAGCGGATTATAGGCGAAAGCACTCGTCCGAGCTTTGGGTTGCGCTCAAGCCGGAATCCCAGGCGCGGATCACGGCCGCTGTGGAGAGCAATGTGATTAGCAATCATGATGAAAAAATCATTGCATATTCGTTTTTGACATTCTCGAATGCAAACCTTGCACACTGGTCTTTCAACACCAACAGAAAGCCGCAGACGAGCAGAGTGAAGCTGAAGGTAAAAAAGTTCACGTTCTACAGGCTAATTCTCACCAGTGCTTCAAGCTCTGCAACCGCAACGGTTTTAGGCCTTGACATTCGTGTGCGCTTTGCCGGAAACGTGAAGTGAGGAGGAACGCAATGACATTAACGAAATTGGAAAAAGACCTGGACATCATTTCAAAGCTGGACAACGAGCCGAACGATGTTGGCGGACTGACAGCAGAGCAGCTCAAGGCGCGGTTCGACGAGGCCGGGAACGCAGTGAAGGCATATATCAATGAAACACTGACAACGGAGCTTGAAAACGGCTTTGCCACAAAGGAGGAAGTGCAGGGGCTTGTTCTCGGGCAGCTTCCAGACGGGACGATTACAGAGGAAAAGCTTGCCGCCATGCTAAACGCCAAAATTGACAGCGCGATTCAGCCGAAGGACATGATTGACAGCAATGTTTTGGCTTCTCCGAATGTTGCTGCTGCTCTGGGCTTAATGGGCAAGCCGCAGGTTGTCGATGCGCTTTTGAAGCTGGCATACGGCGCTTATGCGTTCCAGGTGAAGATAACAGCCAAAGGGACTCCATTAAAAGATGTGAACATTGAGGGCTTGCGCGCAGTCGGTGGTGGGCCCTGCAAGACGAATGATTTGGGAGAAACCATAGGACTGAGCGACACAGCAAATCCGACTGTTAGCATCAAAAACTATGTTGACTTAGCGCCATATGCAAGCACACTCACATCTACAAGCGGGCTAACATCTATTGTTATAGAGCTAGATGAAAAAGAAAATAAACACGCGGCCATCTTGTCCACCGATTCCGTGCTCTTTTCCAGACCAGTTAGCCTAAAGCTGCACCTCGTTGGCGGCGGTACAAAAGGCAATACAGGAGGCGCAAACACCGGCGGCGTTGGAGGCACAAGCGGGCGCTCCTTTCATATTAGCGGGATTGCCGCAGCGGCGAACACCCCATATCTGTGCGAGATTGGCGGCCCGGAGGGAAATACAGCTTTTTTAGGAAAAAGCAGCACAAGCGGAACGCAAAATCTCGGCGGAGCCGGAGGCACAGGAAACAACGCAGGTTCCCCCGGAACAGGCGGAGGAACATCCCCAATACACAGCTCATACCGCTTTGGCGGCAGTGGAGGCGGCGGTGGAGGATATTCTGAATACGGAATGACCGGCGGTGTCGGAAGCAACGGCGGCGGTCAAGGGGGCAAGGGCGAGAGCCTGACAGGCTGGGGCGGCCCGGCAACAGAAGGCTCCAATGCAAATACAGCATGGCCCGGAGCCGGAGGCGGCGGAGGCGGCGGCAGGTCAAGCGGGCAAAGCAGTCTTCCCGGCGGTGTGGGCGTCGGCGGCGCTGCTTATTTCTCGTGGGAGTACAACTAAATAATGTTGAGATAAGAAGGGGAGAGCCAAACGTGGTTTTTTTAATCGTGAACGACAAAATAATCCGCAATGTGATTGAGGCGGAGCAGGAAACGGCCCAAGCTTTGGGGGCCTGTCCCGATTACAACGGCGCGGGCATCGGGCAGGCTTACAATCCGCCGCAGCCCCCAGTTGACGAAATCACAGCATTGCAGCTTGCCGTTGCGGAGCTTGCAGAAACACAGACAAACGACCAGACGGCAAACGAGCTTGCGCTCACAGAACTTGCCGAAATTGTGTTAGGAGGTTAACATGGCACAGATTTATTATAACCTGATCGAAAAGGGATTGAAAACCATTGACGATGTTCCGCTGAAATGGCGGGAGGAAGTGTTGGCAATGTGTAACGCCGAACAGGAGGTGGCCGATTGAACATCATTGACGCAGGCCTAACATTTGCCCACAACCCCGGAACCAGGGCCTGGACGACCCACTGTGTGATTCATCATGCGGCGGCAAACGGAAGCGTTGAAAGCGTCCATCAATACCACCTGTCAAAGG
>CAYXNK010000186.1:0-4272 GCA_964466395.1 uncultured Oscillospiraceae bacterium | reverse complement strand
GGACAGAAAAACCATTGTCACAAACGGTGACCAAACCGATACGATTTATGAGTTTTTACAACAGGGCAAACGCTTTGAAGAGGCTTTGAACACCCGCTGCTTTGAGCCGGACAGCCCCAACTTCACCCCGCGCATCAGTGGAATTCTGCATATGGAGGAGGCCTTTTCCTATCAGCTTTCCATCCTGAAGGCGGCGGATTCTGATGGCTCTGGCTGCAACCGCCTCACCTTTTCCTACCACCCGGTTCCGGGGCTTGGCCACTTCATCCACACCTATGACTGCAACGGCGACCCCCTGCCCTCCTTCACCGGCGAACCCCGGGCGGTGGAGCTGCCCAATAGCATCGACGCGCTCACCAAGGAAATTTGGAGCAGCTTAAACAGTGAGAACAAAATCTCGGCTTACATTCGTTACATTGATCTGGAAAGCGGCAGCTTTGAGAGCCGTCTCATCAATAAAAACGCTTAAGGGGAGGACGGAATGACGGAATTTGAGTTGAAATATGGCTGTAATCCCAACCAAAGGCCCGCACGTATCTTTATGGAAAACGGGCAGGATTTGCCCATCGAAATCCTCAACGGCCGCCCGGGCTTTATTAACTTTTTAGACGCTTTCAACAGCTGGCAGCTGGTGCATGAGCTTTCCGAGGCCACCGGTCTCTGTGCCGCAACCAGCTTTAAGCATGTTTCCCCCACCAGCGCCGCTTTGGGACTGAAGCTCTCCGAGGAGCTCAAGCGCGCCAGCTTTGTAGAGGATATCGATGGACTGGACGCCTCCCCCCTGGCTTGCGCCTATGCGAGAGCAAGGGGTACCGACCGGATGTGCAGCTTTGGCGACTGGATTGCCCTGAGCCACACCTGTGACCGCGTAACAGCGCTTCTGATTAAGCGGGAGGTCTCCGACGGTGTAATTGCACCTGATTATGAGCCGGAGGCTTTGGAAATACTCAAGTCCAAGAAAAACGGCGGCTACAACATTGTCAAGGTTGATCCCATCTATGTCCCCGCCGAGCAGGAGATTAAGCAGGTTTTCGGTGTCAGCTTTGAGCAGGGCCGCAACAATGTCGGCATCGGCAGAGAGCTGTTCCAGAATCTTGTCACAGCGAATAAGGAGCTGCCCGAGGCCGCAATTCGGGACTTAATCATTAGCCTGATCACCTTAAAGTACACACAGTCCAACTCCGTTTGCTTCGCCGCAGACGGCCAGGCCATCGGCGTGGGTGCGGGACAGCAGAGCCGCATTCACTGCACAAGGCTTGCCGCCTCAAAGGCGGACAACTGGCATCTGCGCCAGAGCCCCGCGGTTCTGGACTTGCCCTTCCTGCCGGAGCTGGCCCGGGCTGTCCGGGATAACACCATTGACGTCTACCTCTCCGAGGAGGCGGACGATGTGCGCGGGGACGAAAATTGGCGGCGTTTCTTCACAGAGCAGCCCAAAAAGCTGAGCTTTGAGGAAAAGCGGGACTATCTCTCGAAGATTCACGGCGTTTCCCTGGGTTCGGACGCCTTCTTCCCCTTTGGCGACAACATCATCCGCGCGGCTCGCAGCGGCGTCTCCTATATCGCCCAGCCCGGCGGCTCGGTGCGAGATGATGAGGTCATCGCCGCGTGTGACTTAAGAGGACTTGTCATGGCCTTTACGGGTCTCAGACTATTCCACCACTGAGGAGATTCTATGAAAATTTTAGTGATTGGCAGCGGCGGCAGGGAGCATGCCCTGGTTCACGCCCTGCGTCGCAGCCCAAGGACTACAGAAATTTTTGCCCTGCCGGGCAACGGCGGGATTGCCCAGCAGGCCGTCTGTGTGCCGATTCGGGCAACGGACATTCCCGAAATCGTCCGGTTCGCCAAGGAAAAGGCAATTGAGCTTGCCGTCGTCGCCCCGGACGACCCTCTGGTGCTGGGTGCTGTGGACGCTCTTGAGGAGGCGGGCATCCCCTGCTTCGGCCCCAATAAAAGGGCGGCCATTCTCGAGGGCAGCAAGGTTTTTTCCAAGGATTTGATGAAAAAATACAATATCCCCACTGCCGAATATGCCGTTTTTACAGAGGCCGAGGCCGCACTCTCCTATCTGGAGAGCGCGCCAATGCCCACCGTTGTCAAGGCAGACGGCCTGGCTCTGGGAAAGGGCGTTGTGATTGCCCAGAAGCTGGACGAGGCAAAAACCGCCGTCCGCGAGATGATGGAGGACAAGGTTTTCGGCGAAAGCGGCTCCCGGATTGTGATTGAGGAGTTTCTTGAAGGGCCTGAGGTCTCCGTCCTCTCCTTCACAGACGGCAAAACCCTTGTCCCAATGGTTTCCTCTATGGATCACAAGCGCGCCCTGGACAATGACGAGGGCAAGAACACCGGTGGCATGGGTGCTATTGCACCCAACCCCTATTACACCGAGGCCATTGCAAAAGAGTGCATGGAAACCATTTTCCTCCCCACAATTCGAGCCATGGAGGCTGAGGACAGAGTCTTTAAGGGCTGTTTATACTTCGGTCTTATGTTAACCAATAAGGGGCCTAAGGTCATTGAGTATAACTGCCGCTTCGGCGACCCTGAGACGCAGGTGGTTCTGCCCCTGCTGGAGGGGGATTTGGTTGACATAATGTTTTCCACTCGGAATGAAACTCTCGCAGAGATCCCCCTTAGTTTTTCTGAGGGCGCAAGCTGCTGTATCATTGCAGCTTCGGGCGGCTATCCCGAAAAGTATGAGAGCGGCTTTGAAATTCAGCTGCCCGAGGCTTTCGACCCGAATACCGAAATTTACATCGCCGGCGCAAAGCTCTCTGACGGAAAGCTTCTGACTGCCGGTGGGCGGGTACTGGGCTTAACCGCCGTGGCAGAGAATTTGCAGGCTGCCGTACAGAAGTCCTATGTCGCCCTGGAGCAGGTGCGGTTTGAGAACATGCACTATCGGAAGGACATTGGAAAGCGGGCATTGCAGGCTTTACGGAAGGAGGACTAACCCTTGGTCTATCGTATTTATGTTGAAAAAAAGCCGTCGGAGGCTCTGGAGGCGCGTGCGCTTCTGTCCGACATTCGGGGCTTTTTGGGAATCCATAGCCTCAGTGGCCTGCGCATCATCAATCGTTATGATGTGGAGCACATTTCCGAGGCGCTGTTTTCCGATTGCATCTATAAGGTTTTTGCGGAACCCCAGCTGGACACGGCAAGCTCCCAGCCGGAGTTCCCCGCGGGAGCTACCATCTTCGCCACGGAGTTCTTGCCCGGGCAGTTTGACCAGCGGGCGGATTCCGCCGCCCAGTGCATTCAGATTGTCTCCCAGAGCCAGCGCCCCACCGTGCGCACAGCGAAGGTCTATGTTCTGGAGGGTGCCCTTTCCGAGATGGATCTCTCCCAGATTAAGGCCTATCTGATTAACTCTGTGGAGAGCCGGGAGGCCTCCCTTGCCCTGCCCGAAACCCTGGATTTACAGGTTGCCCTGCCCACAGAGGTAGAGGTTCTAAAGGGTTTTACCCAACTGCGGGATGAGTCGCTCCCCGCCTTTATCGCAGAGCACGGCCTTGCCATGGACGACGAGGATCTCATGCTTTGCCGGGCATATTTCGCCTCGGAAAAGCGGGATCCCACCATTACGGAGCTGCGGATGCTGGACACATATTGGTCGGATCACTGCCGCCATACCACCTTCAACACCGTAATCTGCGGTGTTGAATTTGAGGACATTGTGCTCAAGACCGCCTGGGAGCGCTACCTGGCTGTCCGCCGGGAGCTGGGTCGGGATAAGCCCGTGTGCCTCATGGACATCGCCACCCTGGCTGTCCGTAAGCTTAAGGCCGACGGCCACCTGGACAAGCTGGACGAGAGCGAGGAAATCAACGCCTGCACCGTGAAGGTGGATGTCAACACCCAGGCAGGCAAGGAAAAGTGGCTGCTCTTTTTCAAAAATGAAACTCACAACCACCCCACGGAAATTGAGCCCTTCGGCGGTGCTGCCACCTGCATCGGCGGTGCGATTCGCGACCCCCTTTCAGGCCGTGGCTATGTCTATGCCGCCATGCGAATTTCCGGAGCGGCAGACCCCCTCCAGCCTGTTTCCGAGACCCCCGATGGCAAGCTGCCCCAGCGAAAAATTGTAACCACCGCCGCTGCAGGCTACAGCTCCTACGGAAACCAGATTGGCCTTGCAACCGGCATTGTGGACGAGCTTTACCACCCCGGTTATGCGGCAAAGCACATGGAGCTGGGCGCTGTCCTCGCCGCTGCTCCGGCGGAATATGTTTGCCGGGAGCGCCCCACCCCCGGAGACCTTGTCGTCCT
>CAYXNK010000185.1:0-4310 GCA_964466395.1 uncultured Oscillospiraceae bacterium | reverse complement strand
TGGCGTGGTCAAACTCCCGCAGGTCAAGTCCGGTGAGCTTTTTAATCTTTTCCAGGCGGTAGACCAGGGTGTTTCTGTGCACAAAGAGCTTTCTCGAGGTCTCCGAGACGTTCAGGTTGTTCTCAAAGAACTTATTGATGGTATAAAGCGTCTCCTGATCCAAGGATTCAATTGGGTTCTTCTTAAACACCTCACTCAGGAACATTTCGCACAGGGTGGTGGGCAGCTGGTAGATGATGCGGCCGATACCGAGAGTCTCATAGTGGATGACGCCCTTGTCGGTCTCAAAAACCCTGCCGACCTCAATGGCCACCTGGGCTTCCTTATACCGGTCGGCCAGCTCTCGCAGGTGCTTTGCGATAGTGCCGATGCCGATGACAGTTTTGACCAGAAGCTCCACATTAATCAGGCTGCCGATTTTATCGGCAATTTGAATCAGCGCGCGGCTATCCGTGCCGGGCTCAAGCTCCCGAATGATTACAATGTCCGTTTCGCTCATGCTCAGAACAAAGTCCTTCTGTCGGTCGGGGAACATGCCCTGCACAAGCTCCAGAGTTGCAATATCGGATTTTTCCGTCTGACGCACCAGGAACACAGCCCTGGGCACGTCTGTGATGAAGTTCAACTCCTTTGCGCGCACATAAACATCCCCAGGCAGAATGTTGTCCGAGATGATGTTTTTCACAAAGGTAACCTTGTTGTATTTCTCGTCGTAATTTGCTTTGGCTTCGTTAAAAGCGACGGCAGCCATAATGCAGAGGCTTCTTGCAAGCTGGTCTCTGCCTTCGACAAAGACAGCGTAATCGAAGCGGGAGCTTGGACCTCCCAAAACCTTATATGTTCTTGTGCCCGAGGTGAAAAACTGGTCGGAAAGCTCACTACCCGTAATCCCCTGAAGGTTCTCAAGTTTTGTGCCAATCATGGAAAGCTCGCTGCAAGCCACAACAAAGCCCTCGGAGTCAATGACACCGAGACACCTGTCTGTTGCTTCCTTCATTTGAACGATTACGCTCTGATAAATCCTACTTGACATGGCTGCTCCTCCTAAAAAAAAAACCGATGAAAACTAACCTTTTACATAATAGCCTATTTTATTGCTTTTTTCAATATATTTTTGATGATATTTTGTAAAATATTTTCATAAGCCGCCTGCTTATTCTATATTTTCATCATTTACAACCATAGTAAATCGTTTATTTTTCATAATAGGTCAGGATTTTCCGAAAAAGCCCGGGGCCAGGCTTCACTCTTTGGTTTTATGCAGAGCAAACAATTTCACACTTTCTTTTTGTGCGCTTTTCAGTTGGTCAATGTGCTTTCCGTTTCCTTGTCAAAGATGTGCACCGCCTCCGTATCAAAAGCCAGCCGGAGCTGGTCGCCAGAGTGAATTTGGAGCTTTGCGTCCAGGGAGCAGACAAAATCATGCCCCGCAATTTTGAGGAACACGTTGCTCTCCGCGCCCAGAAGCTCCACAAAGTCCACAGACGCCTCCACCGATCGCTCGGGGTGCTTTGCAATCCGCTCGGGCTCTGCGTAAATGTCGTTGGGGCGGATGCCGAAAATCACCTCCTGGCCGGCTTGCGCTAAAACCTCCGGTTTTCTGCCCTTTTCCGGCGGCAGGGCAATTCTTGAGGCAGGCTCGCCAAACTCTAAATAGCTAACGCCCCCCTCGTCCACCAGGCACGCCGTGGCAATATTCATCGGCGGCGAGCCCATAAAGGTGGCCACAAATAGATTTGCGGGATTTTCAAACAGCTCCTGGGGCGGGGCAATCTGCTGAACATAGCCATCCTTCATCACGACAATGCGGGTGCCCATGGTCATGGCCTCGGTCTGGTCGTGTGTCACATAGACAAAGGTGGTCTGCAAGCGCTGGTGGAGCTTGGAAAGCTCGGCGCGCATGGCGGTTCTGAGCTTTGCGTCCAGGTTGGACAGGGGCTCATCCAATAAAAAGACCTTGGGGTTTCGCACGATGGCGCGACCCAGAGCCACACGCTGGCGCTGACCGCCGGAAAGCGCCGCGGGCTTTCGTTTTAATAGATCCTCAATCTCAAGAATCTTCGCCGCCTCATGCACCCGCGTGTTGATTTCAGCCCTGGTTTTTTTCCGAGTTTTCAGGCTAAAGGCCATGTTGTCAAAGACCGTCATATGGGGGTATAGGGCATAATTCTGGAAGACCATTGCAATGTCCCTGTCCTTAGGCGGCACCTCGTTGACAGATCTTCCGTCAATGCAGAGCTCGCCCTCCGTAATGTCCTCCAAGCCGGCAATCATGCGCAGAGTCGTGGATTTTCCACAGCCGGAGGGCCCGACAAGAATGACAAATTCCTTGTCTTCAATCTCCATGTTAAAATCCACAACCGCAACGACATCCCCGGGATAGGTCTTGCCAATTCCCTTAAGTGTAACACTGGCCATATTTTCCTCCAAAGTAGTTGAAGCGCATAAAAAACGCCGCTAATATCATAACACAAACCAAAATGCCTTGTATATCTGCGTTATTGACAAAGCTTTTTGCCCGTGATTGTAAACATATATCATAAGTTGTTTCTATTCTGTAACATATCCGTGAAATATCTGATTTCGCTCGGTCTCTGTCAATTCCCGGAAATCTCCGGGCTGTAAATTGCTGTCCAGGGACAGGCCGCCGACGGAAAGACGCTTGAGACTGCGAACCGCCGCGCCCTGGGAGGCCAGCATCCGCTTGACCTGATGGTATTTCCCCTCGCTGAGGGTCACATAGCCGTGGCCTTTTTCTGCCTCATCCAGTTCCAAAAGGGCGGGCAGGCAAACGCTGCCGTCCCGAAGCACAAGTCCTCGGGCAAAGGCCTGCACGTTCTCTGTATCTAGGCTGCCCTCTGCCGTAAACTCATAGCGCTTGGGAATCTCCCGCTTAGGTGACGTCACGGCGTGGGAAAAGTCCCCGTCATTTGTAAGGAGCAGCAGCCCTGCGGTATCCTTGTCCAGCCGTCCCACTGGAAAAAGCCTGCGCTTTTTATATTCCTCGGGCAGGATGTCCAGCACGGTTTTTTCCTCCCTGTCTTCTGTGGCAGAGACGACGCCTGCGGGCTTGTGGAGCATCAGGTAACAAAAGCCACCCCGCAGAGGGCGCCCATCCAGCGTAACTGAGGCCAGCGCGTTGTCCAGCTTATGCTCGGGCTTTGTTACGGTAACACCGTCCACGCGAACCCGTCCGGCCATAATCAGCCGCTTGGCCTCGCTCCGTGTCGCGGCGCCGCTCTCAGTCAGCAGCTTGTCCAATCTTACAATTGCCATGATTTCCTCCTACCTCACCCATCAATTTTATTGCATGATGGCTATATTGTAGCATAAGCGGAGAGAGAAATGAATACTTTCTAGTAGGCCTATCGGTGTGTTTTGAATATTCACCAGAGACAAAGCGGGAAACTGGAGGACTTGTTTTCGCCCCCGGCGGGAGGTGAGCCACAATCACAGGGAGGTTTGCCATGTTTGTCATGACCATGAAATGGAACAAAAGGAAAGCTTTATTCATCGTTATCGCCGCAGCGCTCCTGCTCTGCGCCCTCGTTGTCATCATCGGCGCGGGGAGCAGAGGCGGCAAAGCACCCTCACAAACAGCTAAGACGAACGAAGAATGCATAATGTTTCTGAACAGCCTGGGTTGGGAAGTCGAATCCACGCCACTGGAGGAAAAAACGGTTATCATTCCCAAAGAATTTTCCGACGTTTACGAAAACTACAACGCCCTACAGTTGGAGCAGGGCTATGACCTCTCGGGATTCCGTGGGCTGGAGGTAACCATTTACACCTATACGGTTACAAACTACGCGGGCTTCAAGGGAACGGTTGTGGCAGACCTCTACATCTACCAGGGTCAAGTCATCGGCGGGGATATCCACACCCTTGCCATCGACGGCTTTATGCACGGCCTTAGGCGGCGATAGCTCCCGTCCACTTCTTCTGTCGGAGAAAAAAACGCAAGAGGCGCAGCCCTTAGGCTACGCCTCTTTTTGCGATTCGGGAGAAAATATTCTCGCCGATAAAAGGATTTACTTAGTTGTTGACAGCGATAACAACGCCGGAGCCAACGGTGCGGCCGCCTTCACGGATAGCGAAGCGGAGGCCTTCCTCGATGGCGATGGGCATGATGAGCTCAACGTCCATGTCGATGTTGTCGCCAGGCATGCACATTTCGACGCCTTCGGGGAGGTTAATCACGCCGGTAACGTCTGTGGTGCGGAAGTAGAACTGGGGACGATAGTTGTTGAAGAAGGGGGTGTGACGGCCGCCTTCATCCTTGGTCAGAACGTAGACCTGACCAACGAACT
>CAYXNK010000184.1:0-4321 GCA_964466395.1 uncultured Oscillospiraceae bacterium | reverse complement strand
CAAATATGCTAGAACTATTTTATTTAATATAGTTACTACTATTATCCAAATATCGGCTCATAGTAATCAGACTAATCCCATTTATTTGTTTTTTTAAAAAAAACAATCTGAAGGTAAACATCATTATAAATGCATAGTAGCTTGCGAAACAAAACTATGTAAAATCATTTATAAACTATGTACTTCAGATTGCGTCTACATAAACAAATAAACTATTAATTTCTTAATTTTTAAAAAAATTGAGGAAATTCAGTTATTTTTGTTGTACCTATAATATCACATTTTGATTCATTTGACAAAACTTAGATAATCACATTTATCATTGTGTTAATCATCTAAATTAAATTTAATATCATGTTTTAACAAATCGGAGATTATTGATTGTAAATCTTCTTCTTTACTATTTACTTCTGGAACAAAAAATCTTACTACATTATCATTAAAAGTATTAATTACCGAATTAATAAATTGATCTTTCAATAAATTATTATTACTAAAAAAAGTATTTAAATCTCCAGTATGTGAGGTCCATCTTCCCATTTGACTTTTCCTTTTTCCCCATAAATGAAATCCTCCAACGCATGAAATATATGGACTAATATTATTATTAAAATTAATTATTTTTTGTAATTTGATATCATCCATTTTTATTGCTTCTGCGCTGAAAACTTGTGGATAATCGAGAACCAATTTTAATTTTATATTTCTATTTTGCAATTCTTGTAAAAATCGAATTATAGATTTGTTATTTGAAATTAAAAATTTTCCACCTTTATAAAATGTTCCACATCTATTCTCTATAAAAATATTCACCTTTGGAAATTCTTTTAATATTATTTTTTCAAAATCTTCATAAATATCAAAAAATATTGATAAATCTTTACAATAATCATTAAATGGCGGATGAATTTCTATTATTTCCGGTGGTATATTATTACCAACTAATTCAATTATAAAATTTGCAAATTCTTTTGCCCATTTCTTGCTTTTCCATAATTGTGGTATATTATTTTTTTCTGCTGTTTTTATTTCAAAATATTTATTAATTAATTTGTTATCTAATTTTCTTTTCATATGTGAATATTCAGTATGAAGTGAATATTTACGTTTGGGACTAATTGATTCCTTATCAAAATTTCCTGCTATTTCATCTATATTACTTATAACATTATTAGGATATTTTTTAGAATGATATGTTATCGGTATTAAATTCATTTTGTCCTCCTTAATATTTTTGATTTTCCTATTGGTGTTTGAATATCCCAAAATACTAATTTACCATTTGCATTCATTGAAATAGATACTATATATTCGTCAGATTTATTCCAACTTTCATCAATTGAATTAATGTATTTTAATAATTTTTCTATCAAACTATAATCCATTGGAATAAAACTTTTATCAAAAATATTTTCATTTGAATCTAGCTCAAATTTGTTTAACTTATTTAATCTTATTAATTTATCTTGGTTAAACTGTTCTTGATTTACAAAATTCATTTTAGTATATTTCCACCATTCGTTTTGCCACCCATATTCAATTGGAAAGTTAAATGAAATATTTTCTTGAGGAGATATATCACCTCTATTTAAATCAGATACGTCAAAGCCCTTACCTACACTTTCAATTATAAGCAATTCAAGATTTTTATTAACATACATATTTATTCCATATATATTTTTTGTTCTATCGATAGGTTGTAGCAGCCACATTTGGGTACCTTCTACTTGTTTTCTTTGTAATTCATCTAGATCAACTTTTGACTTATTTCCTCCTCTAATAGGATTAATACTTGGTTTAGTATATTGATATCTTATAGTACAATACTCCGATTGTAAAATTTTTTTTAATTCTATCAATTTTTCTTTTGTAATTCGTTCATTTTCATCAAATAAAACACTATCAAAAACAGGACATCCTACATTAGATAAAAATTGATAAGTTGTGATTTTTTCATTATTTGGGTTTCTATATTCTTTATTTGGTAATATAATCATTATTTACCACCATCCTTAGTTTTTTTATAAACTAATGAATTCTTTTCATAAAACTTTAAATTATCTTCTATTGTATCAATAAGTGGATATTCTCTCCAATTCCAATTGTTTTTTTCTAAAGATTCAGCTAATACCTTTCTCAAAAACTGAGAAGGTATTCCCTGATGTGTCATAATATAATTTTTATTATCAATATCACCATAATACAAATAAGTTGCATATTGATGACATATTTGTTTTAAATCAGAAATATCATTTATAATTTTTGTATCAAAGTTATATTCACTAATAGATTCAAGCAATGATATGTTATTTGGGAAAATATGCAAATGCGCATGAACTATACTTTTTCCACTTTCATTATTCGAATATAGAGCTCCATGTTCAAACATTGAACTTTTCATATTAAAATATTTTTCATTAATGTCTTTTTGCCATAAAATCAATCCTCTCAGCTCTTTTAACTGATTTAATGACAATTCCCCAAAACAATTTATGTGCTTTTTCGGTACAATTAATTGATAATTTTTAACGAAACCACCTGTTGTAGGAAATACTATAAAATTATCTGTTTCAGCTATAACTCTACTTTTTCCTATAATACTATTATGTTCATCTTCCATTTCTTTGCAAAAAGGACAGTCAATACTTTTCATATTATTTTCCCCCTAAATATTTAACTTCATCATAAAGTTTAAATGTTTTAATATTTTTAAACTCAAATAAACAACCTTCAATTTTTTTTGTATCAATTAATTCGATTATTCCATTGTTTTCAATAGCTAATACTTTGCCTATTGAAAACAAATAACTTCCTGATATTTTTCTAAATTCATTTTTTATTATATATGGTTTAACTTGTTTAACTTCATCATTAAATAAATTGAATTGAGTAATTTCTGATAACATATTATTATCAACTTTATCTTTAAGCTCATTAAAATCATTAAATTCTGGTTCTATTAGATACTTCTTGTTTTCATCGGAAATAATGTTTAGATTTTCTTTATGCTTTTCCATAAGAATTTTTTTTATAATAACTAAATCTTCATTAAAAATAATGTTTTTCATTTTATAAGATGTAGTGACTACACCTGATACACCATTGTCAATTATATTTTTTTCAATTTGTCGAGCAATTTTTCCAGTTGGTGTTTTTGCAACAAATATTGAAAATAATGCACCTTGTTCAAGTAATCTATTATATTTTTTTATTTCAGAAGCTGTTCCAACTTTTATTTTATTATTTGGAAAATAAGCTAAATAAACATAATGAGGAGTATTACAATAGTTTAGTACATTTTCATTCTTTACATAGCATTCTCCTCCATGACATCTAACACATTTATAGAAATCAAATAAATATTTACATTTATTACATTGCATTTGATTTTCTTCAATAATATTATTGCAAGAAATATATTCACGAGTATATGGGTTTAATGTGCCAACGCATATCTTTTTATTAATTCTTTCAATATTAAATTCATTTGGAATATTAAAATATTCATCATTTTCTTTATCTAGATCTTTTAAATGAATATACGGTGTAAAATCATTCCAACATAATTCAATAAAATATTTTTTCATAGTTTTCACCTTTCTATATATTGACATTCATAAAAAAAGGGGACAAAAAGCAAATTGCTTGCCATTGTCCTCCAAGTATTAAACATATTTGATCTGGGCAAAACATTCCCAAATTTATTTTTATAATATACTCTTTTTATTTAAATGTCAATATAAATACATACAAATTGCATTTACCTATTTAACTAACTTATAGCAAACAAAAACTTATTATTCTTTAAGTAATAAGCTATTTCAATATCTAAATCAACATATATATCATATAATGCTTGAATTGATAAAGTATTGGCTAACTTTTTTGAATTAATTTACCTAATGTAATCATATTTATCTTTCACTTCATTTAAACCTATTGTATATCCTCTATTCATAGCATTAACGAGTAACACTTCTAACACTGATATATGGTATAAAGTCATCATTTTCTTTATAGTTTAATACCATTATCTTCATACTTAGATTTTTTTATTAAATTAGCAAGTGCTACACCTAAACTTAGTGTTACTGTAATTTTTCCTACTCCTCTTTTTTGATTTAATATTGCTATTATTTTACACTTTTGCATTCACCATTAATTCTTTCTCTTATAACATTAAAAGAAAACTGCTTAATTATCAATTTTTTGCTTTCCTTGTTGAGACTTACCCAATTTTTTTACCTTGTTTAGTCGTATCTTGGCTGTCCTGGATCAATTACAATTTTATAATTCATGTTAATCACCTATAATAATGTAT
>CAYXNK010000183.1:0-4352 GCA_964466395.1 uncultured Oscillospiraceae bacterium | reverse complement strand
CACAGCCACATCCTGTCTGCCGTCGTTAAAGCGAACGGATAGATTTCGGATACTAAGCATTTGATTTTCGCCTCCGTTTCGGGATGGGTCGCCACATACTGCGGTGGCCCAGGCCTTCTGAGATTAAGGCAAAGCCCAGGATGATAAACGAAATTGCAAAGCCCGCCGAAAGAGCCTGCCAGGGCGCTGTGGAGAGATAGGATTGGGAGTCCTTGAGCATCCAGCCCAGGCTGACCTTCTCCGTGGGCTGCACGCCAACACCGAGAAAGCTCAGGCTGGCCTCCGCCAGCATGGCGTTGTTAAAGCCAATGGCAACCGCGCTCAGTAAAACCGGGGCAATATTCGGCAGAATGTGTACGAACATGATCCGTAGGTGGGAAACGCCGATGAGGCTGGCGTTTTTTACATAGTCTATCTGGCGCTGCTTGGCAAACTCACCGCGCACCACCCGGGCGAAGCTGGGTATAAAGAGGATGCCCAAAACCAGAATAATAATCGTTCTGCCTCTGCCCGCAATGCTCACCACCACGAGAGCGAGGAGAATGCTGGGGAAGGCGGTAATGGCATCGTTAATGCGCATCATAATCTCATCTGCGGGGCCGCCAAAATAGCCTGTGAGCGCGCCGATGATGGTTCCGAATACAGCGCCGATGGAAACTGCCAAAAAGGCAATGGAGAGGGTCGTTCCCGCACCCTCCATCACACGGCTGAGCACATCCCGGCCAAGGTGATCCGTACCCAAGAGATGCTGGAGACTGGGGGGAAAGTTCTTTTCGGCACTGGATATGGAACCGGGGTCATAGGGTGTCCAAAAGTAGCTGAGGAGAATGACCGACAGGGTCAAGGCCGTCAGGGAGCAGCCGACAATTAAGTTGTAATTGGGTGTCTTTTGCACTGGAAGCCTCCTGCCGGGCTTCTGCCCTGCCTGGTATTTGATGCAAAAATCGTCATCTGAAAGCGAGCTTTGCCTTGCCACTAAGTGCCGCCATCGGAAATGGCGCCTTTGCTCCACCGTAGGTTGCAGCTCGGTAGACAGCCTGCGGGCTATCAGCGAAAGCGGATGCGGGGGTCGATGTATTTATAGGAAATATCTGCCAGATAGTTTATTGAAATAACAGCAATTGAAATAATCATAATAATGGTCTGCACAACGGGCAGGTCGCGCTCGAGAATGGAGGAGAGCAGAAGCCTGCCCATGCCGGGAATGGCAAAGACCTGTTCAATGATGATGCTGCCTGCGATGACATCAACCAGGGTCACAGCAAGGAAGGTGACAACAGGGATGATGGCGTTTCGCAGCACATGGCGGCGCAGCACCTGCCAGCGGCTGTTGCCCCGGCTGAAGGCGGTGCGCACATAGTCTTCGGACAGTTCCTTGACCATACTACTGCGCAGAAGCTTAATCACCATAGCACATTTGGGCAGGGCGATTGCCAGAGCAGGGAAGATTAGATAGCCCCAAAAGGCCGCCTTGTCGACCTCCCTGCTGACAAAGCCCGTGGGCACAAAAAGCCGGAGGGTCAGGCCGAATATGTAGGTGAAGAGGATGCCCACAAAAAAGGAGGGGATGGACATGATGAGCTGGTTTATGACCATGAAGATACGGTCAAAGGCGCTGTGGGCAAAGCGCGCCAAAAGGGTGCCAATCGGGAGGGAAATCAAAAGAACAATTAAAAAAGAGACCCAGGTCAGAGAGAGGGTAATTGAAAGCTTCCCCGTCAAAAGCTCATTGACCGGCATGTTGTATCTGGATGACATGCCAAAGTCTCCCTTGAGAAAGTTGCCCAGCCAGTGGAAATAGCGGAGGAGGGCAGGCTCGTTTAGCCCCAGCTGCTCCCGAAGCGCTGCAATGCTCTCCGGCGTCGCCTGGGTTCCCAGCATCTGTGTGGCGGGGTCTCCGGGAATGACCTGGAAGGCCAGAAAGACCAAAACCGAAATTCCAAGGAGGGTGAGAGCAAAATAAGCTAATTTTTTTAGGATGTATTTCATTGCCTCTCCCTTCCCGCAGCGAAAGCATTTTAGAGGAAGATCTGACGGAAATCACAGACTTCCAGATAAAAAGCGTAAAGATGCGAGGCGGCCCTTATTTTTGCCTTAACAGAGGCCGCCTCTTAGATATTCAGGGGGTTGCCTTGCACATCAGTCTATTTTGCAAAAAAGACCTTGGAAAAATCCATGACATAAAGGGGGTAGAATTCATAGCCCTGCAGGCCGCTGCCCATGGCGACAAAGTCGCACATGTCTTGGATGTAGACGTTGGCCGCGTCCTCTGCCAGGATGGTCTGCAGCTGGCCGTAAAGCTCCACGCTATGGGCGTCGTCCGCCGTGGTAATAGCCTCGCGGAACAGCCGGTCATACTCTTCATTCTTAAAGTTTATGAAGTTGGAGCCGTAATCGGAGACAAAGCGCTCCAGCATCGCACGAGGGGACATGACGGCGGCGTCAAGGCCGATGATCGTTGTCTGGAAGTCCCGGCCGGAATACACCCGGTTTAACCAGGTGCTCCAGTCCACAAGCTCTATGCTGGCCTTGATGTTCACGGCCTTGAGCTGCTCTGCAATGACCTCTGCTGTGTCCACATGGGGCTTATAGTTGGAGGGGACGGATATCGTCATCTCAAAGCCATCGGGATAGCCGGCCTTGGTAAGGATTTCTTTTGCAATTTCAGGGTCGTATGTATAGCGATCGACAAGCTCGGGGCGGAAGTACTTAGAGAAGGAGGGATACATGCTGCTGCCCGTGGGATAGCCCTTGCCATCGGCCAAAAAGTCCATAATCATATTACGGTCAATGGCACGGCAGAGCGCACGGCGCACATCTGCGTTGTCGAAGGGCGCGCGGTCATTGTTTAGATAGAGAGCCTGCACCAGATTCATGCTGCCGTCCAAGACGGTGTAGCCCTCTCCCAGCTCCTTGACCTGCGCGCTTGTCAGATGATTAACCATCTGGACGGCACCGCTCTTCAGAGACATAATCAGGGTCTCGGCGTTGTCGATAATTTTCAGAGTTACGGTTTCCACCGTTGCAGGCTCGCCCCAGTAGTTCTCAAAGCGCCGGAGAACAATGCTCTCTTGGGGCGCACGGGAGACAAAGCTGAAGGGACCTGTGCCGATGGTTTCAAGGGCGGGGTCGCTGCCCGCGGGAATGATTGCCGTTGTCAGAAGGGAAAGAAAGTCACTGTTGGGCTCGCTCAAGCTGACAACCAGGGTCTTGTCGTCTGCTGCCGCAACGGTTGTTACGGTGTTGAAGGCTTTGAAGGTGTTCTTGCCCAGGTCCACCGCACGCTCAATGGAATAAACGAGATCTTCCACGGTAACGGGATTGCCGTTATGGAAGGTAACGCCCTGGCGCAGGGTGAAGGTGAAACTGTCGCCTGTTTCAGAGATCATATAGCTTTCGGCAACAGCGGGAACCAGGTTGCCCTTGGTGTCGGGCTTTACGAGTCCCTCATAGATGTTGAACAAGATTTCTCTTGTTCCCGCGGAGATGGTGTTGTGGGGGTCGAGCGTACTGTCAAGATCCTGGGCGATTCCGACAGTAAGGTCACCCCCGGAAACAGGTTGGCCGATTTCGGTGGGGGCATCTGGCTCGGCCGGAGGTGCGGAGACGCCGGGCTGTTTTTCGCCACAGGCGGAAAATGCGGTTGCGAGCGTGACTGTTACCAAGGCAACAGCCAGCCCCATCCAGGCTTTTTTCATTGCGGTGATTCTCCTTAATGTGTAATATTTTTTGAGAGCTGAGCACGGCGGGATAAAAGGCATCCAAACCGCAGCAAAGTTCCTAAAATACATACATTTCCTCCCCGTAGTATATACAATATCTTAAGGAAATGCAAGAGTCTATTACCATAAACCATACCAAACTACCCAACAAATCGGGATTTTGGGTCAAGTGTGAATTTGTGCCCCGGCTAATTTGATAAAGCGACGAAAAAGCGCCGCTCCGGGGAAAAGACCCTTGGAACGGCGCTTTTGGTTTTTAGAGTGCGCTACTTGGCGTATTCAACCGCCTTCGTTTCGCGCAGAAGGTGAACCTTAATCTGACCGGGGTAGGTCAGCTCGCTTTCAATCTTCTTGGCAATCTCCCGTGCCAGCAGGATGGTCTCATCCTCGGAAACCAGCTCGGGCTTGACCATAATGCGGATTTCGCGGCCCGCCTGAATGGCGTAGCAGCTTTCAACGCCCTCAAAGCTCTTGGAGACCTCCTCCAGCTTTTCGAGACGCTTGACATAGTTTTCGATGTTTTCGCGGCGGGCGCCGGGGCGGGCCGCCGAGATGGTGTCCGACGCCTGAACGATGCAGGCGATGACGGAATGGGGCTCCACATCTCCGTGGTGGGCGTGGATTGCGTGG
>CAYXNK010000182.1:0-4390 GCA_964466395.1 uncultured Oscillospiraceae bacterium | reverse complement strand
CACCTCCACAGCGTGAGCTATGAGAACCCCCAGACCCCGCCGATGTTCTGTATGCTTTTGCGCAAGCACCTGGTTGGGGCACGGATAAGAGAGCTTTCCCAGCCCGGTGCCGAGCGGATGCTGGTCTTTGGGCTGGACGCTTTTGATGAGCTGGGCGTTGAGACTCGAAAACAGCTGATTATCGAGCTGATGGGTCGAAACTCCAACATCATCCTCACAGGGCCGGAGGGGCACATCATTGACTGCCTCCGCCGGGTGGACGGCGACATGAGCCGCCAGCGCCAGGTTTTGCCCGGGCTGATTTATCGCATGCCCCCCACCCAGGACAAGCTGGACTTTCTGAGCAGCACGGAGGGGGAGCGCGCAGCATTGTTGGAGGAAGCCGCTTCCGAAAAACAGCCAGAGGATTGGCTCTTAGACCATTTTTCCGGACTTTCGCCCCTGCTTTGCCGGGAGCTTTCTTATCTGGCTGCAGGCGGGGCTTCAAAGCTTATTTCAGACTTGGAAGCCGGAGAGAGGGAACGCCTCCTGTCCGAGCTCACCGTCCTGCAAAAGCGGGTAGAGGCCGGGGACTTTGCGCCGACAATGTTCGTTTCCCGGGACAAGCCCCTGGACTTTTCTTTTATGCCCATCCGCCAATATGAAAACAGGGCGGAGCTTCGCAGCTTTCCCTCTTTTTCGGCGTTGCTGGAGGAGTTTTACACCAAGCGCGACCGTCAGGAGCAGATGAAGCGCAATAGCCAATCCCTGTACAAGTCCGTAAAAAGTGCCCACGAGCGATCGGTGCGCAAGCTCGCTGCCCGGCGGGAGGAGCAGCGGCGCACGGAAAGCAAGGAGCAGAGCCGGAAATTCGGCGACCTGCTCACGGCGAACCTCTACCGCCTCAAAAAGGGTGAACGAGCAGCCGAGGTGGAGGACTATTACGAGGAGAATGCGCCGAAGCTTGTAATCCCATTAGACCCATTAAAGTCCCCTCAGGAGAACGCCGCCGCCTATTACAGAGAATATAACAAGCTTAAAACCGCCGAGCGTTACCTTGCTGAGCTCCTCGAAAAGGGTGAGAGGGAGGAGCGATATCTCCAAAGCGTTCTGGATGTCATCAGCCGCAGCGAAAGTGAGCGGGAGCTTTCGGAAATTCGCCGTGAGCTCACAGAAACCGGCTTCCTCCGGGCAAAAAAAGGCGAGAAAAAGGAAAAGTTCAAGGAGACCGCACCCCTGCGCTTTGTATCCAGCTCCGGTATGGAAATCCTGGTCGGCCGCAACAACAGCCAGAACGACAAGCTGACCCTCAAAATTGCCCGTCGAACCGACCAGTGGCTCCATGTCCAGAAGCTCCACGGTAGCCACGTGGTGATTTCCTGCGAGGGGCAGGAGCCGGATGAGCAGACAATTTTGGAAGCCGCAAGCCTCGCTGCCTTCTACTCCCAAGCTCGGGAGGGAGGCAAGGTTCCCGTGGACTACACCCAAATCCGCTTTGTGAAAAAGCCATCGGGCGCCATGCCCGGCGCTGTTATCTATACCGATTACAAAACCGTCATCGTAGAGCCGGACGAGAAGCTGACCCTTGCCTTGAAGTGCGATGCATGAAAAATTCCCTCCAAGAGGAGGGAGTTTTTCTTATTTGTCCACCAGCTTCATGGCGCGGCTGATTAGGACGGCGCAGTCGGCTCTGGTGAGCTGAGTCTCGTCCATATAGTCTGCAATTCTGCAGGCGCTCAGGTTGGAAACAGACTGCTCCGCCCAAACGGGAGCGGTGTTTATATAGGTGGCGGTACTTACATCGGTGAGGCTCAAGGCCTTGTTGAGCATGACGGCGGCCTCGGGATAGCTGATGAGGTTTTCGCCGTTGAAGACCGCCGCGCTATGGCCGTTTGCGTAGCCGCTAATCATGCCGGAAAGTAGAGCCGTTGAGACATAGGGTTTGAGATAATTGGGTATCTCGCCGTCGTCTGCGAATCCTGTGGTCAGGACACCGGAGAGGATGTCTGCCTCGGCGAGCTTCATGCAAATGGTTAAAAACTCACTTCTTGTAACGGGAGTGTCAGGGGAAAAGAGATACAGACCGCCCACACGTTCACCCACAAAAATGTCCCTTTCGGCCAGGGAGACGGCGGCAAAGTGGGCGCCTTTGCCCTCCATGTCGGAATAGGCGATGGATGTTTTTTGCTTCTCAATGCGGATAATAACCGTGCCCTCAGAGGAACGGAAGCCGGCCTCATCCACGGCCTTGAAGCCGAAATAGTCACGTCCCTTTTTGTTTTCCGCCGGGGTGTAGACAAAGCTTCCGTCATCGCTGAGCAAAAGCTCACCCTTGGACGGGGGCGTTGTGATTTCGAACTTCAGGGTGCCTCCCTTGGGTGCCGTTGCCTTTAACCAGCCGCCTACAGAGACGTTGCGGTAGGTAGAGATTTCAAGGTTTTCGGCGATCGGCGCTTCACCGGCCTCGGCAGCTCCGATGCCGGCAACAGACAGGGAAAGCACCAGAATTAAGGTAAGTGCAATTAAGCTCTGTGTTTTCTTCATATTGATACCTCCAAGCAAAATATAGCGCCGGATCAAGCGCTTTGCCATTATTTTGCACAGAGGATATGCGATTTATTCCTGATTTGGGAGAAATAAGAAATGATTCAAGCCGCAGGCTCACTGTCCTGCGGCTTGAACTGACGCTGTCGCGACTGCGGGCTTCTTATTGCTGTTACAGACAGGTTCCGCCGGTGCAGCTGTTTGCGTTCCCTGCCGGAGGGAAAAAGTCGCAAACCGGGAAGGGGATATTGGCGAAGAGGGCGCAGGGGTCGTCATCTCCCCCGGGGGCGCACTCTTTATCCGGCACGCTGTAGTCATAGACTGGGATGATGAGCTGGGTATCCCGCTCCAGCCGAACGATGGAGAACTGACCCAAGGTCACAAAGAGCTGTTTTCCGGTGGGAGAGGTGATTAAATCGTCCTCAAAGCTCTGAGCAATTTCATGGGGAATCTCACGGTGTTCTGCGTCATAGCCGCAGCCGCTTGCCTTGTCAACAATCTTCATGGACAGAGTGAGGGGGTCAACCGCCTCGACAACCGCAATGGGGAGGGTGTTGTAAACGTTGTCGCAGATGCCGTTTTTGTGAGAGGAGAATACCTTCGAGCTGCCCTCGCTGCCGTAGAGAACAACCCTCTTGTCAAAGACCGTAAGGCCGGATACTTGGCAGTTTCCAGGGAAGGTTCTTCCAGTCACCTTATAAAAATATGTGATGTCGACCGTGTAGCAGCCGCGGTTAAAGTTCATCTCCTCCACACGAACATCGGCAAACAGGAGCTTGGATGTTCCGGGCCTGATGCTGAAAGCGGTGTCGATTAAGGCCTGTGAACCGCAGGTGGGATATACCCTCAAATCCTCAATGCAGTCTTTATCCTTGCAGCTGTCAAAAATTTTTCTAGTGTGAATGCTTACCGAGTTGCGGCAGTTTGCCGCGTTTGCAGCGGTCGCAGCGTTTGCAACGCATGCTTCTCTTTCAGCCATTTTTATTCCTCCTGCCGATAGATTTTGTAGCTGTTTCTCGTTACAGTCTATGCAAATTGCAAAAGGTTGTGATAACAATTATTTGACGTAAGCGGTAAAAAGAATTATAATTGAACGAAATCTCAGAGATATTTTACAAAACCATGGCAGAGGAGGGCACACTGTGGACAGGTTTGGCTTTATCCGCGAGGAGCTGGACATAAAAATCTTGATTCTTTTTGTATTAAATCGTCTGCCTGGGTCTGTCAGCCTGGAAACCCTGGCGGAGCTTGTGCTGGTGGACGATGGTTTTGATTATTTCGAGTTTACCCAGTGCCTTTCCGAGCTTGTTAAAACAGGACATGTCAGCCAGTCCGAAGACGGCTATCGGGCGACAAAGCTGGGGGAGGAACATGGAAACACCGTGGAGAGCAGCCTTCCTTATTCCGTCCGCTCTAAGGCGGAGCGAAAGGTGCGCCCTCTGATTGCAAAAATGAAGCGGGACGAGCAGATTTTCACCGGCCACGAAACCCTGGAAAATGGCGGCAGCAGGGTCAGTCTCTCCCTCTCCGACGGCATTGGCAGCATTATCAAATTGAAGCTGCTGGCTTCGGGCGAAACGCAGGCGGAGCTGATAGAGAAAAATTTCCGCGAGGATGCAGAAAATATTTATTTAAAAATTATTGCCCTTTTAACAGAGCAGGGCTGAGGGGAAGAAAAAATGAACAGCAGGATTCCGGCGGGCTATAAAAGCGCCCTTTCCATCTATGATACGCAGAAGGCAATTAGTCTGCTAAAAAGACTTTTTATAGACAGACTGGCAGGGGAGCTTAACCTTTACCGTGTTTCAGCGCCTCTTTTTGTACAGTCCAATCTCGGTATGAACGACGACCTAAACGGTGTGGAGCG
>CAYXNK010000181.1:0-4391 GCA_964466395.1 uncultured Oscillospiraceae bacterium | reverse complement strand
CCGTTTGTGCCGACCTGGACTTGGAATCCCTGTATTACAGCACCTATGACTCCCTTTTGGGTCTCATGCAAAAAATGGCTATTTCCAATGAATACGCTCCCATCGAAGAGGGGCTGGCCAGAACCCGTCTGAACAATTTTTGCAAGCTTTTAACCTCTGCCTTTTTGGCCTGATTTGTCGTAAAACACCGGCAACGGTGAGACACGTATATGATTTTTTATGAGGGAGAATATTTATGTCATCAAAACAAAAGAACACCATCAAGCCCGAGCATAAGAGTCAAAACATCCTGCTTTTGATTCTCACCTTTTCCTTCACAGCGGTCTGCATGCTGGCGTCCGCCCAGCCTATTCTCGTCAACATCTTCGTGAACGTCCTTCTGCCCTTCTCGGTAATGATTTTCTGCAAGCTGGTCTTTTTTGAGCGTCTCAAGCTCACCACGCTGACCCTTTTGCGCATTGCCATTGTCTTTGCGGTTTTCAACATTCTTGACCGCCAGCTCTTCGTCAACATTGTCCTAATTTTCCTGGCCATCAACATCCTTGAGGCAACCTTCACGGACATCTTTCGCTACAAGAAATACTTTAACGGCATTACAGGTATTGTGCTGACCGCCTCCGTCTATTTCCTCAGAGGCTCCTGGATTGACCTGACCCAGACAGCGGATTTTGGCTTTTTTGCAAAGTTCATGCATATGTATGAGTTCCATGCGGCCACTCTCGTCGGCACCCTCTGCTGGATTGTGGCTTATACGATTTGGAACTGGATTTTCGTCACCAACGAGTTTTCTCCTGCTGTCGCCAAGCTTCATGTGGCAATTCTGGCCTCTCCGATTATCGGTAGCCTGCTTTGCTGGAATCCCGGTTATTGGCTAACCTTCCGTGCCGGCTCCCTGGCTTTTGGCGGCTGCCTGCAGATTGCAGAAAAGGAGTTTGTGGAGGAGAGCTTTAGGAGCGCTAAGTTTACCGCCTTTGTGGAGGGAACTAAGAAAACAGGCGTCCAGGTCTTTTTCATGCTGCTGAACATTGCTCTGATTGGCGTTGCCTGCTTTATGAAATAAACTTTATGATCATACGGAACAGCGGCATGGAAGTTGGCCCCATGCCGCTGTTTTTTTTAATCTCGGGGAACACCGCACAAAGAAAAGTTCAGATTTGCGCTGTCAGATTTTTCGTCAGACGAAAAAGATGCAAGTAAGTCTGCCCTTTCGGTGCTAGCCGCTCTTTGTGCGGAATTACCCAAGGTGGTGTCTATGCAAAGAATGTGTTATAATCAGTAACAAATCTACATGATATACCACATCGGCGTGTTGCACCTGTGGTATACTGCTTCTTATCTGCTACCCACACCCGCGCTGTCACACTTTCTTTATATTTCGGAGGATACCATGAACCACGAAAACTCCACCGCCGATTGGAGCCCAGAAGGACTCTTTCTGCGGCTTTACAAGAAAATCCCGGCACACATCCTGCTCACCTTCGTCTCTGCCTTGGCTTTTGGCCTTGTGACCCACCTCTACATGCTCACCAATAAGCTTCCCAACCACGACGACATCGGCCATCTCTTCGGCTCTGATTACGGCGCGGCCTCGGGGCGCTGGCTTTTGCCCTTTGTGCTGCGGATTCACGGCAGCTTCAGTCTGCCCTGGCTCATCGGTCTGTTGGCGCTGGTTTTTCTCGGTCTTTCCGCCTGCCTGACGGTTTCGGTGCTACGAATTCGCCGTCCTCTGGGCTGCATTCTCACAGCGGCGCTAATGGTATCCTTTCCCTCCGTTGCTGCCACCTTTGCCTACATGTTTTCGGCGGACGCTTATTTTTTCAGCCTTCTTCTGGCCTGTCTTGCGGGCTTTTTGGCCTGTAAGTTTCGCTGGGGCTGGGTCTTTGCCATTCTTCCCCTGACTCTGTCCATGGGGATTTATCAGAGCTATTTCGGCGTTGCCGCCGTGCTGATGGTCGGCGCCCTAATCTTTGAAACTCTGGACGGAAAGCTGCCCCTGCCCCGGCTTTTTTTGCGCGCGCTGGGCTTTGTCATAAGCCTTGGTGTGAGCATGGGGCTGTATCTTGCCATCTCAAAGCTCGCCTCCCGCGCAACCGGCCTTGTAGACTATATGGGCATTTCCGGCATGGGAAAGCTGCCCTTAGCGCAGCTTCCGGAGCTTTTGGTTCGCGCTTACGGGGAGTATTTCCTCTTTTTCCTCCGCAACCAATCCACAGCTCATGCCTTCTTTATGAAATATCTCTTTGTTCTCGCCGTCCTTGCCAGTTTGTATCTTCTGGTCTTTATCCTGCGGCAGCGGAAATTAAAGCCCCTATCTATCCTCTTTTTTCTGCTTCTGCTTTTGGCCTATCCCCTTGCGGGCGGCCTGATTGTGCTGATGGCTCCCGAAACCAGCGCCCATCTTTTGATGCTGTATGGGCTATTATATATCCTGCTCCTGCCCCTGGCACTGATGGAATATGCCCATCCCCGCGCTGAGAAGGTCGGCGGCTTCCACCGCTTTGCCCTTGCGGCTTCCTCCTGGCTTGTGGTGCTCACCCTCGCCGCCTCGGCCTACTGCTATGCTGTGTACAGCAACGAGGTCTATCTCAAGATGCAGCTCTCCTATGAGCAGACGGTCGCCTTCTCCACTCGTCTGCTCTCCGCTGTCGAGCAGACCGAGGGCTATGTTCCCGACATGCCCATTGTCCTTGTGGGAACAAGTGAAGAGAGCGCGGCATTAGCGCCGGAGCTGAACCGAATTTCCATGATCGGCGCCCTGAACATGAACGCCCTAATCAACAGCTATACCAACGGCCTCTTCCTCCAGCGCTACCTTGGCATCTCCAATGAGGTGTTTAACAATGACACCGACATTGCCCAGGAGTTTGACGACTTCTATGAGGTGATTGAAATGCCTGTCTACCCCGCCCAGGGCAGCATTCGCATCATCGACGACTATGCCGTTGTCCGGTTGGGGAAGCTTCTTTCCGAGTGAACACAAAAAAACGAAATCCCCGGATGAGGCAAACGCCTTATCCGGGGATTTTTTTTGGTTCTTTATTCTGCTGCGGGAGCCTCCGGCTCATAGAGCTTAATCAGGCGCTGGAGTCTGTCGAAGCGATCCTTCGCTCCCTGCTCTGCCTCTCCAAAGAGCTCCTCTGCGCGCTCGGGGAAGGCTCTTGCCAGGGAGGAGTAGCGGGCTTCGTTCATGATGAAGTCCTTGTAGCCGCCGGTGGGTGCCTTGCTGTCCAGGGTAAAGGGGTTCTTGCCCTCGACCTTGAGCGCGGGGTTAAAGCGGAACATGTTCCAGTAACCGCAGTCCACGGCCTTCTTCATCTCACCCTGGCAGTTCTGCATGCCGCCCTTAATCGAGTGCATCTCGCAGGGGGCGTAGCCAATGATCAGCGCGGGGCCGTCATATGCCTCGGCCTCTTTAATGGCCTTGAGGGTCTGGGCAGGGTTTGCGCCCATGGCCACCTGTGCCACGTAGACATAGCCATAGCTCATAACCATTTCAGCCAGGCTCTTCTTAGCAATGGCCTTTCCGGCCGCTGCAAACTGGGCAACAGCGCCAATCTGGGTGGCCTTGGAGGCCTGCCCGCCGGTGTTGGAATAGACCTCGGTGTCAAAGACCATGACCTTGACGTTCTCGCCGGTGGCCAGCACGTGGTCAAGACCGCCGTAGCCGATGTCATAAGCCCAGCCGTCGCCGCCGAAGATCCAGACGGACTTCTTGGAGAGGAATTCCTTCTCGGCAGCAATCGCACGGCAGTGCTCACAGCCCTGTGCAGCGCCGGCTTCCATGACGGCAATCAGGGCCTTTGCGGGCTCCTGGTTTGTCTCGGCGTCATCCTTGGTCTCAAGGAAGGCAGTGATGGCGGCCTTTGCGGCCTCAGGCGCCTCGGGGGAGACGACCATTTCTTCAAGCTTTCCGATTAAGCGGTCGCGGATTGCCTTCTGACCCAGATAGAGACCCAGGCCGTGCTCTGCGTTATCCTCAAACAAGGAGTTTGCCCAGGCGGGGCCGCGGCCTTCCTTGTTGACGGTGTAGGGGGAGGTGGCAGCAGGGCCGCCCCAGATGGAGCTGCAGCCTGTTGCATTGGAGATGTACATGCGGTCACCCACCACCTGGGTGATGAGTCTTGCATAGGCGGTCTCGGCGCAGCCGGCGCAGGCGCCGGAGAACTCGAGCAGGGGCTTTTTGAACTGGCTGCCCTTGACGGTTGCATCCACAAGGTCTGTCTTTTGGGCAACCTCGTCAACCATGTAGTTGAAGACGGGCTGCTGGTCGTGCTCCTGCTCCTGGGGCGTCATGGTCAGAGCCTTGACGGGGCAGACATTGGCGCAGACGCCGCAGCCCATGCAGTCCATGGGGGAGACGGAAATTGCGTAGCTGTAAACGCCCTTGCCCT
>CAYXNK010000180.1:0-4403 GCA_964466395.1 uncultured Oscillospiraceae bacterium | reverse complement strand
GGCAACCCGGAGGCCTCATTTTGCTCCAGCACCCCCAAGACCTTGGAGCAGGCGAGGCAAACCCCGGCAATCAGCCCCTTGTCCTTGGCCTTCTGGTATAGGGGATTTCCCTCCTCCTCAAAAACCGCCACCAGCTTCACAGAGGCGCCCTCGAAAATAATTTTTACCTCGCGCCCTCCGGCGGAAAGGTCCAAAGCGTTCATCAAAACATGCTGAAAGCACATCTTTTCCCCGGTCATGCCGTAAAACAAAAACTTTTCCATTTTATCGTCCTCCTTCGATGCACACGTTATCTCTTCTCCGGGCAGCCTGTCCCAGAAACCGCTCTCGGTATAAAGATATCATATCATGGCCTGTCTCTTTTTTCCAGCGGATTAAAAAAAGAACCTGCCGCCAGTAGACGACAGGCTCCTTTTATTTCACGCTTGGGCGGCTTATAGCGGCGGGGTTTGCCTTGTTGGCTTATCGCAGGGGTCACAGCAGCACTCAAGCTCTGTCAGCGTGTTCAGCTTTGCGTAAAGCACATGCTCCAAATGCGTCGCGTTGACGATGGTTTTGTTGACCTCACGGTTGACGCAGAGAATCTTCTCAATGTCATCGGTCTCTGCCAGAACATTTTGGAGCTTTTCACCCTCCGCGTTCAAAATATGGGCGAGGGCTGCCTCAACCAGCGCAACGGACTCAATGAGGTCGGCGCAGGCGTCGCCAGGCCGACAGGGCTTTTCCGAGCAGCAGGCTCCACAGATTTTATAGTTGCAGCGGCAGGGCGCAAAGCCCAAGTCGTCGAAATCCACGGGGTAGTTGCAAAGATAGGGATAGCTGCAATCTTTCAGGAGAAGGGCCTGAATCAGCGGCGGTCCGCAATGGCAGTTGCAGGGGTTAAACATGAGCCCCTGCACCCTGATTTTTCCGGGGAGGCAAACACTGTTTTGCTTTTCGTCATTGTCATCGAGAACCTCAATCACATATCTTTCATCCCGCAAAACAGTGACCACAGTCCCCGGGCACAGGCTTAAAACACCCATGACGCTGCCCCTCTGGGGAAGATAGACGAGTGTGGCTGTCTCGCTGCATTTTTCCACCTCGACAACCCCGCACAAGAAGGCCACAAGCAGGGTGTTATTGCAGCATTGATAGGAAAGCCCCGTAACCGCGCCTTGGACAATCCTGTCACGGAGCCGCAGGCAGTCAATTTCCCGCATTTCACAGTCAAGCTTGAAAATCTTGTCAGAGCAGCTGCTCGAGGACGCCCAGAAGCAGCGCTCACACCAGTCGTAGCAGATACAGTCATATTCCCTACAGGTGTCGAAGCGTTCCACTTGTCTGAGGCACTCATCTAACTTTATAATTTCACATTGGTTTCTTATGGTGCAAAAATACGCACAGCCGTCAAATGCGATATGATTAATTCCGTCGTCACACCCGATTGTAATGGGTATACACGAATGCAAATGATCCATACAGTTCCTCCATTCAGATTTAAACTTTCAAAAAAAGGCTACTCAATTCATCATATGCATTCCGCAGAATCGGGTGATTCCCTGTCGTCCCACAGCTCGGTAGATCAGGCCGCCGCTCTGTGCAAAAAAATTGTCCCATGCCGATTTTTACCGGCATGGGACAATTTCATCATTCTTATCGTGTTGCCATTAATTGATCAGCCACCGCCGTTGACCGGTACATCGCAGTCTGAACACAAGCAGCCCCCGAACAGTTCAAGCTTTGCCAAAAGCACCATCTCAAGCCTGGAAACGGCGTTGACCATGGTTTTCACAGAGTCGTTTACCGCAAACAGCTCCGCAGAGGTAGCGGCGGCCGCGACCATCCTTTGGATTTTCTCGCCTTCCGCATTGAGAATATGGGAAAGGGCCGTCTGCTCCAGAGCAACCGATTCAATAACATCAGTGATCGCCTGGCATCTTGTGGCAGTGCCGGGCACAATAACGGGCATACCCACTTTTGTTCCTCCTAAATGTTTAGTTACACGATTCCCGTGTACAACATTTTATGCAGGCACCCGAAATGTGTTATCAGCCCGCCCCGAAATTTGTCATTCCGGCGCGTCACACCCGAGCCAAGGTTTTATCACCGCCCACGGCTAAGGAGCGCCTTGCAGACCAGTGAGACGGCATTTGAGGGGGGCTTTCGGTATTTCTCCCCGGAAAAATAGATTTCCTCCACCTTGATTTCGCAGAGTTTTTCAGGCAAAATTTCCAGCGGGTTCTCGCTCAAAACCACAAAGTCTGCGATGTACCCCTCCCGGAGGCTTCCCCTCTCGTGCTCATCAAAGGACATATAGGCCGCCTGGGAGGTGTGCATTCGCAAGGCATCCAGCACATCGATGCGCTGCTCCGGGTTGGGATGGTTGCAGCAGGAATGGATGCTGCCAATCGGGTCTGGAATCGTGCAGGGCGCGTCTGAGCCCGCCGACACAACAATTCCCTTCTCAATCAGGCTCTTGAGGGGCAGCATCTGATTTGCCCGCTCACCCAGAATGCTCTCCAAATACTCCGCCGGCTCGTGCTTCCAATACAGGAAGGCAGGCTGCACGGCGATGCAAATGCCCAAATTTTTCGCCCGCTCCTGCATCTCCTCGGGAATCAAGTCCGCATGGATGATGATGTGGCGGTGATCCTTCCGGGGAAAGTCCTTCAGCGCGGTTTCATAGGCCGTGAGCGCCTGGTCAACTGCAACATCCCCAATCGCATGCATACTGATTTGAAGTCCCTGGCGATTGGCGCGGATGCAAAAGTCGTTGACCTCCTCCTGGGAATAGAGCAAAAAGCCCTTGTTTTCCGGGTTGTTCTCATAGGGACAGCTCAGCGCTGCGTCCTCGGAGCCGAAGCAGCCGTCCAGCGCCAGCCGGAAACAGCCGCCGATGCGGGGCAGCTTCCGCTTTGTGACCTTTTCCACCTCGGTGGTCTGGAAGAACAGCCGGAAGGCCTGGGGCAGCGCTTTGGAGACCAGCCGCATGGTGTCAACATCAATGTCGTTTTTGTAACCCACGCCCTCAACGGTGTGGATTAGCCCTATCCCCTTTTTCGCCATGACGTCCGAGGCTTCAGCCAGGCTCCGCAGCACCTTCAGGGGCGAGATCTTGCTGGTCATAAAGTTCACGGCCTCGTAAAAGGCATTTTGGTACATCCAGCCCGTCTCCGTCTCAAAGCCTGGGTCTTTTTTCACGGCTTCGGGAAGGGAGTCGATGAAGGCCGTGTTCGCAACGCCCGCGTGTCCGTCATATTTGACAATCAGAAAGGGAACGTCTGTCATCCTGTCCAAATCCTTCCGCTCGGGCAGCCGCCTTTCTTTCAGCGTGTGGGCGCTGCAGCCGAAGGCGGGAAGAAACTTCACTTTGGGGTTTTTGGCAAAATAGGCGCGCACAATCCGCGCCATATCCTCCAGGTCTGTGGCCTCCCGAACATCCAGGGTGGACAAAAACAGGGCATAAGATTCGAAGTGAATGTGGGTGTCCGCAAAGGCGGGAACCACGCATTTTCCGCCCAAATCCACCCGCTTTGCCCTGCTGTAGGCCGAGGGAAGCTCGTCCCCAGCGTAGCAGATTCTGCCCTTGTCAACCACCATCGTGCCAAAACAGCGGTTCTGCTCCCCGCAGGAAATAAAGGTTGCGTTTGTAAATACTCTCATCGCTCTGCCTCCAAGTTTAGTAAAAATTGCGCCCGACAACGCTTCGAAATGCGCTACAACAGTCAAGGTTGTTGCATCATCTGTCCGATTTTCTCTTCCCATAAGCGCCGCAGCGGCAACACTCACTCCATCGCCTTGACCTTTTCCTCAATAAAAGCGATTTCTTTCTCGTCAAGCCCGTATTTGGCGTATAGCTGGCGGTCGATGTCGGGAATGGATTGCGTCCAGTCAATGTCGCTTTGCGTCGTGAAGTCTTGCAAGGGGACATACTTCCACTTTTCGGAGGTGTTATGTTGCGTGACTTTCAAGACACCCAAAAGCATCCGTGCAAACTTAGAACGGACATATTTCAATGTCGCGCTTGCTTCTTCTCGACTATCAAATGAACCGACTGTTAGAAATGTTTGCGTAGTTCCAACGTAAGGCGTACCCAATAAAGGTGTACTAATCATTCTAGCAGATGTCTCACTTAAGGTTCCAGAGGCACCATTTGCAGCCGAAATAAACACCTTGTAATGTTCCAAACTCTCGTGGTTAGTAATATAATCACGGCGTACCCACTTATATACACGCTTATTGTTTTGAAGCCCCAACATTTGAATGTGCTCATTGCCATCATCAGGCTTATTATCAAAAAAGATTTTATCGAATTTCTCAAACGCATTTGTCCTAAAAAGGTATCTACCATTCTGAATGGTAGCATCCGATACGTCGGGATAATCTTCAGTCAGCTTGTTAGTAAACTGATAAATAAGCTG
>CAYXNK010000179.1:0-4436 GCA_964466395.1 uncultured Oscillospiraceae bacterium | reverse complement strand
CTTGACGGCAACGCCGCGGATGTCACGCTCGCAGTCAGCAGCGCCGCGCTCGCCGGCCACAGTGGAAAAGCGGAGGAAGAGTTCCGTCTCTTTGCCAGGCTGGAGAACATTTGCCCTGGTGTACTGAGAAATGTCATGGGTAACGGTAAGCTTGCCGTAAGCGCCCCAGCCCTTTGCGTGCATCCGCCGTTCAGGGATAACCTCACGGTTAAAGTGGGCCATTTTTTCCATCAGCCAAACGTCTTGCATGACAACGGGGCCACGGGGGCCTGCAGTAATGGCATTTTCATTGTCGGCAACCGGTGCGCCAACCTCATTGGTTAATTTCTTGTACTCACTCATGGATAACTCCTTTCTTGTTGCACTTCATTTATATCGCAGAGGATGGCGGCCGCATCAAAGAGAGAGGCAGATGGTCAGCATCCAAAGATACACACAGGTTTTGGGCAGCATAAACATTCCGACCTTGGGGTTCTTATTTGCCCAAAGCACCACAGGCAGATAGAAGACAAAGCTTAGGGAGATGGCAAGCCACATCAGCGAAAAGCCAGGAACAGCGACCCGATGGAGATAGAACAAAACAGAGACGACAGCGCCCAAGAGGAAGAAAGGAATGTTCCGCAGGATTCCCCAGGACACCGGGGGATAGCGCTCCAGCCATCGATTCTGGGGCAAGAGACAGAGGAATATCCGCAGGGCGGCCAGTCCATAGACGATATAAGTCCAAACTTCGGCAGGGTTTTCGGAAAAAAGCAAAAGACCCAACTGCCAGAGCAGGAGATAAAACACCGTCATAGAAATCGAGGTAATCTGCTTGCCACGGCCCAGGGCAGCGCGATATCGTTCCTCGTCACCACCGGCAATGACGCGCATCCGGGGAACCAAATGAAAGATATCGCCCCCCACCAACACAAGCGCCATGATGCCGGCATGGCCGCGTGCATCCCCGCCGGTAACCAGCAGATAGAGGCCTAGCCCCAAGGCAGTCGCCAGATACAGCCCATCAAAAACCGCTTCAAAACCACCGAATACCCGCCTCATTTGTTGCTCTCCTTCTTCGTTTCTACCCACGCCATCCAGAGAATGTGAATTGCCACGGCAATATAGGTGTCCGTGAGCAGAATGATTTCTGATTGCAGACAGCTATCTTCTTCCGAAGGACATGACGGGGCTTCATTAAACAGTAACTATTATTACCAAGATACTATCAAATAAAAGCTGTTATCAATAGCTAAACAGGTTTTGCGGAATATTTCAAGCCTGTTTTGAATTTATTCGGCAAAAAGAGACTAAATCTCTTTTTTTTGAGCAGTAAAAGCGGTAAACTGGTAGAGAAAAAAGAAAAAAACCAATGCAAAAAGCTGCGGAAAAGGCATGGAAGAATTTATTTTGCAGATAAGGAGCGGTACAATGAAGAAAATGCTCATCCCGATTACGCTGTTGTTGCTTTTATTAGTTGGATGTACAGGAGGAACACAAATGGAAAAGAACAGCTACACAAAAATTTCTGCCGTTGAGGCAAAGACCATCATTGACGAGAAGGAGGACGTTTTGATTCTGGATGTGCGCATGCCGGAGGAGTTTGCCGAAGGCCACCTGGAAAACGCTCTTTTGATTCCCGACTATGAGCTGGACACACGAGCCGAGGAAGAGCTTTCTGATAAGGATGCCCTGATATTGGTCTATTGCCGCAGCGGAAGGCGCAGCGCGGCAGCGGCGGGAAAGCTGGCTGCGATGGGCTATACGAATATCCACGACATGGGCGGCATTCTGGACTGGCCCTATGAAACAGTGCGCTAGAGGAGGGGGTTCTTTAAGGCTTATTTTCTTACGGTTTTCGACGGGCTTGAGGAGCTGGAGATGCATAGCACAAATCTGATTATGGAGCTGGTATAAAATGATGGAAGACAATCACGGGAAAAAGCCACGGGTCATGGTTGCGGGGCATCTCTGTCTGGACATTACACCGGTGCTTCCGTCGGCGCTCCGTGGCGGGAATCTCCTTGCCCCCGGCAAGCTGATTGAGGTGGGAAAGGCAGAAATCCATGCGGGCGGGGCTGTTTCCAACACCGGTTTGGGACTGCACATCCTGGGCACAGAGGTTCGCCTTGTGGCCAAGGTGGGCAAGGACGAATTTGGAAAGCTGGTGCAGGGCATTTTTGAGCGGCATCAGGTGGAGCAATGCCTGATTGAAACAGACGAAGCACCAACCTCCTACACACTTGTTCTCGCCCCGCTGGGGGTGGATAGAACCTTTCTCCACCACGCGGGGGCAAACCACGCCTTCTGCTCAGGGGACATTACAGACGAGATGTTGGAAGGGATAGCCCACCTGCATCTAGGATATCCGCCCATGATGGAACGGCTCTATGAAAAAGACGGCGAGGATTTGGTGCGCCTGTTTTGCCGGGCAAAGGAACGGGGGATTTCCACGTCCTTGGATATGGCGGCGGTGGACCCCGAAACTCCCGCCGGTCAGGTTGACTGGAAACGGCTTCTGGAAAACACCCTGCCCTTCGTTGACTTCTTTGTCCCCAGCGTGGAGGAGCTTTGCTTCATGCTGGACAAAGCGCGTCTAGAAGGCTGGGTCAGCCGCGCCGAAGGCGGGGAGTTGACCGAGGTGCTGAATATTGAGGACGACGTCGCCCCCCTGACAGAGACGCTGCTCCGAATGGGCGCGCGGGTGGTTTTAATCAAATGCGGTGCGCCGGGCATCTACTATGCCTGTGCTGATACGCCCCAAGCGGCGGCGCTCTGCGCGGATTTGGGGCTTGACCCAGATGCTTGGCTGGGAAAGCGGGGCTTTGAGCAGAGCTTTAGGGCGCCCCGGGTGCTCTCGGCTACGGGCGCAGGGGACACCAGCATCGCGGCCTTCCTTGCCGCCGTGCTGGAACAAAACAGCCTGGCGCGCTGTATGCAGTTGGCAACAGCCAGCGGTGCCTGCTGTGTCACGGCCTATGACGCTTTGAGTGGGCTTTTGCCGCTGAACGAGTTAGAAGAAAAAATTGATGCAGGCTGGGAAAAGGAGGCACGCAAATGTTTGTAACATTAAATGAGGTGCTGCCGCCCGCCTAAAAACAGGGCTATGCTGTGGGGATGTTCAATACCGTGAGCTTGGAGATGGCGCGGGGCGTCGCAGCCCATGCCGGGTGCACATCAAAAGGGGAGGAGCAGGCAAGGCCTGTTCCTCCCTAAGTTTGTTTAAATGTCCTCGTCCCTGTTACAGTCCTTAGAATAGAGATAGGAGAAGCTTTCCCCCCGCCCAATTCCGTAAGCGGCCTGGGGGCAGTATGCGCTCATAAAGATATAATCCCCCTTTTCCACGGGCGTCCAGTTATCGTCCAGACGATACATTCCCTCGCCGCTTAAAATCAACGCGCCGTGCTCCTGTACATGGGTTTCGATATAACCGTGGCAGCTGCCCGGGCGGAAGGAGAGAAGGTGAAAGTTCATGTCGTATTCGAGGGTCTTAGGCAGAAGGTCGTAGATGAGCACATCGGCCATCCCTTCATATTCTATGGGGGAGAGGGCAGCAAGGTTCCCGCAGACAAGGGCGGGGAGCGCCTCATTGATGGGGCGGTATCTGCGTTTATACAGGAAAAATTCACAGGGGGCTTCCGCCTTCCAAAAAAGCTTCTCGTTAGGCGGGCAATAAAGGTATCCACCGGGAGAGAGGAAAAATTCCTCCTGCCCCACCCGAAGCCTCAGGCTGCCCGAGAGAAGATAGAGAAAGCTCTCAACCCCGTCGCCGCCGAAGCCCTGGCTATTTTCGCCCTGCTCGTCCGTCGTCACGAGATAGTCCACAAAGCTTGCGCCCAGCTTGGGGGAGGAGAGAATCGTCACATCTGCATGCTCAAAACCGGGAATAACGTTTTTTACCAGGCCATCAGGGGTGAGCAGGGCGAAGTTCCCTTTTTTTACGATGCTCCGTGTGGCTAGGGGATTTGCGATATAGCCCGTGTTGTTGTTGCGAAAGCCCATAGGCGGCGCTCCTTCGGCTTAGAGAATAAGCCTTGAATTTTTGACCAGTATAGCATACGAATAAGTGGGCTGCCAAGTGTTGGCAGGAGAAATAAATTATGGTATACTATCTGCACTGCAGTTAACACGCAACAAACGAAAGCGTTTTGAGGGAGAAAAACCATGGGAAAATATGTGCTGGCCTTGGATCAGGGAACCACAAGCTCCCGGGCGATTTTATTTGACAGGGAGCAGAACATTGTGGGGCTTGCCCAGAAGGAATTTACCCAGCTTTACCCCAAAGAGGGCTGGGTGGAGCATGATCCGATGGAGATTTATTCCTCCCAGTATGCGGTGATGATGGAGGTTATTACCCAGACCGGGGTGGATGTGCGAGAAATTGCCGCCATCGGCATCACAAACCAGCGGGAAACCACGATTCTTTGGGATAAGCACACAGGCAGACCCATCTACAA
>CAYXNK010000178.1:863-4450 GCA_964466395.1 uncultured Oscillospiraceae bacterium | reverse complement strand
TGATAATATAAATGGCTTTCTTCATCCGTACTCCATTTATGAATTATTTTAATCAAATGGCTCACCCGTCTCTGTCTTCAGGGCGAGCACTGGGCTTTTATGATACCCTAAAGCCTAGGCAAAAGCAAGTTTTAATGAAAAAGTTTACAGTCTCTTTCCATTTCCTTAGAGCACCACAGGGCCTGTTCGCCAGTCTGCTCTGCCCCAGCGCTCCCCCTTGGCCGAGTAGCCCAAAACATAAAAATCATGGGCGGAGGCGGTTAGTTCAAAAACGGACAGGCAGGTGGCGCTTAGTTCCTTCACGTGGGCGGGCTTTGTGATGACGGGAATCGAGGCCTTGTCGGACATTTCCCGCAGCACCGTCCGCCCAGTCTCGTTAAAGGCCAGTACCCTTGCGTAGGGGGGCGGCTCGTCCACCATGCCCTTTTTGATGCCGAGCGCGGCAAACAGGCACATACGGCGTAAACGGGAGAGGGTGTAGCGCTTGGTCTTGGCCGCTGCTAAAACGCCGTCTAAGGTGCTCTCCTCGTGTGCTGCCGTAAAGAGACGGTTTCCGAGACCCTCGGAGTTATCGGGAATCTGGGAGAAGGCCTGTTCGTCCAGCATCCGCAGGCGGGAGAGCATGGCGGTCTCAAAATAATCCATGAATACGGGGCCTCTGCCCTGCTCGTGCTCACGCCTGCAAATTTTTTCGACCTCACGGGGCAAATAGTGGGAGGGAGAGCCGCCCCGCTTCAGAATGTCGCGGATGTCGGAGGCGGAACCGCCCTCGCTGTCATGACCCGCGCCTTTCCGCACAACGGTGATGGGTGCAAGGCGCAGACGCAGGTCGAAAATGGCCTTGAGGTATTCAATGCCAAGAATGTTGTTCGGGGCATCCAGCAGGTCGGCAAGGGTGCCCAAAGATTTTTTCAAGGCCACATGCCGGGCGGCGGGATAGGATACACCGGTTTTCAGCTCTTCTAAAATCTCCCGGTCGGTGGAGGGCTCCATCAGAGCTGTTGCAATAGCGCTCATCCCGGAAATATCCCCCGATTCACTGCCAAAGCTCAGGTAGTCCACGCAGTTTAAGGCGCCTAAAAGCCCCACGGAGCCTCTTGCAAAACCCTCTGCTGAGGAGACGCACCAGGGCAGCGGAAGCTCCAGAACCAGGTCTACTCCGGCCTTCACAGCCGCCTCCGCACGGGCATATTTTGAGAAAATTGCAGCCTCGCCCCGCTGGACAAAATCTCCGGACATCACACAGACGACAGCGGAATTTTCGCCGGCAATTTTTCGGCTTTCGGCGATGTGGTAACGGTGCCCCAAATGAAAGGGATTATACTCAGAAACAATTCCGATAATCTTCATATTCGCTCCTTTTCCCGGTGAAACTGATAATAATTCATCATAAATTGCAAAAAGGCTTGATTTTTCCCATGGATTTGGATTAGAATAGCATGGTGTGTTCAGACGGCCGTATATATTTTGATCGAATCCGGCCTTTTTCCTGTTCACACAGCTATGAACATATTACAATCAAACACGGAAGATTACAATAATGAAAGGGATATTGATATGAAGATTTTGGTCATTAATGCCGGAAGCTCCTCGCTGAAGTATCAGCTCATCGATATGGATGGAGAAAAGCTCATGGCAAAAGGTTTATGCGAGCGCATTGGAATTGACGGTCATTTGAAGCACACCCCCCTGCTGGAGGGAAAAAGAAAGTTTGATGAGGATGTCAGCCTGCCGACGCATTCCGAGGCCATTGCAGCGGTTATCGATAAGCTGACCTCCGTGGAATACGGCGTTGTATCCTCTATGTCCGAAATTAACGCAGTAGGTCACCGTGTGGTGCACGGCGGCGAGTCTTTCTCTTCCTCTGTCTGTATTGATGGCAAGGTGATGGAAGCTCTCCAGAGCTGCATTCCCCTGGCCCCCCTTCACAACCCCGCCAATATCACCGGAATCGAAGCCTGCCAAAAGGTCATGGGCGACAAGGTGCCCCAGGTTGCCGTTTTTGATACCGCCTTCCATCAGACCATGCCTGGTAAGGCCTTTATCTATGCCATTCCCAAGGACTATTACACCAAGGACAAGATTCGCCGCTATGGCTTCCATGGTACCAGCCACCGTTATGTGGCTGCCCGCGCAGCAGACATGCTGGGCAAGCCAATTGAAGAGCTGAAGCTTATTTCCTGCCACATGGGCAATGGCAGCTCCATCTGCGCCATCGACGGCGGAAAGAGCGTGGATACCTCCATGGGCTTTACGCCTCTCGTGGGACTTCCCATGGGCACCCGCTGCGGCGACCTTGACAGCGGAATTATTCAATTCCTGATGAACAAATATGGCTACTCCATCGACGAGATGATGAACATACTCAACAAAAAGTCTGGTGTGCTTGGAGTTTCTGGCGTTTCCAGCGATTTCCGTGATTTGGACAACGCGGCAGCCGAGGGCAACAAGGACGCCCAGCTAGCCCTGGACATCTTCCACTATGAAGCAGCTAAGCTTGTCGGCGCCTACGCCGTTGCGATGAACGGTGTCGATGCGATTATCTTTACAGCCGGCATCGGCGAAAACAGTAAGGGAACCAGAGCCGCCATCTGCGAATACTTCAGCTTCTTCGGTTGCGCAGTGGACGCGGAGAAAAACAAAATCCGCGGCGAGGAAACTGTGATTTCCACCCCGGACAGCAAGGTGAAGCTTCTGGTCATCCCCACAAACGAGGAGCTCGTCATTGCAAGAGACACAAAGGATTTGCTGAAATAAGCTAAAAAGACCTGCCTTCTGGCGGGTCTTTTTTAATGATACTCGTTAAGCAGCGCGGAAAACAGCTCGATATGCCGCTCTTCGTCCAGGATAATCCGCTCAATGATGGCGCGGATATGGGGGTCGCTAATCTGGCGGAGACGGAGGCGATAGCTGTCGATGGCCGTTTGCTCCGTTGTGATGTTCTGCTTGAGATAAAGTCTGGGCCTATTCTCATAACAGATGTTCTGGGCATTCCAGAAGATGCAGTTGGTGCCGGACTGAACAGCAAAGCGCGGGTTTCCGCCCAACAGGGCGACAAGTCTGCCCAGAATGGCCAGATGCCGCATCTCCACAATAGAAATGCAATGCAAGGTCTCTCCCAGTCCTTCACATTTTGAAACAAATCGCTGAAACGAATAGGTCGTGGCGGCGCTCAGCTCGCTGACGACTCCGGCGTAATCGTTTGTCAGCAGAGCCGCAAAATATTGGTTTTTTTTACTTACCTGAATGGGTGGATAAGGTATAGATAATTCACAGCTTTCCAAGGATACCGCCTCCCTTCCCCTGTAGGTCTGCCCCCATAGTCAAAGTGTATTGGAAGGCTGGGGGGGATATGACAAAAAGGACGCAGAAATCTGCGTCCTTTTTGTTGTATGTTTGGAGGCTTATGCCTTCAGCTTTTTGATTTCTGCTGTCAGGATGGGAAGAATCTGGAACATGTCACCCACAACGGCGTAATCTGCGACGTTGAAGATGGGGGCTGTCTCATCCTTATTGATGGCAATAATGGTCTTGGAGCTGCTGATACCGGCAACGTGCTGGATTGCGCCGGAGATGCCGCAGGCGAT
>CAYXNK010000178.1:0-853 GCA_964466395.1 uncultured Oscillospiraceae bacterium | reverse complement strand
GGCTTGAAGCCTTCGGGGCCGCCGCAGCCGCGTCCACCGGAGACGATAATTTCAGCGCCTTCCAGATCAACTAGCTCACCGGCCGCGTCCTTGATGAGCTCAATAAGCTCTGTGCGGATTTCTTCTGCGGGAACACGGATTTCTTCTTTGATGATTTCCGCTGTGCGAACCTCGTCCGGGGTGGTCTTCTTAAACACGCCGGGACGAATGGTTCCGATTTGGGGACGGTGGTCGGGGCAGAAGATGGTGGCCATCAGGTTTCCGCCGAAGGCGGGACGAGTCCAGGCAACAAGGCCGGTTTCCTCGTCGATTGCCAGGGAGGTGCAGTCTGCGGTCAGACCGGTCTCCACGCGGCAGGACAGACGGGGGCCTAAGTCGCGGCCGTTATTGGTTGCGCCGATGAGAAGGCTGGTGGGGCCGTATTTCACGACCAGCTCATAGAAGGCCTTGGCATAAGCGTCGGTGGTGTAGTGTGCATACTCGGGTGCATCAACAACGATGACGGAATCAGCGCCGTAGGCAGTGGCTGCTTTGACAGATGCATCTGTATTGCTTCCGACTACGACGGCAACGAGCTTTCCACCCTGCTTGTCTGCCAGCTCACGGCCGGGATTCAGAAGCTCCAGGCCGACATTCTTCGGCGAGCCGTTGTCATTGGTCTCAATAAATACCCATAAATCTTTGGTTTTTGCTTCCATTTTTAGTTACCCCCCTTAAATGATGCCGTCGGCAACGAGCTTATCGAAGAGCATCTTGGCAGAATCTTCGTTGCTTTCTTCTTTGATGGTGACACCGCCAGACTTCACGGGAGGCGTAAAGGTCTTTTTGACCTTGGTGGGAGAACCCTTGAGGC
>CAYXNK010000177.1:341-4469 GCA_964466395.1 uncultured Oscillospiraceae bacterium | reverse complement strand
AGGTACATACTTCTCAAGATCTACCTCAGACTCCTTCAATATCATAACTCCTCTCCTACTCTTAATCAATTTCAATCTCTTCAATTGAGATATTAATTCATAGTAGGAATAAACTATCTCATGATAATCTAAGTTCCCTAAATTCAAGGGACTCATCGTCTCGTACTCAGTCAGTGAGTAGTATAGAGATGGATAATATACAGTAACTCCATCTCCTATATCTGACTTATAATAGATATAAACATCCTCTGTAACTAATGATATTCTTAGATCATAATCATTAAACATTAATACGTTAATTTCATTATAAGAATCACTATACTTCCTAATAATTGGATGAGTAGTAGTATCAGAATTAATACTACTCATTATTCTACAATAGGACTCATACCCTTTCTTAGTTACAAATATTACCTCCTTGAGAGGACTGCTTCTTAACTCGAATACATCCTCACTATCCTCTGGAGTGATAACTGACAATTTTGTATCAGTTAGATCTAATACATTACCAACTGCTTGGAATGATCTAAGACCTAGTGCTTTATACATCTTATTCATATACTTCTTAGTACTAGTATATACTTCTGACTTATTATTCTTATTCGTAATCACATAGGGAGATGACTCGACTACATAACTGTTACCTACTATATCAATTATATTATTATACTCCATACATCCTCCTAATTTTTATTCAATTCACTCGATCCTAGCTTTCCTGATCCTCTGTTAGTAGTTCTTGAGGATACTTCATCATATGTTTTAACTATCAATGATGGATTAGTACCCTTCACTACTCTAAACTGGCATAATGCTGAGCTATATGGTACATATATACAATTATTACCTTTGGTAATTTTAATAATATCTGATGATTTGCATATACTAACAGGAACCTTCCCTACGTTAGTCAATGCTATGAACCACTCACCAGTATAATTACTATCTATTACCCCTGCTCTAAGTAATAAGTTAGATAATGTATTGCTACCTCTCTCCTTGAACTCTATGTAGTACCCTTTTTCGATACTACTACATATTCCTGTAGGAATTAGCTCTGTATCATTAGGCATTATAACTATAGCATTACTGTCGAAGTAAGGATATAGATCATACATAGCATCCCCTAGTCTCTGTACTGGTAGCTTAACTTCCTCGTTCATTACTCCTAGTATTACTTCTGGATAACTCATAACTTACCTCATAGTTTAATGCATATTACATTAGAGTCATTCTTAATATTTCTACTAAAATATGATCCTACTGACTCTGAAATCATCATGTTCTTGTACTTATCCTCAGATACTCCAGCATACAGATACTTTGATCCAGTAAGAAATTCAATAATCATTACGTTTCCTGAATATCCTACTGACTTGATCTGAGAACTACTTACACTCATCATAGGGATATCAGTTAATGATACAGATGATGACTTACTCTTACTCACTTGCTTATCCTCCATTAATTATTATTAGAACTCATCCTCATAATCATAATACTCATAAGGAATATAATCTTTACACTTTCTAGTACAATAGTCACTACCTGTAATACTGCATAATCCTATATCATCATTCCAGTATTTACAATCCTCACTTGCCATACATAATCATACTTATCCTTTCACATTGATCTCTTATTGTCATACATTCTTTGGTCAGCCACTCTAACAGCATTACTAACATCTTCATAATAATCCTTCAAATACATTCCATAAGATATCTGAGTAATCTTATTCAATGAGTTAGATATACTCTCTGAACTTCTTAGTGTGTCATAGATTACTAAAAACTCGTCCCCTCCAAGTCTACATGTGACTAAAGGGTCAGTAGACTTTAATAACCTACTTACCTCAGCTATCACCCTTGACCCTCTAGCATGACCCTCAGAATCATTTATCATCTTCAAATTATTTATATCTACATAAACTACTAAGTAACTACCATCTAAATACTTATATTTTATAACTCTCTCATAATAATTCCTATTATATGATCCAGTTAGTTGATCATAGTACACTAAATTATTCTCATAACTTAAGTATACTTTCTCTATAATACTTCCTATTAACCCAATCCTAGATACAGATGCTTTACTCATTAGTTAAAGTACCTCTCATAAGAATATCCATTATCAGTAGTGTAATAAACTTTTCTTATACCTAATGATTTTATTAGATGACTACAAGCCTCACAAGGTCTAGAATTACCTACTGTATTATCTCCTCTGAGTCTGTAAACATAGATCTCTACTCTACTCCAGTCAATATCTAGCTTCATTATTGGTATTAGTGCAGATACTTCAGCATGAAGTTTGTCAGGTGACACCTTCCACTTATCTCCAAAATCACGGTAAGAATTAAATCTCTGCTGAATAGGATGAGTCTTAGTACTACTGAATCCTACTGATAATACTTTACTCCCTAGTGATACTACGCATCCTACCTTAGCTCTCCTAAAATCAGAGAAGCTACATAGTGACTTAGCCTGTTCAAATCTCTTTATATTTCTTGACGTGAATTCCACTGCATCATCCTCTAAATTACCTTCTCAAGAAGCGTCAAGAACGAATCTAGCCGTTTATTGACTTCCGGCGAAGGGCGCTTCGCTTGCACAAATAAACGGCTTTAAAACGCTTCTAAACGCTTCTATCTACTTGACTCTACTATCTTCTTGTAATTAGTTAGCAGACAATACACATCCTTCATCATATTTTCTACACACTTAGAATCATTATGATATGGACAAGATGAGCTACACTGATTAGTCAGCTTATCACTCTCAGTTCTCTTGATGCAGAATTTCAGTCCTCTAACAACTGCACCAGCCGTCATCACTCTAGGATCATCAGTATCTTTCACTGTCTAACCTCCTAACAGCAACTTTACATATGTAGAATCGTTCAGTATTAATAATCAAGTCCTGCATCAGTCAATCTTCTGATGAATTCTGGATACACTACTTCTAGATACTCCTCATATGTCAAGTACGGAGATACCTCAATCCCGTCAATAGTTAATGCAGAGATATATCTATTATAACCGTCCTTATCCTTATCTATTCTTATATATAATCCTGAGAGATCTATGAGCCTAGGTATCTCCTCTATCTTAGAGCTGATCCTGTAATCGAGGAATAACTCTGCTAATATCAAATTCCTACGGTACATATTATTATACTTAACTGAATAATTCCAGAACTCAAATTCTGATCTATCAGTGACTACATCCTTGACTGACGAACCGTAGTACTTCTTGCATGACCTCATAGAGCTATACTCTACTCTATTCAGCACTACTGACCATAATTTAAATGACTCATAGGATCCTCTTGAAGATGAATCGCAACAACTATTATACTTCAGCCTAGCTAGATACTCTACATCCTCAGAATCATGATTATACTTACCTATTGACGGAATTAGCTTCTCCGATACTGGATACGTCAGTGGTGCTATGCTAGAAGTATCACTAATATATTCTACTGACGCATGCACTGAATCCTCGATTATCTTCTTACTAGGTATATAGTCTACAGTAATACTAGTAACCTCTGAGAGTGACTCATTTTTATCATAAGTAACTCCATAAATTATGATATATAATAACAATCCTAAAATTAGTAAAGTAAGTATGATTAATATTATTATTCCTGAATAAATAAATTTACTAGGCTTCATACTGACCTCTCACTATTAATCATCAGAGTCCTTATCGTCAGCAGCACCTTCAAGTACTTCATCTTCATCCTCATTATCATCATGATCATCAAAGTCAAAGCAGTCTTCTGATGATTGATGATATACCCCTAATAAATTTCTATCCTCATCAGATATATTTTCATCACTGTCATTTATAAGAGTAATCAGCTTCTTAGAGTATATCATACAATGCTCCTATCTAATCACTTATTAATTCCATATAGATCTGAATTAGGTACGTCTATCGAAAATGACTTCCCACCTCCAACATTAGACGAGTTAGTACTCTCTGAAACATCGTCGATAAACTTACCACTTAGATAATTTGACTTACAAGTAGCTATACCTAAATCACCTATAACTAAGTAATTATTCTTATACTCAATACCATTTATTATCATACTAGACGTTAAAAAAATTATTGAA
>CAYXNK010000177.1:0-331 GCA_964466395.1 uncultured Oscillospiraceae bacterium | reverse complement strand
TGAATACATTACCCCTGACTTATTAGTCTCTCTAGAATTAACAATTGATAAATTATTATTCTCATCAACTAATACATCATTCTGTACTGACTTCTTATAATCTGATATGTCGTACTTCCTATTATACTTTACTAGATCAGAATTATCATGCTCTACTACTTCATCAGATCCATCAATCAGAACATCATACTTATTACTTTCACTGACTCCTACTATCTTTCCGACTGATACTGACTCATCATCATTAATTATTATAACATTATCATTAACCTTCATTATCACTACCTCCTATTCCATCAATTATTCCACTCAAGAACTCCTTATTATTAAT
>CAYXNK010000176.1:0-4469 GCA_964466395.1 uncultured Oscillospiraceae bacterium | reverse complement strand
AAAGAGCCTCTGCAGAGAAAGTGTGGGGGTTCGGCGCTTTTCCAAACCCCCACGCCTTTTTACGGCTCCTTAGAACTTAATATCCTCTGCCGAGAGCACACGGAAGCCGTGGTCTATCAGGCATTTTGCGCCCTTTTCCATCTCGTCCATCTTCAGGATGATGGTTGCGCCGCCGGTCACGGGAGAGACAAAGCCATAGCTATATTCAATCATAACCCCATCCTCGGCAAGCTGGGTCAGCGCCTTGTGAAGCGCACCGGGGGCATCGTCCACGCTCAGAGCGACGACGTCCGTTTCCTTAACCGTCATACCGGCCTCCCGCAGCGCCAAGAGCGCGTCCTTACGCTTATCCACAATCAGCCGTACAACGCCAAAATCCGTAGTATCGGCAATGGAAATTGCCCGGATGTTTACACCGGCGGAGGCTAAAGCGCCGGTGATGTCCCGAATTGCGCCATAGCGGTTTTCCGCAAAAACTGAAATCTGTTTAATCAGCATATTTAAAGCTCCCTCCTTTAACATTTGACCTCTGTCCGTTTATCAATAACGCGCTTCGCCTTGCCCTCAAAGCGCTCAATGCTCCTGGGTTCAACAAGCTTTACCTTTGCGCCAATGCCCAGCACCGACTGAATTGCGTCTGTGACCTTGCGGGTCATGGCCTCGAGCTTCCGCACCTCATCTGTGAAATGCTCCTCGTTAAGCTCCACCAAAACCGTGAGCTTATCCAGATTGCCCTCCCGCTCTACAATCATCTGATAGTAGGGCGCGATGCCATCCAGATTCATGAGCACTGCCTCGATTTGAGAGGGGAACACATTCACGCCGCGGATGATAAGCATATCGTCCGTGCGGCCGGCGGGCTTGACCATGCGCACATGGGTGCGCCCGCAATCGCAGAGTCCGGGAAGCCGTTTGCCAATGTCCCTTGTGCGGTAACGCACGAGAGGCAGCGCCTCCTTGGTCATGCAGGTAAAGACAATTTCGCCCTCCTCGCCGTCAGGCACTTGTTTTCCGGTTTCGGAATCTATAATTTCTAAATAGAAATGATCCTCACAAACGTGCAGGCCGTTTTGACATTCACACTCATAGGCAACGCCGGGGCCGATGACCTCGGAGAGGCCGTAAATGTCATAGGCCTTGAGATTCAAGCGCCGCTCAATCTCGTTGCGCATATTCTCCGTCCAAGGCTCCGCGCCAAAGAAGCCGGCCTTGAGGTGGATCGCCTCACCGGGCACGCCGTTTTGCTCCATGAACTCCGCAATGGTCAGGGCATAGGAGGGCGTTGCCAGAAGGAAGGTGGGCTTGAAGTCCTGGAGAATGGTGACCTGTCTGCGGGTGTTGCCCGTGGAGGCGGGAATGGTGGCACAGCCCAGTGTTTCGGAGCCAAGGCCGCCGCCGAGGCCGCCTGTGAACAGGCCATAGCCATAGCTGATGTGGCCGATGTCTGCCCTTGTAACGCCGCCGGCGCCAATGGTTCTCGCCATGACCTCCCCCCAGAGCTTCATGTCGTTTGCGGTGTAGCCCACGACGGTCTGTTTTCCCGTTGTGCCCGAGGAGGCATGAATCCTCACAATGTCTTCCATGGGTACGGCAAAGAGGCCATAGGGATAGTTGTCCCGCAAATCCTGCTTCTCGGTGAAGGGCAGCTTTTCAATGTCATGGATGCTCTTGATATCCTCGGGCTTTAATCCCAGTCTGTCAAAGCGCTCCTTGTACATGGGCACATTCTCATAGACCCGCTTGACCATGTCACAAAGCCTTTCGCTTTGTAGCTTTTCCAGTTCCTCTCGCGGCATGGCCTCCGCTTCTCTGTTGTAAATATGATACGTCAATGCAATTCCCTCTTTATCATAGTTTTATTTTTTATAAATTATAAGAAGTCTCGGCGCCTCTTTCGGAAAAATATTCGGCGTATTCGGCGATAATCCGGTTTGCCGCCTCCGCAAGATCCAGGTCATTTTGAATCTCCGCGTCGGCAAAGCGGCAATACAGCGGCTCCCGCTCAATTTCCAGTTGCCACAGGGTCTCCGGGTCCTTGGACAGAGGTCTGCCCTCCATCTCCAGCTCCTCCAGAGCGCGGCGCAGGTAATAGATTCTGCCGTTGCTGTGCAAGGGGCCGTAATTTCGAAGGTCCTTGATGGTGCCGCCGCCCGTTGCAATCACAGCCCCTGTCATTGCCCCGGCGCGCTGCACGGCCTCCCGCTCCAATTCACGGAACCGCGGTTCTCCTTCCTCTGCGAAGATGGCGGGGATGGACTTTCCGGTTCTCAGAACAATTTCGGAGTCCAGATTGATAAAGCGCCGCCCCGTTTTCCTGGAAATCAGCTCGGCAACCGCACTTTTTCCGCTGCCCGGCATTCCAACAATCACGATATTCCCTCTGTCCTTGCGCAGCTCTGTCAAAAGCGGCCAGAGGCTCTTGGGTGAGGGTGTGGAGTGCTGCCCCTCCTCCGCCAGCAGAAGGCTCAGGATCGCCAACCCATCCGCTGTGCGCTGGCCCATTTCCTCTGCCGCCATCAGCAGCGGAGAGCGGTGCAGCAGGGAGCCGAGGTCAAAGACAGACCGGCAGGCAGGGAGCTTTTCCAGGATCGCCCCCCCGGCGGCGGAAAGTGCGGGCGATGTGTTGATTAATACTGTGGTTTCATGGAGTCCACCGGCCCCCGAAATTTCCTCAGGGCAAAGCACCTGTATGGCGGCGCCCAAGGCTTGGGGCAGAACAAAGGACGCTTTTTGCCGCCCATCCACCAGAGCGAGAAGTCGCTCCTCCTTGAGGGAGAGACCGACAAGGGCTGCCGTGAGTAGCAGGGCGTGCTCCAACTGCGCGGGCTTCAGCGCTTCCAGCGGCGCAAACTGTGCCTCCGGCCGGTTCACACGGGATAAGAGCGCCTGGTAAAGCGCCTGCTTCTCCACTGTCTGCCGTGTTTTTTCCGCCGTTAACGCCTCAGAGACCTTCTGCGCCAATGCGCCCTTTTCCTCGAACAGCCCGCTCTGATAGGCGCGGCTCAGCGCCATCAGCTCCTGAAACAGCCTCTCGGAATAGCCAGACAGCGTGCCGCTGCTCTCGGATACCTTATTTAAAATGTGCTGCTCACGGGCGGAGTCCTTAAGGGGTTTGCCGAGTCTGAGCTTCTGCTCGGCCGCCTCCCTACCCAGCTCCATGCGCCTAAGAAAAAGCGCCAGTAGCTTCTCGTCGATTTGGTCAATCTCATTTCTAATTTCTTCAAGCGTCACGCGTTTTATTCCCCCTCCGATATAATTCTGCCGCCCAATCGACGAAAGTCCGCAAAAAACGCGGGATAGGACTTTTCCACCGACTCTGCCCCGTTAATCTGTGTCTCTCCGGAGCAGCCGGTCGCAGCCATGGCAGCTGCCATGGCGATGCGGTGATCGTTAAAGGACGTCACCCTGCCGCCCCTTAAGTCTGTTCCCGTAACCTTCAGGCTGTCCGCCGCTTCCCTTGTCCTGCCGCCCAAGGCTGTCAGCATGGCCGCCGTGCTCATCAGCCTGTCGCTCTCCTTGAACCTCAGGCGGGAGGCGTGAAGCAGCAAGCTCTCCCCCTTGGCGCCATTGGCCAGGACGGCAAGAATCGGTAGCAGGTCAGGAGTTTGGGAAACATCAGCAGAAAAGGGCTGCAAGCGCCTGTGAAAGATTCGGACGCCCTCTTCGGAGACCTCCGTCCCCGCTCCACAGGCGGTAAGAATGTCTAAAATTGCCCTGTCACCCTGCCTTGTATCGAGCTTTAGCCCCAAAACGGTCACATCACCACCCAGCGCACCGGCAACGAGAAAGGGTGCTGCCGAAGACCAGTCTCCCTCCAGCCCTAACGACCCCGGCGTGCGGTAGCGCTGGTTTCCGGGTACGAGATAGCCCTCTCGGGTTTTTTGTAGTCGAATCCCAAAGCGGGCAAGCATCTCCACTGTCAGCTCCACATAGGGTGCGGAGTATAAGGGACTTGTGAGTACAATTTCGCTGTCCCCCTCCAAAAGGGGGAGGGCAAAGAGCAGTCCGGAAATATACTGGGAGCTCACATCCCCTGCGATAGCATAGCGGCCAGGCAGAAGCCTGCCCGAGACCCGAAAGGGCAGCCGTTCCCCGGAAAATACTGCCCCGTGGGCGGACAGCGTCTGCTGCAGTCCGGCAATGGGTCTGTCCGGCAGGCGGCCGCAGCCTGAAAAGGTCGCTTTCTCCAAAATAGCGGCGGCGATGGGGAGCAAAAATCGCAGGGTTGAGCCGCTCTCATGACAGAGCAGGCTCGCCGTCCTTCCCCTCATATTGGCAGGAGAAACGAGGATTTGGTCTCCCGTTTTCTCAAATCCTGCTCCCATTGCCGAAAGGCAGGAAAGGGTCGCCGAGACATCCGCGGATACGGAGGGCAGGCGAAGGTGCGTGGGCCGATCCGCCAGCGCGGCGCAAATAAGCGCCCGATGAACCACGGATTTGGAGGGCGGTGCAGCAATTGTCCCTCGCAG
>CAYXNK010000175.1:0-4502 GCA_964466395.1 uncultured Oscillospiraceae bacterium | reverse complement strand
CATCAGGTTGATGCGGGTCAGGTATTCGTTTGCGGAATAGACGCCCAGGAGGTTCTCCCCGGGAATGCCCAAAAACTGGGGCAAACCCGCGCCGGAGCCGATAAAAACAGCCTCATAGCCGTCCTCAAACAGCTCATCAATGCTGATGGCACGGCCGATGACAGCGTTTGTCACCACCTCAACTCCCTGGCTGCGGAGGTTTTCAATCTCGTCCTGGACAATGGCCTTGGGCAGGCGGAACTCGGGGATGCCGTAGACCAGCACGCCGCCGGCCTTGTGGAAGGCCTCAAAAACCGTAACCTTATAGCCCATTTTCGCCAGGTCTCCCGCGCAGGTCAGTCCCGCGGGGCCGGATCCAATCACAGCAACGCGGCGTCCCTTTTCCTCGGGCTTTGCAATAGGCTCCTGCACTGTATCCTCGCTGTGCTCCCGGTGCCAGTCCGCCGCAAAACGCTCCAGCCGGCCGATGGCCACCGGCTCGCCCTTGATGCCGCGGACGCACTTTGCCTCACACTGCACCTCCTGGGGGCAGACCCTGCCGCAGACTGCGGGCAGGTTGTTTGTGGAGGCGATGACCTGGTAGGCGCCTTCGAAATCATCCTCAGACAGCTTTTGAATAAACTCGGGAATGCGGACATTCACGGGGCAGCCTGAAACACAGGGCTCGCCCTTGCACTGCAGGCAGCGCGCCGCCTCCTTCTGCGCCATTTCGAGGGTGTAGCCCCGAGCAACCTCCAGGAAGTTTTTATTTCTGACCTCCGGCTCCTGCTCGGGCATGGGAACCTTGGTGGGGGACATATCAGCCATTTTGCGTACCTCCTGTGAGCCTGCAGCTATGCTCAGCCTCCTCACTTTTATAGAAGGCGCCTCTACGAATTAATTCATCCCAGTCCACCAGATGACCGTCAAACTCCGGTCCATCCACACAGGCAAACTTGGTCTTGCCGCCCACTGTAACCCGGCAGCCGCCGCACATTCCTGTGCCGTCAATCATGATGGGGTTTAACGAGACGAGAGTGCGGATGCCATAGGGTCTTGTGGCCTCACTGACAAATTTCATCATAACGCCGGGGCCGATTGCCACCACCTGGTCATAGTTTCGGCCACCTTCAATCAGGCTGCGGAGCTTATCCGTCACAAAGCCCTGCTCGCCATAGCTACCGTCGTCGGTTGTAATATAGAGGTTTGTGCTGCTTTGACGCATTTCTTCCTCAAGCATCACAAGCTCATGATTGCGGAAGCCGGCAATCATGTCCACCTCCACCCCCTGCTCATGCATGGCCTTTGCAACAGGATAGGCAATGGCGCAGCCCACGCCGCCGCCCACAACGGCGACTCGCTTTAGGCCCTCAATTTCCGTCGGCCTGCCAAGGGGGCCTGCAAAGTCCAGAATGCTATCTCCAACCTCCAGCGCCGCAAGCTTTTTGGTTGAGCTGCCCACAGGCTGGAACATGATGGTAACCGTTCCCTCACTCCTGTCATAGTCCGCGATAGTCAGCGGCACGCGCTCGCCGAATTCGTCAATGCGGAAGATGATAAACTGTCCGGCAAGGCATTTGCGGGCAACTAGCGGTGCTTTGACCACCATTTCCAGGCTTGTTCCCGCCTGGTTTAGAGTTCTCTTTCGAAGAATTTGATACATGGCGCTCCCTTCTTTTTTCTCTATTCGTATTGGGTTCTTGGACCGCCAATGTATTTGGGTCGCGTACGCGCCGCCGAAACAGGGGCCTCTCCAATTTTTTTAATTTGAAGCCGCAGGGGAACCGCGACCTCCCGCAGGTGCATGCCGATTAGGGTGCCGCCCACATCCAGCCCCGCCGCGGCGCGCACATGTTCAACCAGCACAGGCTCATGAAATGCGGCATAGGCGGCTGCCGCAAACGCGCCGCCGGCCTTGTGCTTGGGCACTGCCGAAACGGGCTCAAGTCCAAATTTTTCCGCGGCCTTGCGCTCAATGACAAGGGCGCGGTTTAGATGCTCGCAGCACTGGGCAGCAAGGTAGAGTCCCTGCTCCTGCAATAGCGGGAGAACGCCCTGCAAAACAGCGTCTGCCGTCTCCGGACTGGCGCCTTTTCCAATGGCTTCACCGATGATTTCGCTGGAGGAGCAACCTATGACAACAATGCTTCCTTCAGAGAGCTGGGAGACTGCCAAAAGCTCCTGCATCGCCTGCCTGGCAGCAAGGGTGATTTCCTCAAACATTTCCATGGCTCCTCTCGTAAAACTCAAAAATTCTCATTTATTCTAACACTCATTTAGAGGTTTGACAACAGGCGAAAATGCGTGTATGATACGCTTTGAAATCCCGACCTGATTCGACAGTTTCCGCGCTGCTCGACAGGCGGCATCGGAGGTACTTATGAAGAAAATAATTCTGGCTGTTCTTGCACTGCTTTTTCTGCTGACAGCCTGCGGCCAAAAGGCCGATCCTGACACCATCCTACCCGTCCCTCCCGCCAGCTCCCACGAGCCTCTGGAAGAGCCATCCCCCACACCGGAGCCGTTTCGCAATCCGCTGACCGGCGAAGTGATTGAGGAGGACATCTCGGAGTTGCGCCCCTATGCTGTGATGCACAACAACATTAAGGTTGCTCTGCCCCAGTGCGGAATTTCCAAGGCGGACATTCTATATGAGGTTCTGGCAGAGGGTGATATTACACGGCTGGAGGGAATTTATTCCACTCTGGACGGCATTTCTGCCATCGGCAGCATGCGCTCATCCCGGCCTTATTATATAGAGCTCGCCCTGAGCTATGACGCCATCTATGTCCACGCCGGCGGCAGTGACCAGGCCTACACGGACATTTCTGTCAAGGGTGTTGATAACATTGACGGCGTTCGCGGCGCGCAAAGCGGCGAGATTTTCTACCGTGATCCCAACCGGATGGCAGGCGGCTCCGAGCATAGCCTGTTCACCTCCGCTGAAAAGATTTTGGAGTACACCCCCAAGCTGGGCTATGAAGCCAAGCACACGGGCAGCTATGATTACGGTCTCTCCTTCACCGAGGAGCCGGATTTGGGCAGCACGGCAGCTGCCGCCACCACGGTGAATGTCAGCTTCGGCGGCATCAAAAACACCGCCTTTACTTATGACGCTGCCACAGGCTTCTACACCGGCAGCCAATACGGCATCACGCTAATTGACGGCAACAATAATGAGTCCGTAAAGCTTAAGAACCTTTTGGTGCTCTATGCCGAAACCCGGATTCTCGACGACTACGGTCGCCGCGCAGTGGAGCTGGAAGGTAGCGGCACAGGCCACTTTATCTGCGAGGGAAAAACCATTCCCATCAAGTGGAGCCGCTCCGGCTCTGGCGGTATCTTCAAGTACACCCTGGAAAATGGCACGCCTCTGGAACTTGCGGTCGGCAAGTCCTACATTGCCATTGTCCCCACAGGCAGCACCATTACCATGGAATAATAATAATCGAAAAAGCATCGGGCGCTCTATATGGCGCCCGATGCTTTTTTATAAAACGCCGCTTTCCGGGATCGGAAGGCCGGAAAATATCTTCCAGCTTTCCCGGATGGTCTTATAGTCAATATACGACATCAGCCGGACGCTGTCATTGCCGCCAGCCTTTAGCGCCGGGGGCTTGACAAAACTCAGCCTGCTTTCCTCATTTACAGCAGCATCACGCCTGATTGCGTGCAGACCTCTGTGGTCTGCTCGTCCCAGATGGAGACCTGCACCTCGCCTATGTGTACCTTATTTAAAAGGATCATTGAAATTCTCGACTGTCCAATGCCGCCGCCGATGGTCAGGGGCAGCTCGCCATTTAACAGCATTTGGTGGTAAAGCAGACCCTTTCTATCCTCGCAGCCAGCGATGGCAAGCTGTTTTGCAAGGGATGCCTCATTCACGCGGATTCCCATGGAGGAGACCTCGATGGCGCAGTCTAAAGGCGCATACCAGACCAGAATATCGCCGTTTAGGCTCCAGTCGTCGTAGTCCGGCGCTCTGCCGTCGTGGGCTTCTCCGCTTTTCAATGCGCCGCCAATGGCGGAGATGAAAATCGTTCCGTGTTCCTTTGCTGCCGCGTTTTCCCGCTCCTTGGGAGAGAGCGCGGGGTAGCAATCCTCCAAGTCCTGGGCGGAGATGTAGGTCACCTTCCGCTGCATTCTGCCGCCAGACTCCAGTTGGGGATAGAGGGAGTGGAGGGTGTCCTGTGTATCACAGATGGCAGCAACAATCTTGTCCACCTGGGTTTTCAAAAAGTCCAGATTCCGGTCTTCTTCCTTGATGACCTTTTCCCAGTCCCACTGGTCTACATAGATGGAGTGGAGGTTATCCATCTCCTCGTCCCGGCGGATGGCGTTCATGTCGGTGTAAATTCCCTTGCCGGGGAAAAACTCATAGCGCTTTAATGCCATACGCTTCCATTTCGCCAGAGAATGGACCACCTGAGCCTCTTTGTCTGTGTTGGCAACGTCGAAGGAAACCGGACGCTCCACACCGTTTAGGTCGTCGTTCATACCGAGATTGGACTGTACAAAAAGAG
>CAYXNK010000174.1:0-4587 GCA_964466395.1 uncultured Oscillospiraceae bacterium | reverse complement strand
CGGACATTATACCATAGCCGCAATGCGGCGTTATGGTGTGTGCATCTAAAATAGATGTCAACTGTGTGGACATTATAACCCGAATGCAGGAAAAGCACAAGGGGGTTTTTTACAGCATTTTGTTGATATTCACGGAGAAGGGGATTTTTCTTTGTGAATGATGCTCGGAGATTTTTACACGACACCTGATTTGCGCTCTGATATCTGGCTTAATGTAATACCGCACAAAGGGAAGCGCGATATTACATTAAGTTTTATTTTGCCGCAGAAGTGTGGTTTTATGAGGCTGTGAAAATTTAGTGCGCTTGGAATGATTTCACTGTGCCAGAACAAACTAAGCCAAGGGCTTTTCTGCGGCAAAAGATAAGGCCTGTAAAACAAGGAGATGAAAAAATGGAGAGAATACGTAAAACAATGGACGGAAACACGGCGGCGGCCCATGTGTCCTATGCCTTTTCTGAGGTGGCGGCAATTTATCCCATTACCCCCTCCTCAGGGATGGCGGAGCTGGCAGACCAATGGGCGGCGGCCGGAAGAAAAAATATCTTCGGCCAGACGATGAAGGTGGTTGAGATGCAGTCTGAGGGCGGGGCGGCGGGGGCTGTCCACGGCAGCCTTTTGGCGGGGGCGCTGACCACCAGCTATACGGCCTCCCAAGGACTGCTGCTAATGCTGCCAAACCTATATAAGCTTGCGGGAGAGATGCTGCCCTGCGTCATTCATGTTTCAGCGCGAACCATCGCCACCCACGCCCTTTCTATTTTCGGTGACCACTCGGACATCTATGCCTGCCGCCAGACAGGGCTTGGCATGCTTTGTGCAGGCAGTCCCCAGGAGGCCATGGACTTGGGGGCGGTGGCGCATCTTTCCGCCATTGGCGGCGGCCTACCCTTTCTGCATTTCTTCGATGGCTTCCGCACCTCCCACGAGATGCAGAAGGTGGAAGTCTGGGAGAATGAGACGCTGCTGGAGATGATAGACGGGCAGGCGCTTGCGGCCTTTCGGCGGCGAATGGGGTCGCCTATGAGGCCTGTGACGCGGGGAACGGCGCAGAATGGCGACGTGTTCTTTCAGATTCGGGAGGCGGCGAACCCCCGCTATCTGGCGCTGACGGATGTGGTTGCGGGGTATATGGACGAGGTGAACCGGCGGATTGGCACGGATTACAAGCCCTTTAACTACTATGGAGCGCCAGATGCAAAGCAGGTCCTTATTGCGATGGGCAGTGTTTGTCAGGCGGCGGAGGAGCTGGTGGACGCCTTGAACGCCCGGGGTGAGAAGGTGGGGCTTGTGATAGTGCGGCTGTATCGGCCGTTTTCCACAAGCCATTTGGAGGCTGTTTTGCCCGAGACGGTGGAGACCATTGGGGTGCTGGATCGCACCAAAGAGCCGGGGGCAGTCGGAGAGCCTCTGTATTTGGACGTGGTTTCGGCATTGGCGGGGACAAGGTTTTGCAGGGTACCGGTTTTTGGCGGGCGGTATGGGCTGTCCTCTAAGGACGTGGGGCCGGCTGCAATTTTGTCGGTGTTCCGAAATCTCCAGGCCAAGATGCCGAAGAATGGGTTTACCGTTGGGATTGTTGATGATGTGACGGGGCTCTCCCTGCCCATAGAGGAGGACCCGGACACAACGCCGGAGGACATCATCTCCTGTAAGTTCTGGGGGCTGGGCTCGGACGGCACGGTGGGAGCGAATAAGAACAGCATTAAGATTATTGGAGACCATACGGACATGGAGGTGCAGGCCTATTTCCAATATGACTCCAAAAAGTCCGGCGGCTTGACGACTAGTCATCTGCGGTTTGGAAAGAGCCGGATTAAGTCCACATATTTTGTCTCCCGGGCAAATTTTGTGGCCTGTCACAACCCGGCCTATCTGGGGCGCTATGAGATGGCCCGGGAGGTGAAGCCCGGTGGGATATTCTTGGTCAACTGCGAGGACGAGAAAGAGCTGTCCTGCAGGCTGACCGGCGGGGCAAAGCGGTATCTGGCGGAAAATGGGGTTCGGGTTTATACCATTGATGCCATCGGATTGGCGCGGTCTCTGGGGCTGGGCAATAAGTTTAACGCAATTTTGCAGGCAGCGTTTTTTAGGCTGGCTGAGATTTTACCCCAGGAGGACGCAGCCCGGTATATGAAGGAGGCCATTCGCGAGACCTATGGCAGCAAGGGCGAGGAGATTGTGGCAAAGAATATCCAGGCTGTGGATGCGGGGATGACGGAGCTGCGGGAATTTTCGATTCCCGAGGACTGGTTCAAGGCGGAAGCAGTTGCCATAGAAACTCCGATAGAGGGTGGTCTGGAGCAGGCGCGGGACTTTGCCCGTCAGGTGCTCACACCGATTAACGCCCTGGAGGGAGATGCACTGCCGGTTTCGACATTTTTGGAATATGCCGACGGCCGGGTGCCCTGCGGCACCTCGGCCTATGAGAAGCGGGCGATTGCCCTGGCTGCACCCCGCTGGATTCCGGAGAACTGCATTCAGTGTAACCAGTGCGCCCTGGTCTGTCCCCACGGGGTGATTCGGCCCTTTGTCTACACGGGGCAAGAGCTGCAGGGAGCGCCCGGTGAGACGCTTTCCGTGCCTATGAAGGGGAAGGAGCTGGAGCAGTATTTCTTCAGCATCCAGCCCAGCGTTTTGGACTGCACGGGCTGCGGAAGCTGCGCAAACACCTGCCCGGCTAAGGAGAAGGCGCTGGTAATGACGCCCATCGGCAAGCTTTTGGAGGGGCAGAAGGCCTTTGACTACGCCTATCACGCGCTTTCAGAAAAGGAGCTGCCGGTGTCCCGAACGACGGTCAAGGGCAGTCAGTTTGCGACGCCGCTATTGGAGTTCTCCGGCGCATGCGCCGGCTGCGGGGAGACGCCCTATGCCAAGCTTGTGACCCAGCTCTTTGGCGAGCGGATGTATATTGCAAACGCAACGGGCTGCAGCTCCATTTGGGGCGGCTCGATGCCCAGCTTTCCCTATACAGTGAACAAGAAGGGGCGGGGGCCTGTTTGGGCAAACTCCCTGTTTGAGGACAACGCGGAATTTGGCTTTGGGATGCTCCAGGGTGTTCAGCAGCGCAGAGAGCGGCTGGCAACGCTGGTGGAGGAGCTGTCAGATTGTCCCGATTGCACAGAGGAGTTGAGACAGGCGGCTTCGGCCTGGCTGGCGGACAAGGACGAGGCCTCGGCCTGTGAGACGGCGGCACAGTGGCTAACAGAGCAGCTGACAGCGGCGGTGTTATCGGCCGAGGGGGCGGTGCAGGCGCGGCTGATGGAGGTCTATGCACAGCGGGAGCTGCTGATGAAACCCAGTTTTTGGGTTTTTGGCGGTGACGGCTGGGCCTATGATATTGGCTACGGCGGTCTTGACCATGTTCTGGCCTCGGGGGAAAACATTAATGTGTTGGTCTTTGACACGGAGATTTATTCCAACACAGGCGGACAGGCCTCCAAGGCCACGCCGAAGGGGGCGATTGCCCAGTTTGCAGCGGCGGGTAAGGGCATAAAAAAGAAGGATTTAGCGCAGCTTGCCATGACCTATGGTTATGTGTATGTGGCGCAGGTCTGTTTGGGGGCGAACATGCAGCAGACGGTGAACGCTCTAGCTGAGGCCGAGAGCTATGAGGGGCCGTCTCTGGTGATTGCCTACTCCCCCTGTATCAGCCATGGCAACCGGAGCGGGCTGGGCAAGTCCATCACCACGGAAAAGCAGGCGGTGGAGGCGGGGTATTGGAACCTCTTCCGCTTTGACCCCCGGCGAAATGCACCCCTTATCATTGACAGTCGGGAGCCCAAGGGTGGTTACCGGGACTTTATTGACAACGAGGTACGTTATAGCGCCCTGACGCGGCGCTTCCCGGAGCGGGCGGAGGAGCTTTTTGCCCAGGCCGAGGAGCAGGCGAAAACGCGGTATGCGCGGCTTGTCCGTCAGCAGTCCATGCTGACAGAGATTGAGGAGACGGACAAGGAATAGGCTTTTTCGAAAAAGAAAGAGGCGCTGCCGATTTTGAACGGCAGCGCCTCCGGTGCTTTATTGGGTTTGGGCGTTTTTCTCCCGCTTCCTCCGCTTGATGGCGTCTTTTTTGAGCAGGGCTTCGATGGGGACTTTCTTTATGGTTTCGGGGAAATCATTTTCAAAGCTGCAGACGGCTGTGGAGCTGCCCGCAAGGTCGCGGTAGAGCCTTGCGTGAACCCTTGGGTCGGGCGAGATGACTTTGCCGTTTCGTTTGTGGAACCGCAGGGTTCGCAGGTCACCTGTGCCGGTGAGCTTGAAGAAGCTCTCTCGTAGCACCCAGATGTCAAAGAAGGAAAAGCTCGCAAGCTCGGCAGGCGTGCAGAGGCGTTCGATGTAGGTCTGTTTGAAAGGGCGGTGCACTTCTGTGTCCACGCCCACGGGGGTTTCAGACAGGGCGCAGAGGACGTGGGTCTTGCTGTGGCTGACGGAATAGTGCAGCGCCGGCGGCTCCGTGGAACGGCCTGTAAGGAGGGCGAGGAGTTTGGAGGGCGGGCTGCCCGCATAGTCCGCGTAGGCGGCAGCCACGAGGGAAACGCCCAGGGCAGAGCCTTTTCGCTTGCTGGAGGGGGGATAGAGGGCGTC
>CAYXNK010000173.1:0-4588 GCA_964466395.1 uncultured Oscillospiraceae bacterium | reverse complement strand
CGTTCCGAAATCTCAATCTGAAATTCTATAATGAATTTATGGATTATCTTTTCTATAAGGCAGAGAAGCCGGACGGAACTGTTGGATTATTGACTAATTCTGCGGGAAAAGTTGTGCGTTTGTTAAAAGGATTTGTAAACTATCAAGTAGCAAAAGGAACAATCCCTGCGGTTGATCTTACCCATTTCAAGGTTGTTGAAGAAGAAACTGATGCTATTTATCTAAGTGAGAGTGAACTTGCCAAGATTTATAACCTTAAACTCTCGGACGACGAGGAGCTGGAAGAGATTCGGGATATATTCATAGTGGGTTGTTATACAGGGTTGCGATACAGCGACTTGTCAACACTTAGTCCGGAACATATTGACGTTGCTAACGAAACGATTAGTCTGAAACAACGCAAAGTTCATAAGGCTGTTATCATTCCGATGATTGACTATGTGCCGGAGATTTTGAAAAAATACAATTATGACTTACCAAAGATCCCCAGCTACAAATTCAATGAACGCCTAAAAGAGCTCGGAAAGAAAGCCAAACTAAAACAGAAGGTAGAGATTGTTCGCAAGAAAGGAAATCTCCGAGTTAAGGAAGTACACGAGAAATGGGAAATGATGTCTTCGCACACTTGCCGACGGTCATTCTGTACAAATATGTATCTCTCCGGCTTCCCAGCTGAAGAGCTTATGCGAATATCCGGACATAAAAGCCCTGCGGCGTTTATGCGATATATCAAGGTTGATAATATGCAGGCAGCAAACAGATTGAAAGCATTGAGAAACAGTCTGAATAAACAATCGTAATCCGCAGGAATTAATTAACTTTACACCCTAATTCAATTTCACCAATGATAGTAAAGCATCAAAATTTCGACCAACTAATTGATAGTGTTTATCAAACACATTGTCAACTACAATTGAATGCCAAGAAAGTTGTAAATCTCAATCTTACTATCCGAAATTGGCTGGTTGGCTGTTACATTGTTGAGTTTGAACAAAATGGAGAAGACCGGGCACAATATGGGACTCGTCTACTTGAAGAGATGGCCAAGAAGATAAAGGCAAAAGGAATAAAAGGACTAGATGTTAGATCTTTGCGTTCTTGTCGGACATTCTACAATACATATCCTCAAATTCGGGGTTCAATAACCCCCGAATTACAAAAACGTTTGCCAATTTCAATTCGGGGGTCAGTGACCGCCGAATTGGAGAAGGAATATCCGATTTCTCCCGAAACTCTTTTGTCTCAATTGAGTTTTACTCATTTTATAGAGCTGATTAGATTTGATGACCCTCTTGAACGGTTATTTTACGAAGTAGAAACAATCAAGAATAATTGGAATGTCAGAGAGTTGGAGCGTGCTATTAATACGGCTTTATATATTCGAACCGGCTTATCTAAAAACAAAGAAGCTATTATCAGCAAATTCAAGAATCAGAAACCGGCTCAAAGCATAGATATTATACGTGACCCGTACTTCTTGGAATTTCTTGGATTAGAAGAGAGGTCAGAATATAGCGAATCGGAATTGGAACAAGCTATTTTAGATCATTTGCAAAAATTCCTGATAGAACTCGGTACCGGATTTTGTTTTGAAGCTCGCCAAAAACGAATCACATTCGACAACACTCATTACCGCATTGATTTGGTTTTCTATCATCGTATTCTGAAAAGCCATATTCTGATTGATTTGAAAATTGGTAAATTCAATCATGCCGATGCCGGACAAATGAACGTTTATCTGAATTATTACAAAGACAATGAAATGTCGGACGGAGATAATCCTCCTATTGGACTTATCCTCTGCGGAAGCAAAGGTGAGGCTTTAGCAAAATATGCCACCTCCGGCATAGATAACCAATTGTTTGTTTCTAAATACTTAGTTCAGTTGCCCGATAAGAAAGTCTTGGAAAATTTCATCAAAAAGGAGATTGGAGAATAGAATTCTTATCAATCAGTAAGAATAAGAGAGAGAGACGACTTACCTTTTTTACCTTATATAAACAAACGCTTAGACCTACGGCTACATAAAATTACTTTACCGAAGCAGCGAGAAAGATTGTAAGGATTGTCCGATCAGAACTGAGTATTGTGGAGAAAAAAGCAAATTCAAGAAAATTTCTCATAGCAAATACCACGAACAATACGCCCGCCAACACAAATACTGATTGAAAAACAACCGCTATGCAAAGCTATGTCCCGAAAGCGGAGTGCAACAACCAAACCTGTTTTGGGGACACTGTGAGAAAATCGCAAGTTTCAGGTAAATTATGCCCCGATTGTGGAAAGAATGTAATACATAGACTTTATGTTTTTCGCTCTCCACTCACTTATATCGAAGAAAAATGCACTTAAAACACCTTGCTTAAAGCCTGTTTTTTTTTAGGATTACGAAGAAAATTCAACGATTTTGAGAGCTGCGCAACAATTACGTTTGTTGGGTATTGGTGTTTATATGTACAAAATTTTATATTTCAATATTTTCTATCGAACATTGATTTTACATCAATCCAATCCTCTTTATAAGAGAAACGCTTGATATATGTGAATCTTGGGTCAAGTAGAAATCCAAATATGGAATGCACCAATACATATATATTGTTTTTGTATGTTTTTATTCCCCACGCACAATTATTATTCACTTTAATGTTGTCTGTTGCACGACTTGCTTCATCTGCATTTTCAAATAATTTTTCCACAACATAATATGTTCTAAATTGCCAAGTATATGCTGGATCATTTAAATTAGAGGAAATTATAGGGCAAATAACTTTACATGACGGTAGATGACATTTTATCTTATCATCTTTATCTTCAACTACTTTAGGATATGTAGCTAATTCGCTATTCCCTACGATTTTAATATTATGTTGTGTTGCATATTCAATATATTCAGGGGGTAATTCCTCTTTTTGTAAAAAAAACCAACCTATCTTAACATTATTATTTTGCATCTCTTTAGCTAAAAACTCAAGATATTTATATGTTTCCGTCATTAATCCTCCACTATAGCTTATATATACGGGTTCCTTATTCTTTGTAATAGAAAAGTAATATTTACTTGGCTTAGAACGAATTGAATAATCACATATATCTTCAGTCCCTTCTATTTTATCCCAACGACCATCATAACTTTTATCTTCATGGCGAGAAACTTTGTAATTTTTCATTTCTAACCATTTCGCTATTACATTTTCATAATTAAGAGTTTTTTGCACCCAATTTAGATTTTTGTTATAGTAATGTTTTTGTATTTGGGAACAAACGTCATTTACAACGAAATTAATATAATTGTTCAATTTATAATCAACAGTTTCTATTCCTGGATATTTCCGACAAAGAGTTGAAATGTATTTGTCATATTTTTCTAATGCGTCAAAATATTTTTTTGCATTCTTAAATTGTTCTGGTAAAAAATCAGGATTCTGTGATACTATTATATCTGAAACTTTTTTTGCTACTGTGTGTTTTATAATACCCAAAACAATAGGTGCTGATATAAAGCCCAAAATCAAACCTAAACCCATAACTCCCCCAGTCCCCGCTTTATCGCCTAATATGGCATCAGCTATTATAAAACAAAGAACTAAGTCTATTATTATTGCTATTACATTTGAGGTATTATCTTTTTTTGTTTTTTGATAGTGGCATATTTCAGTATGTGACTGTTTAAACTTTTGGTATAACTCAAGTTCTCGTTCACAAGTATTATACTCGCTCATCTTTGGTTTATCAAGTTCGTTATTCACCTTAATTAATAATAAGTTATATAATTACAGATAACAAAGAACCAATAAAAACAAAGAATCCTATCATTGCGAGACATCCTGAATTTTTATTAATTCCAGCTAAATCATTCCCTTTGGGTTCTCTGTTCTGAGAATTATTTATTTCCTTTTCTTTTTCCCAATTTGAAATAAATTTATTAATGTCTAGCTCACTGTTATTGTATTCAAGAAAAATAGATTGAGCACATCTTCTTTGAATATCCCAAAAGTTAATATTTATGAGATTCATTTCGATTTTTTTTGTTGCTTCTCCAATTCCAGATACCGCACCTACTGCAGCACCTAAAACTCCACCAACAAGCCATCCCAAGGCTGCTCTATCTCCTCCAGATTTCTTGTATTTAATAACATCCTCGTATTTGGATGGTAAAATACTTATAATTTGTGAATTGTGTATGTTGTATCCAATATTATCAACACATAAAAATATTCCATGTGTATGAAGTTGTAACTCTGTCACTTTTTCCTCCGTCAAACACGTAAATTCTGGAATTGTGCTAAGTGCAGGCCAAAAAGTAACAGCCGCTCCATAATTATCTGAAAAGGTTTTACCTGCCATAACTCCAATTTTTAAATTATCAGAAAAATTTTCTGGACATTTAGAATTGTCAATGACTGGAAACAGCGCTTCAATTATTGGATTGTCGGAATATTTTGTCATAATTAGTATTTATTTATGATTAAAATTTTATTGAAATGTTTTTCTTCTACAATATTAAGAAATATTAAGAGCTTACACAAACTTGCACCAACGTGCCGCGTATTGGCGATGGGCGGGATTTTTAGCACTGAACTTTAATCGA
>CAYXNK010000172.1:0-4615 GCA_964466395.1 uncultured Oscillospiraceae bacterium | reverse complement strand
TGACTCCGGCTCCACCCACCATGCCTCCCTTGAGCTGGACAACGCCAAGGACTGGCCGGCGGACCTCTATCTGGAGGGCGCAGACCAGTATCGCGGCTGGTTCCAGTCCTCCCTTCTAACTGCCGTTGCCACCAAGGGCACAGCCCCCTATAAGGCCGTTTTGACCCATGGCTGGACGGTGGACGGCGAGGGCAAGGCCATGCACAAGAGCCTTGGAAACAGCGTGCTGCCCGATGAGCTGATTCCCAAATACGGCGCCGATCTCATGCGCCTTTGGGCAGCCTCGGCGGACTACCACATGGATATGCGCTGCTCGGAAAACATCTTTAAGCAGCTTTCTGACACCTACCTCAAAATCCGCAACACCTCCCGCTACATGCTGGGCAACCTGGACGGCTTTGACCCGGATAGCCGCACGGACTATGCGGAGCTGGAGGACTTGGACAGGTGGGCACTCTCCCGCACGAACCTGCTTGTGGAGCGCTGCCTGGCAGCCTTTGAGGTCTATGAATTCTATAATGTAATTCATGCCATCCACAAGTTCTGCGTGGTGGACATGTCGAACTTCTACCTGGACATCATCAAGGACAGGCTCTACTGCGAAAAGCGGGACAGCAAGGAAAGGCGCAGCGCCCAGACCGCCATGTATGTGATTCTGGACTCCATGGTTCGTCTGCTGGCTCCCCTGCTGGCCTTTACCTCCAACGAAATTTGGCTGGCAATGTCCCACGACAAGTCTGCCAATCCAGAGCACGTCATGCTAAACAACATGCCCCCCCTGCGGCCTGAATTCAAGCTCTCCTCTGAGGACGAGCGCCGCTTTGAGCTGGTTATTGCCCTGCGGAACGATGTGAACAAGGCCTTGGAGGCCGCCCGTGTGGAAAAGACCATTGGCAAGCCCCTGGAGGCCAGCGCCACCCTCTATGTGAGCGAGGCAGCACGGGCAGACTTTGAAAAAATCTCCTCCCTGCCCCTTGCCAGCTTCTTCATCGTCTCCGCCGTCAAGGTGGTGTATGGCGAGGGCGAGGGTCTCACAGGCGACAGCTTCCCGGGTGTTTCCGTTTCCATCACCCCCAATGCTGCGCCCAAGTGCGTCCGCTGCTGGATTCACAACGAGCAGGTAGGCAAGCATCCTGAGCATCCTGAGCTCTGCCCCCGCTGCGCTACCGCGGTCTCGGAATAAAAGAAAGCCCGGTGCAAGCCCTCTCTTGGGTCTGCCCGGGCTAAGCACCAAATTTCACGGAGGTAGCTTCCATGCTTTATGCAATCGTTGCGGTCATTGTGCTAATCCTCGACCAAGCCATGAAATACTGGGCCAATGTAAGCCTGGCGGAAGGAGCGGTCTCAAAGCTGATTCCCGGGGTTTTACACCTCACCCGGGTACACAACACCGGCGCTGCCTTCAGCCTGTTCAGTAACGGCGAGGGACGTTGGATTTTCGTTGCCCTGGCTGTCATCGTCAGCATCACCATTGTGGTTCTGCTGAGCCGGAATGTGGTTCAGGGCAAGCTGGGTCGCTGGTCGCTGATTTTCATTGTGGCGGGTGCCTTGGGCAACGCCATTGACCGCGCCATCAACGGATATGTGGTGGACATGTTCCACTTTCCCTTTGCGCTTCCCTTCATCAAGAAGGAGTTTCCTGTGTTCAATGTGGCGGACATCTTTATCACAGTTTTCGGCATTGTCTTTTGTGTCTATGTGCTTCTGCACAAGGAGCCGGAGAAGGAGCGGGTCCCGGAACGTCCCGCCCCCCGCCCCATGCCAAGGGCAACGGAGACTACCGTGCGTACAGACTATCTGACCCAACTGAAAAAGCCCGTTGTTGAGGGGAAGAAGAACATCGAGCGGGAAATCCGGCTAAAAACCGCCGAGGCGGGCCTGTCCAAGCCTACAGGCAGCCTGGTCACCGATTGGAATGACCCCTTTGAGGACGCAGCCCCACCGCCGCCCACCCCTGTCACAAGGCCTGAAGCCCCAGTGGGACAGCCGGAGGCGCTCAGAAGGCCTGCCCCCAAGCCCGCACCAGAGGCCTCTCCCCTGTTTGAAGAGTTGCGGAGCAATCCTGTTATTGTCCCCCCCGCCCCGGCGGTCAAGGGAACGCCGGCTTCCACGCCCAAAAAGAGCGGCGACAGCTTCAGCCTGGAAGATATTCTCGCGGAGTTCAAGGACTGATGACAAACACATATACAGTCATCGTACAGGAGAGCGGCGAACGAATCGACGCTCTCCTCGCGCAAGAAATCGACGATTTGACTCGCTCCCAGGCCGTCCGTTTGCTTGCCGAGGGCAGGGTCACAAAAAACGGCCTGCCCGTGAAAAAAAACCACTGTGTCACAGCGGGTGAAATCTTTGCTGTGGACTTACCCGGTCTGGAGGACGATGTCCTTTTGCCGGAGAATATCCCGTTGGACATCGCCTATGAGGACGAGGATGTTCTGGTGGTCAACAAGCCCAGGGGCATGGTGGTGCATCCCGCGCCGGGACACCCCGGCGGCACACTGGTAAATGCCCTGCTCTACCATTATGGCAGCGGGCTTTCCACCATCGGCGGGGAGACCCGCCCGGGCATCGTCCACCGGATTGACAGGGACACCTCCGGCCTTTTGATGGTCGCTAAAAATGACGAGGCCCACCGTTTTCTCGCCGCCCAGCTCTTCGACCATAGTCTGTCCCGCTGTTATGAGGCCGTGGTCTGCGGCAAACTGCGAGAGAATTCCGGTACCATTGACGCGCCCATAGGCCGCCACGGCACAGATCGGAAGCGTATGGCAATCACCGAAAATAATGCCCGAAACGCTGTGACCCACTATGAGGTCATCTCCCGATATGCGGGCTACACCCATATTCGCTGTCAGTTGGAGACCGGGCGCACCCATCAAATTCGCGTCCACCTGGCCCATCTGGGGCATCCTGTGCTGGGGGACATGGTCTATGGTAAAAAGAAGCGTGAAAAGGGAATGGATTGTCAGTGCCTCCACGCCCAAAGTCTGCGCTTCATCCACCCCCGCAGCCTTGCGCCCTGTGAGGTGACAAGCCCTCTGCCCCCCTATTTTACAGACCTTTTATCCCGGCTCGGTCCCGAGCAAGGGGAATAATAATCGAAAAAAAGACGGCTATCACAGGTTTGTGATAGCCGTCTTTCGTATACGCGGATTTAGCTGTATTGGGGTACGATGGAAAAACCCTCCGCAATAAGCGCTGTGCGAATCTCCTCAATCTGGGCGTGATCCCGGGTTTCCAGCTGCAGGGTCAGGAAGCAGGAGTTAATCGCCATATTCTCCTCTCCCCTGTCGTAATGGACGGAGACCACGTTGCCGCCCCTGGAGGCAATGATTTTGGACACCATCTCCAACTGGCCGGGCTTATCAGTCAGAGAGACGCAGAGGTTTGCAAAGCGTCCGGTTTTTACGAGGCCTCGTGAAATCACGCGGCTTAAAATGTTTACGTCGATGTTGCCGCCGCTGATCAGGCAGACCACCTTTTTACCCCGCACATCCACCTTGTTGAACATGGCCGCTGCAACAGCCACAGCGCCCGCGCCCTCGGCAATTAGCTTCTGCTTCTCGATTAAGGCCAGCACCGCCGTCGCCACCTCGTCGTCTGTGACGGTGACCACCTCGTCCACATAGTCCGAGACCAGGTCGAAGGTGTGGTCGCCGGGGCGCTTGACCGCAATGCCGTCTGCAAAGGTAGCAACCCGGCTTAGTTCCTCAATCCTGCCGCAGCAGATGGAGTTGACCATGGAGGGTGCACCCGCCGCCTGGACGCCATAGACCTTGCAGTTTGGCTTTAACATCTTAATTGTATAGGCCATGCCCGAAATCAGCCCGCCGCCGCCGATGGGCACGATGACAGCATCTAAGTCAGGCAACTGCTCCAAAAGCTCCAGGCCGATGGTGCCTTGACCGACGATGACATCCTCGTCGTCAAAGGGGTGGATGAACACACGGGCCTCGGACTGCTCCAATTCCCGCGCCTTGGCGTAGGCGTCGTCATACACGCCGTTAACAAGCACCACCTCGGCGCCATAGCTCTTGGTGGCCTCAATCTTGCTGATGGGTGCGGAGTCCGGTAGGCAGATTTTACAGGAAATCCCCTCTGCCGCCGCCGCCCTCGCCACACCCTGGGCGTGATTTCCCGCACTGCAGGCGATGACACCCCGCGCCTTCTCCTCTGCGGAAAGCTGGCTGATTTTATAATAGGCGCCGCGCACCTTAAAGGAGCCGGTCACCTGCAGGTTCTCAGTTTTTAGATAGAGCTCGCCCTCGGGATGAAGGTTCGGCGCATAGATTAAGTCCGTCTTGCGAATGACATTTTTCATGGCGTAGGCCGCATGATAAACCCTGTCAAGTGTCAGCATAGTTTTTTCCTCTTTCCAAATCTCACAAATAAAAAAACCCCGTCTCAAAACAAGAGACGGAGAAAAAGCTTCCGCGGTACCACTCTGATTGCTCCAAAAAGGAGCCGCTCATGGACGCCAAGCAGCGCCCGCTTCTGTAACGGGAAGTCCCGGTTTTGCTTACTCAAGGTTCGGCAAACAACTCAGAGGTGATTCGGAAAAGCCGGCGGCTGCCGCCTTGCACCAAGCGGCGGCTCTCTGAAAGCAGCGGAAGGC
>CAYXNK010000171.1:0-4697 GCA_964466395.1 uncultured Oscillospiraceae bacterium | reverse complement strand
GGAATTCAAAGTCATAGAGCCAGTCCAAAAAGGGCAGAAGCTCCCCCTCGGGCAGTTTTGCGCCTTGATGAATCGCATTTGAGGTGGTGTAGCGGTCGCAGATCATGATGCCGCCGTCTTGATAATAGGGCTCCCAGTCGGTCTTATAGGAGGCGAAGCGATCCACAAAAAAGAAGGTGGAGGCCGCAAAGGCGCTTACATCTGCGGGATTTTTTCCGAAATCTCCTGCGAGATAGGAACGCAGAAGGGAAGAGGAGCTGTTGTCATAGCGGGGGAAGGAGAGCTTGCGAAAGGGCAGACCCTCTCGCTCCAGGCGTTCTGTCAAAAGCGCTGCCTGCGTGGATTTTCCGCTTCCGTCAATGCCCTCAAATACAATCAGCTTTCCCTGCATGGTCTTGTTCCTCTCTTTGTCACAACATTTTCTCTATTTATTAAAGATTTTCCGTCGGAGCACGGCGAACATAAATAGTGGCAGCTGCATCATACGCCCGAGACGGGAGGGATCCTCCTTTAGACGGTAAAGCCACTCCAGATTGAGCCTGCGCCAAGCCTCCGGCGCACGGGCTACCACGCCCGCAAACACGTCCAGAGACCCGCCGAGACCCGCCATTAGCCCCACCTTGAGCCGGGAGGCGTTCTGACGCATCCAAAGCTCCTGCTTGGGTGCGCCCAGGCAGACCAAAAGAAGGTCGGGAGAGGCAGCGTTTATGGCCTCAAGCACAGGGGCGTCCTCTTGAAAATAACCGTCGTGCGTTCCCGCAACCGTAAGGCCGGGATAGCGGGTGCGGAGGCTTTCAGCGGCAGCCTCCGCAACGCCGGGCTTTGAGCCTAGCAGAAAGACGTTCATTCGCTGAGGCGCCATCTGTGTGAACAGAGCCTCGGCAAACTCAATGCCCGGCAGTTTTTCCTTGAGTGGCGTGCCCAGAATTTTTGCTCCGTAAATCACGCCGATGCCGTCTGCAAGAACCAGATCTGCAGCGCTGACAGCCTCCATCAGTGCGGGATTTTCCCGGCAGAGCATGACGATTTCCGGGTTCGGCGTCACCACCATGGCGGCAGCGCGGTTCTTCATATGGGCTAAAGCCCTGTCCCTGGCCTCTGCCATGGTGAGGTCGTCGAACAAGACGTCTAAAACATCAATTCGGATAAAACTCAGTCCCTTCTCGGTGCAGAGAGCTGGGAAAAAACCGCACCGATTTTATCGTGGATGACAAGGTCTGCCTGGGAGTCATAGGGGGTTTTTTCCTTGTTGATCAGTACCAGGCGAGAGCCTCTGTAATGTTGAATCAGACCGGCGGCGGGGTAGACATTCAGCGAAGTGCCGCCGACAATCAGCATGTCTGCCGCGGCAAGATAGGAGAGCGCGGTCAAAAGCAGCTTCTCGTCCAGCCCTTCCTCATACAGCACAACATCAGGGCGAATCACGCCTCCGCAGTCGCAGCGGGGGAGCACGGCGCCGGCAAGCGCCTGCTCAGGGGCTTTCTTTTTGCCGCAGGAGCTGCAGTAAAAGCGGTTTATGGTTCCGTGGAGTTCTAGAACGTTTTTGCTGCCGGCAGCCTGATGCAGGCCGTCTACATTCTGTGTGATCACGGCCTTGAGCTTGCCCTCTCGCTCCAGGGAGGCAAGGTAATCGTGGGCGGCGTTGGGGCGCACACCGGAAAAGCTTAGCTTCTCCCGGAAGAATTCATAAAAATCCTCCGGATGAGCCTTGAAGAAGCTACCGCTGAGCACGACCTCGGGCGGATGTTTAAATCTCTGGTGATACAGTCCGTCCACACTTCGGAAGTCCGGAATTCCGCTTTCCGTAGAGACGCCCGCACCGCCGAAGAAAACAATGCTCTCGCTCTCCGCGATCATTTGATGAAGCCGGGAAATTTTAGAATCCATCTCGTACCCCCCCAAAAAAAGATTGTCCTGTTAGGCCTGGGCTGCTCTCTGCCATAGCTCCCTTGATTATACAATTATATTATACCGTTTACAAGTAAAAAAAGACAGGGTCCTTCACTGGAGCGCCGCGGAGAGGGCAAACGGAAAACCCCTCCTCCGATGAAAAGAGAAGGGGTTCTCAAATCCGGTTCCCCGGGAAAAGACCGGGAGACTTAGGGATTCATGGTGTAGTTTGGAGATTCCTTGGTGATATAGATGTCGTGGGGGTGGCTCTCCTTGAGACCGGCGCTGGTGATTTCGATAAAGCGGCTGTTCTTACGCAGGATGTCAATGTTTGCAGCGCCGCAGTAGCCCATGCCGGCTTTTAAGCCGCCAACCAACTGGAAGATGGACTCGGAAACCAGACCGCGATAGGGGACACGGCCTTCCACGCCCTCGGGAACGAGCTTGCGGTTGTCCTCCTGGAAATAGCGGTCGCGGCTGCCCTTTGACATGGAGGCCAGGCTGCCCATCCCCCGATAGACCTTGAACTGCCGACCCTGAAAGACCTCGGTTTCGCCAGGGCTTTCCTCACAACCGGCGAGCAAGGAGCCCAACATAACGACAGAGGCGCCGCCTGCAATGGCCTTTACAATGTCGCCGGAATACTTGATGCCGCCGTCTGCGATAATGGGAATGCCGAACTTATCCGCCATTTCAGCGCAGTCCAACACCGCTGTCATCTGGGGGACGCCAATGCCGGCCACAACACGGGTGGTGCAGATGGAGCCGGGGCCGATGCCTACCTTGATGCAGTCTGCACCGGCCTTAATGAGCGCCTCTGTGCCCGCCGCAGTTGCAACGTTTCCGGCAACCAGTTGGACGTCTGGGAATTTTTCCTTAATCAGGGCGACGTTTTTTATGATGTTCATGGAGTGGCCGTGGGCGCTGTCCAAGACGAGAACGTCCGCCCCTGCGTCCACAAGGGCGCCGGCTCTGTCCAGAATGTCTGAGGTAACGCCAATGGCGGCGGCGCAAAGGAGCCTGCCGTGGGAGTCTTTGGCGGAGTTGGGGTAGGCGAGCGCCTTTTCAATGTCCTTAATTGTAATGAGACCGCTTAAGTGTCCCCTGTCATCCACAATCGGGAGCTTTTCAATCTTGTGGGTGTGGAGGACTTTTTTTGCCTCGTCCAGGGTGGTGCCGATTTTCCCGGTGATAAGCCCGTCCTTTGTCATGACGTCTGCAATCAGGCGGGTCATGTCCTCCTCAAACTTCATGTCGCGGTTTGTGATGATGCCGATGAGCTTGCCCTCTGTATCCACTATGGGGACACCGGAGATACGGAACTTGGCCATCAGTGCGTCCGCCTCGCCAATAGTTCTCTCCGCCGTTAGGTAGAAGGGGTTCGTGATGACGCCGTTTTCCGAGCGCTTGACCTGATCCACCTGCTCTGCCTGAGAGTCGATGCTCATATTCTTATGAATCACACCAATGCCGCCCTCTCTTGCCAGGGCAATTGCCATGCGGTATTCCGTAACCGTGTCCATTGCAGCGCTGATAAGGGGGGTGGAAAGGGTGATTTTCTTGGTCAGCCTCGTGGTGAGGTCAATGTTCGCCGGGAGAACATTGCTCTCTGCGGGGACAAGCAGCACGTCGTCGTAGGTCAGACCCTCACCGACAAAACGATCGGCATATTTCTTTGTAAAGTCCACTGAAACCGCTCACTTTCATTTTATATTTGAAACATTGTACTCCATAGATGGACAGGGTGTCAACCGCTAATTTATAAGCCTTCATTTACTGCAGCCTGGCACAAAATCGCAGGATTTTTCTTCTTTTTCGGGATTTCGCAGGCCAGCCTGTCCGCGCCCTCGTTGGTACGGGTATAATAAAAGATGAATTGCTGGGCAAGACCTGCGTGCTTGCCCAGCACGGCGGGGTCAAAGTCCCGGGGGAAGTGCCGATCCAAGGCTCTGCGCATCCAGACGTCCACGGGAAAGCGCCCAAGCCTGTGCAGGCCATAGAGCAAAAAGCAGTTTGCGACCTTTTCGCCAACGCCGGACAGCTGTCGGATTTCCGAGAATGCCACCTCGTCGGGCAGGGTGGAAAGCGCCTGGAAGTCTAAGCTTCCCTCAGAGACTGCCCGCGCCGCGTTTACTATGTATTTTGCCCGGTATCCGCTTTTTATCGGCGCCAGCGCTGCTTCCGGAAGCCCGGCCAGCTGCTCGGGCGCGGGGAAGGCGAACAGGCCGTCCTCCAGGGGTGTTCCAAACAGGCGGCAGAGGGCGGATACAATGCCCCGAATCCGGGGGATGTTGTTGCACTGGGAGATGAGAAAGCTCACCAGCGCCTCCCAGGGCTCCTGCCGCAGAATGCGGATGCCCAGGCCAAAGTCCCGGCACTGGCGCAGATAGTCCGGCTGGGAAAAGAGCCGAAGGCTGTTCGTATAGTCCGTATCCAGGTCAAAATAATACCGCCAGAAGGACAAGTCCTCCGCGGAGGCATTGCAACAAACGGAGCCGCCCTCCGCCCAAACACGCAGGGCTTTGCCATAGGCCACGCCGGTATAACAGCCCTTGCCGTCTGCCTCCCAGCGGAAGCACTGGCCGCATTCAAAGGTCTTTTTCAGGTCGAGCACCTCTGTCGGGGCCAGAATATGTGTTTGATTGGCGGTGAAATCCATAAGATGCTCCTTGTAAACCTAGGGCGGTGTTGACTAAAATAGATAAAACTGGGATACTTTGCAAAAATCCCGTCTCAAAAGAGACGGGATCAATGGTAATGTTAGGTTAATAGGCGCGCTTATTCTTGTTCTTCCGTGCAGCCTCAGA
>CAYXNK010000170.1:0-4700 GCA_964466395.1 uncultured Oscillospiraceae bacterium | reverse complement strand
CCCCATAAAGCTCCTCGTTAATCCGCAGGCCGTAGTGCTCCTTGAGATATTCATAGCTCTCGGGGTAGGCGCCCTCCAAAGCATAGCAGCTCACAGCAGCCTGGCGAACGGCCTCCTCGGCAAGCCTTTGGCCGTGGGCGTCCAAGGCCTCGTCGGCATTGCGCAGGCCAAAGAGTACGGCAAAGAGCAGGAGAACGAAAAATAGTCCAACCTCCAGAAGTCCGCCCAGGGAGAGGCGGGAGCCCAGCTTTTTTTTCTTGCCCAAGACGCAGCGCCTCCTTTCTTTGTGCGGTGTTGCCTTAGCCCAAGGTAGACATGATTCCCATCAAGGGGAGCATCACAGAAAACAGAACGAGCCCAACAACAAGAGAGATGATAATCACAAGAGCGGGTTCAACCTTCCGCAGGGCGCCGTCCAATTCATCTAAAACCCGCTCCTCTTCCCGGCGTGCAATCTCGCGCATCACCCGGTCGGAGTTTCCGGTTTTTGCGCCCAGGGCCAGCAGGCGGGCGTCCCGCCCGGTGAAAACTCCCGCCTCCAGCAGGCTTTTTTCCAGGCTCTCGCCCTGTGCCAACGCCGCCTTGCAGGTCTCCACCCTTTGGCGCATGGAGGCGGAGTCCGCCGCAATCTCCCCGGCCAGGGAGACAGACTGCTCCAAGTCCAGACCCGAGGAGACGGCCATGGACATCGCCATGGCAAAGTGGGAGGTGGAAATCCGCCGCAAAAGACCCCGGTTTCCAAATTTCCGACCAAAAAAGCCTGTGACAGCCCTTTTTGCTCCGGGGAGCTTATAAATCAAAAGACCGGCCGCAAGGAGAAAGACCAGGACCCCGAGAATCCAGGCCGAGGCCGAGGACAGCCAACCGCCAAAGCGCAGCAGCGAGAGGGAAACGCCGGACATCCGGGCCCCAACCTGGGCAAAGACGTCATTAAAAATCGGCAGCACCCGGGTCACAAGAACTGTGAACACCGCCGCCATCAAAAGAATCAAAAGAGCGGGATAGAGCAGGGCACGGCGCAGGCTGGCGGAAAACAAAGCCCGCCGCTGGTAATAGACCGAGAGGGCCGAGAGCACCTCATCCAGCCGCCCCGAGCGCTCGCCCAGGCGCAGCATGCTGAGAAAATAGGCAGGAAAAATCCCCGCTGACTCGGCGGCGGCGGAAAGCAGAGGCTCCGCCTCCAAATGTGCGGAGAGCGCCGAAAGCCATCGGTGAGGCTCCGGTGCACTATCCTCAGTCAAAAGATGGAGGGCCTCAGCAACGGAGATTCCGGCCTTCAAAAGCATGGATAGCTCCATGGAAAATTCAGATAGGACATTGGGCGCAAGCTCTTTCATATCAGACCACCTCCGAGGGAGAAAAAAATGGAACTGCAACAGCAGTTCCATTATATGACGAAATTTGATTTTTTTCAACAAGGAATCGGGGGCTTAGTAGAGATACTTGGCCAAGTAGTTTTCTCCGGTGCCGATATATTTCATGATTTCGGCCGAGGACTTTCCGGTGGAGGCGAAGGTGGGATCCATGAGCTTCCACTCGTTGCCGTTAAAATAAATCGAGGCAGCAACCCAGCCGGTTTCCGCGCTATAGGTGTTAATCCAGGCGTGGTAGACAGAGCCAGTGTGGCCAAAAACCATCTTGGTGGGGACGCCTTGGCTGCGGAGCATGGCGGTCATCACAGCGGCATAGTCGAAGCAGATGCCCTTTTTCTTGGAGAGAACGGTGTCCAGCTGGGGGATATAGCCGGAAGCGACGGTTTTTGCCAGCTCGTAGTCATAGCTGATGTTTTGGATGACATATTCATAAACGGCCTTAATCTTGTCATTTGTGGCTTCCTTGTCTTTGGTCAATTCGGCGGCAAGGGTAACGACCTGACTGGCGGAGGAGTAGTTGACATATTTGTTGGAGCGCAGGAAGGGGGCAAACTCGTCCTTCAGCGCCACCTGGAAGGTGAAGGAAAAGGCCTGGGCATAGCGGGTACCGCTGGTGTTTTCAAAAACTGCGACCTTGTAGCTGCCGCTGCCGTCAGACAGGACATAGACGTCAAACTCCCCGGTGAGGCTTTGGTCATAGGTGTAGGTGACGCCGCTGGGGCCGGTAATCTGTGTTTTGACCTTGGGGTTCTGACCCAGGTATTTGAGCATGATATAGCCGTCTGCCGTGTTGGAATAGTCCAGAGCCGCTTTGGCGTTTGACTGGGTATTGGTTCCGGAGGCCACGGCCGAAAGGCCCTCAAGCTCACTGGCGGGGACGCCCGCCGCCAGAGGAATTGCCTCGCCGACAACAGAGAAGTCCAGGTCGGTTTCAACAGGCGTGAGCGTATCTTCTGCGCTGCCCAAGGGCGCGCAGCCGGCAAAGAGCGAAAGGCTCAAAGCCAGAATCAAGAGATAATAAGGCGCTTTTTTTAGAATTGACATAAGAAGCCTCCTTTGGCAAACAAGAAAAACAGGGCAGGCCTGTAAAAATGTTGACATCTTTCCATAATCAATTATACAGAATATCTCAAAAATTGCAAGGGCAGGGCCGCCCAAAAACCCCTGTTCAGCTTAAAAAATTACGAAAAGAATAAAACAATGACAGTCCAGTCGACAAAAACCAAGGAAACAAGAAAAAAACAAGAAAAAACTATAAAGTTTTCTTTATGCTCTGGACGGCGAACTCGCGAGTGTGTTATACTTCTTTAAGAACTGTTTTGTAAACTTGTAATAGAGGGGGCGCTGCCATGGAGAGCACAGAGCACATATATGTCAAGATGCTTGGCGGCTGCAGTCTTGAATTTGAGGGGAGCCGACTGGACGGCGAGAGCCTTCGCTCCAAGCGCATCTGGACACTCTTGGAATATCTTCTCGCCCACCGGACGAGAAGCGTGGCGCAGGCCGAGCTAATCGAGCTTCTATACCCCAACGACAAGAGCGACCAGCCCCTAAGCGCGCTGAAAACCCTGATTCACAGAACCCGCGTTGCCTTAAAGGCACTGGGCTACCCCGGGCAGGAGCTGATTTTGCAGAGCGCCGGCGGCTATACCTGGAACCCGAAGGTTCCAATCCAGCTGGATGTTGAGGAGTTTTCGGACCTCATTGCCCAAGCCTCCGCGCAGGAGGAGGACAGGGAACTTCGCCTCTCGCTCTGGCTTCGCGCCATCGACCTCTATCGGGGGGACTTTCTGCCCAGCTCGGCAGACGACACCTGGACAGTCTCCCAGTCGGCATATTACCGCTATTTATATATGAACGCCGTGGTCTCAGCCCTGGAAGAGCTTATGGAGCGGGGGCAGCACACCGAGGTCATCTCCCTGGCCCAAAGCGCAATCTCCATTGATCAATATGAGGAACGGCTGTATTACTACCTAATCCTCGCACTCGCCGAGTCAAACCAGCTGGCATTGGCCAAGGCCCAGTATGACAGCATGACGAAATTGTTTTATAATGAGTTCGGCGTCACGCCCTCGAAAAATCTCCAGGCCTTGTATAAAAGGATATCCCAGACCGAGCAGGGGGTGGAGACAAACCTCCAAAACATTAAAAGCCAGATGCTGGAGGAGGGGGAGCGCAAGGGCGCCTTCTACTGCGAATATGAATTCTTCAAGGACATCTACAGGCTGGAGCAGCGCTCAGCCACCCGAAGCGGGGCGACGGTTCAGGTCTGCCTGCTCTGCCTGGAGGGCAAAAACGGCGATGCCCTGTCAAAAAAAGCCAGAGACACGGCGATGAAGCAGCTCTCCGAGAGCATCCAGGAGGCCCTGCGCAGCGGGGACATCTATGCCCGATACAGCATCTCTCAATATATCATCCTGCTGCCCTCGGCAAGCCGTGAAAACGGCAAGATGGTGATGGAACGAATTTTGGATAAATTCCGCAGAAAATATCCCGGCTCCCCTGTGGAAATCTATTACAGCCTCCAAGATGTTTCCCAGGACACAGAGCTCAAATAAAATACATAAGCATAACCCAGCGGCGCAGAGAAGACCTCTGCGCCGCTTTTTTTGTGAAAAAGAGAAACAAAACAGTTACAATATTAAAAATTTGATGAGAACACGCATATGTAACCGATTTGAAACCGGAAAGAGATAAACTTGGGACAACAAAAAGAAAAAACCGGGAATCCGGTAGAACGCAAGAAGGCGGTTGGGAATTGAAATGAAGCAAAACAGGCGAATCGCAGAGCAAATGATATTTATCGGCGTAGACTCCTATGTGGAAAAGTCGGTTGTAGGAAGGCTCTGGCATGGCTGTAAAGGGGAGGAGGCCTCCTTCGCAAACCTGATGCAGCTGCTCCTGTTACTTGAAAAAATCCTGGAGAATCAGAGCTTCCCCGATGCACAGCTCGGCTGCAAGAGCTTTGCTACACCCGAAACCCTTCCCTGCAGTCTGCAGACAGACACAGCGGAGGTTGGAAAGCCCTCCTGTGGGACCTTGGCCAGCTTCCGGCTGAAAATCCTGTTCCGGCAAAACACAAGCTGGCAGGGAATCGTCACCTGGACCGAAAGCAGACAGGAACAAACCTTCCGCAGCGCCCTAGAGCTAATCATGCTCCTGGACAGCGCCCTGACCCACGCAGCAGCACTCAACAGTAAACAAATCGGATAGAACCAATAGAACCTATTACTTAGAGGAGGAAATAAAAATGAAAAGCCAATCCTTTAGAAGAATCCTATCTCTCGTCCTCGTTGTGGTCATGATTTCCGGCCTTGCCGGATTCTC
>CAYXNK010000169.1:0-4729 GCA_964466395.1 uncultured Oscillospiraceae bacterium | reverse complement strand
TCTGTGAGCATGGTGTGGAAGGGACGGCGGTCGATGAGCAAGATTTCCACATCATCGTTTTTCTTCAGTTTTTTTTCCAGCTTTTTCGCGGCCAGCACGCCGCCGTAGCCGCCGCCGAGAATGATAATTCGTTTTTTCACAATGATCCGCCATTTCTCCATGCGCTTATGTTCTAGTTAGAATCGTGTCCCGCATGGAGGACACGTAAAAATCATGTTGTAAAAATAAATGGAAACCAGTATAATATGCCGAAAGACAGTGAAAACCTGTCTGAATGCCGGGAAAAAGCCCGACAGAACTTAAAATACCGGGAGAATACCATGAAAACTCAAAAACATGTTTGCCTTCTTGCGCTGGCCTTGGGCCTTGTGCTGGCAGGCTGTAAAGATAAAGCGCCGGTGCAGACGGAGCCGCTCAGAGACTCAGTTTTTGCGCTGGATACCATTGTATCCGTGGCGATTTATGATAGCAAAGATGAGGAAATCTTAAAAAACTGCCTGGCGCTGGCCTCAGAATATGAGAAACTTCTGAGCAGAACCATAGAGGGCAGCGATATTGACCGGATTAACACGGCAAAGGGTGCTTCGGTGGAGGTGGATATCAGAACCGTTGAGCTGATTGCACGGGGGCTGTATTACGGAGACCTGAGCGGGGGGAGGTTTGATATCTCCGTTGCGCCGGCCAGCATTCTCTGGAATTTCAAAACCGATGCGCCGGCTCTGCCGGAGGTCTCCGCCTTGGAGCGGGCTGTGGCGCTGATTGACTACAAAAAGGTGCATGTGGACGGAAAGACCATCCAACTGAAAGACGGGGATATGGAAATTGAGCTGGGTGCGATTGCAAAGGGTTATATCGCAGACCGCATGGCGGACTATCTGCGGGAGCAGGGTGTGAAAAGCGCCATCATTGACCTTGGCGGCAATATCTATGCCCTGGGCACAAAGCCCGACGGCAACGAATGGCGGATTGGGGTGCAGTCGCCCTTTAAAGAACGGGGCAACGAGATCATCGGCAACCTCTATGTGCAGAATAAATCCGTTGTGACCTCGGGAATATATGAGCGCTACTTCGTCCTGGACGGAACGCTCTACCACCACATTCTCAACACAGAAACCGGCTATCCCGTGGAAAGCGAGTTGAGCGCTGTCACCATCGTGTCCGATCTCTCGGTGGACGGAGACGGGATTTCCACAACTGTGTTTGCCCTGGGGCTTGAGGAGGGGCTGGCGCTGATTGAGCGTTTGCCAGGGGTGGAGGCTGTGTTTATCACGAAGGATGGCACAGTTCAAATCTCAAGTGGGCTGACGCTTTACCCGGTGGAATAAGCCGGCACAGGGAAAGCCGGAAACAGAATACGGGGCTCCTTTGAAAGGGAACACCCGCATCCTGTTTGGCGGAAATGAACTACTTCGCTGCGTTGATGGCCTTGGCAGCCAGTTCAACAAAGGCGTTCACATGAATGGAGACACCGGAAACGGCGTCGGGTGTACCCTCGCTGGAAAGGGCGATTTTAGTGGCGTCCTGGAAGTAGAGCAGGGCATTTTCCATGGCCTCTGCCTGCTCGTGCCACTTTAAGCTGCCCTCGTTCATCATGTCATACTCACCGGAGACGGAACGTGCCTTCTTGGTGTCGCCGCCGTCTTTGTGGGTGGCGTCCCAGTTGGCGGAAACAATCAGACCGTCCTCAACCTTAATAGTGACGCTGTCCTTGTAGCCGGACTTCTCATCGAAGTCTGCGGAGGCCTCGGTGTATTCGCCGTCCTTCAGGGAACCCTGCGGCAGGCCCTTGGCCTGATTCAGAGCACGTTCTGCGAGCGTGGAGAACTCACTAACAGTGACGGAAACGCCAGTGATGGCGTCGGTCTTGCCGTCTGTGTTCAGAGGGATAGCGGCGGGATCTTGAACCTCAAGGAGCTTTGCGGCATAGGCTTCTGCCTGCTCGTGCCACTTTAAGCCGCCCTCGTTCTTCATGTCGTACTTGCCCTCCTTGGAGAGGGCGCTCTTCAGGACGTTTTCGGTGTCAACGGCGTCGCAGTTGACGGCGGTGATCTTTCCGCCTTCGACGGTCAGCTCAACGAAATACTTGTAGCCGCTCTTATCAAAGCCAAGGGACTGTGCCTTGTAGCTGCCGTCCTTTAGGCCTTCGCTTTCAGCGGGGGTGGAAGGCGCAGCGGGAGCAGAGGGCTGTTCGGGGGTTGTGGGAGCCGGAGCCTTGGGGGCACAGGCCGCCATGGATAAGACGAGCACCAGAACAAGAGCTAGAGACAGAATGCGTTTCATAATGAATCCTCCTAAGAAAATGGTTGTTGGTTTTTTATGTCCACGGGTGCGAACCCGTAACCAATAAAGTGAAGTGGAACGAAAGGGGCGGCTGCGCTTACATGGGAAGAAAGTGGGAGAGAGCGGCGGCGCCAATCAGCAGAAGGGCGGTGGCCTGATAGACCATAATCATAGTCTTATTGGAATCTAAAAGCTTCGGAATGTCATCGAAGTTTTCCTTGGCGTTTTTCACACCCCGGAACGCCAGAGGCGCTGTTAACAAGGGGAGCAGGAAGCCCGGATGGAGCAGGATAGCAGCAGCGAGAAAACTCAGGTAGGCCAGAAGATAGAGGAGCCCGTGAACGATCCATGCCCGCTGCTTTCCCATACGCACCACGCCGTTTTGCTTGTTTGCGGCCAGGTCTGCCTCATAATCGGGGTATTCGTTAATCCAGAGCACGTTGGCGATTAAAAAACCGATACCCGCAGAGGAAAAGAACACGGCCGCCGGAATTTCACCGCTGACCACCATGGCAATACCCGCCATCAGAACGGGGCCGAAGGTGAAGCCCACGGTGATTTCGCCCAGCCCCCGATAACATAAACGGAAGGGCGGCAGGCTGTACAAAATGGAGAGAACAACGCCCAGCATCCCGGGGACAATCAAGGCGAAGTCGTGGAAAATCAGGATGATAAGGCCGATTGCGCCGCAGAGTCCATAGCAAACAGCGGCAATAATGCCCGCCTGCTTCGTGGTTAAAAGACCGGAGACGATGGTTTTCTTTCCGCCGGAGAAGGGGGTTCTATGGGCCTCGTCCACAAAGCGGTCGGCGCCGGAGAGGTAGTCCACCACCTCGTTTAAGGCGTTTTTGGCAATTTCCACACAGTAAACGGCAAGAACCGACAGGAAAAAGTATAGGATTCCTCCGGGCCGTCGGGCAGAGAGGGTAAAGGCAAGGGCAACGACCATTGGCACCGTGGAGGCCACCCATATCTTAGGGTCTGCCAGCTGCCAGAAGCCGCGAGAAAGGCTTGACATGAGGAAGCACTCCTTGTTCGTAAATTAATTAACAGCTTTCCTACTTACAAAGTACAGTATAAATGTGTTTAAATTGTGAGAAGCGTTTGGAGTTTTTGTGTCATTTTTATCACAAAGACGAAACGGAGGGCAAGGCGGTCAACCGAGGTGAGCGTGCAAGGCCCTGTTCATCCGGTGAAAATGTGTTATACTGTCTGTGTGCAAACAGACTCATTTTGCAACAAACCCCCGCGCCGGAGAAGCCGGATGAAAGAGAGAAGCCAAAGGAGGCATATTTGAATGCACAAGGTGCTCCTGATTGACGATGAGCCTATGATTAGAAAAATGATTCAGGAATATGCGCAGAAGGAAGATTTGGTGTTTTTGGAAGCTTCCGATGGAGCAGAGGCGCTGACTATCATGGAGAAGGAAGAAATTTCTCTTGCGGTGCTGGACGTGATGATGCCGAACTTGGACGGTTGGGCAACCCTTCGGGAAATTCGCCGGGTCTCCGATATTCCTGTGATTATCCTCACTGCCCGGGGCGAGGAACGGGACAAGCTCTTCGGCTTTGAACTGGGCGCCGACGACTATATCGTCAAGCCCTTCAGTCCCCGGGAGCTACTCATGCGCATTCGCGTGTTCCTCCGCCGCAGTGAAAACTCCACCTCCGCCAGGGTTTTTGAGCACGAGGGGCTGAACGTTAACCTGGATTCTCACGATATGCTGGTGGATGGCAAGCGGACTGCCTTAAAGCCCAAGGAGTTTGAACTTTTGGCCTTTTTTATCCGCCATCCCCGGAAGGTGTTCACGCGGGAAAAGCTCTTAAATGCCATTTGGGGCTATGACTATTATGGCGATATCCGTACCGTTGATACGCATATTAAGAGCTTGCGGGAAAATCTCGGCGCATACCGCAAATTTATCGTAACGGTTTGGGGCAGCGGCTATAAGTTTGAGCCTTAGATCAGGCAGCGGAAGGGGAGCTGAGGAATGATCAAAATCGCAATTAAAATTTGGCTGGGCTTTATGGCCTTTTTATGCCTGATTTTCCTGGTGCTCACCCTTTGCATGGGCACCTGGTTGGAGCCTGCCTATGAGGCTTGGTTTGTGTCCTCCACCCAAAAGGCTATCCGGGAGCAGTTTGATGACGCGCCGGTGGATGCTGTTACAGCTGCATCCCGGATGGAGAGCATCTACCGGGGGCAGGTGATGCTTGCCACGGAGGGCGAGGGTATTGTCTATGCCTCTGACATGCTGCCCAACGCCCAGACGGCCAAGAGTGCTGTGGAGGAGATGGGGGAGGCAACGGCACAAAACGGCGTATTCCGCATTATGAACCCCCGCACCAACATCGCCTACGACCTGATTTGGCAGCGGATTGACCTGCACGGCCAGCCGGCCTCGGCCTTTGTGGTGGTGCCGGAGCAGAGCTTCCATGACACCGCCCGC